>CAYOVG010000036.1:0-29036 GCA_964407285.1 uncultured Syntrophobacteraceae bacterium
GCAATCCCCGAACCTGTCGGCCGCCTGCGCCGACCGGTCGGCGCAGGCGGAACTCTCTCCTCCGACCTTTAAGGTATCTTTGGATGTACTCATCGCTTAACGGAATATTCACCTCCCTGTAATGAAAATCTATTACAAATGCAGTACTTGGAAATAAGCGTTTGCAGACGTTCCATCCGGAGACTTTGCCTCCCCTGTTGCAAGGGAAGCAGAAAGCCCGGTCATGAGTGGCTCATCCAATCGCATGGACCGGAAACTCAATCCAGGCTCGTTCATAACCGTCTTACCGGGTCCCATCCGGCTGATTCCATGTACTGATTGTATGTATCGAATCGGAAGCCCTTCACGATCGAATGGGAAACGGAGGGCGACCGGTCCTTGAGAAACAGTCGGGTTGCCCTTGCCGTATCGGATACAGGCATCCCGCTGTGCTTGTACGGTGCAGTCATCAGAACGGCGGTCCATCGCGATCGGGAAAGGAGGTAACAGCGAAAACAAGAAATGGGAAGGATTGGAGGGCAGGAGAAGGCATTTGACTGGAAAAGGGAAGTAAACGCCATACAAGATCTTGAGAGAGGAGAACGAATCATGAAGGGTATTACAAGAAGGGCCTTTATTTCAGTCACCGCAGGAGCTTTCCTGCTCGCATCTTTTCAACCGGCAATTTCATGCAAACCAAAAGCCAGGAACGTCATCCTCATGATCAGTGACGGGCAAGGGTTCAACACCGTTAAGGCAACCGAATACTACACGGGCGGCAAAGCGGTATATGAAAATTTCAAGCACAAATACGGCATGAACACAAATTCGGCAGGCAAGCGAAACGGCTATGTGGGGACGCCTTACGACCCGGTCGCCATGGCGACCAACTTCCAGTACGCCAATTCCTATCCCAACGGCCCCACCGACTCGGCTTCCGCCGCCACCGCCATGTACACCGGCGTGAAGAATTTCGACAACGAGGTCAACATCACCACGGATGACGATTTCGCTGCCTTGGAGACGTTCTTCGAAAAGGCCGCCGAGGCAGGCAAGAGCATTGGCGCCGTCTCCAGCGTGAACTGGACGCACGCCACTCCGGTCAGTGTATTCGGTCACAACAAGAACCGCGGTAACTACGCGGAAATGGCGAAGGAAGCGATTGAAGGAAGCAACCCCAACGCAAACAACGCCGGCTATGACGCCGGCAATTACAACGGCAACCTCAAAGTCGTCATGGGGCCGGGCAACCCCCTTTACGACAACGACGCCGCCGAACTTGCCGCTCCCAATTACAAAAATATCGGTGAGACAAACTGGACTAATCTCACAAACGGCCATAACGGCTGGACACTCATCACCACACAGGCCGAATTTGAGGCTCTGATGACCGGAGATACTCCCGACAAGGTGTTGGGAATGCCCCATGCGCTTGACACCCTGCAGTTCAACCGCGCCAACTCGAGCTCCGCTCTCAATTCCAAAGCGTTGCCGTACACCGACGCCCTCAACTCCGGCGTACCTGATCTCGCCGCCATGACCAGGGCCGCTCTGAACGTGCTCGACAACAATCCCAACGGTTTCGCGGTCATGATCGAAGGCGGCGCCGTGGACTGGGCCAACCACGCAAACCTTGCGGGCCGCATGATCGAGGAGCAGATCGACTTCAACGAAGCGGTGAAGGCGGTTGTCGAATACCTTGACAACAACACCAACGGAAATAATTGGAACAACACGCTGCTTATTGTCACCGCCGACCATGAGTGTGGGCACCTGTGGGGGGACGGAGACGTGGAAGGTTCAACCTTCTTCGATGTCAACGGTAACGGCGTGTTCGATCACGGCGTCGATTATGCCCACGTCAAGGATAACGGCGTCGGCAATTTGCCTGGAACCCGGTACTGGTCCACTCAGCACACCAACGCCCTTGTACCCCTGTATGCAAAGGGCGCGCGCAGTGAAAGATTCAACCGCTGCGACAACGCAAGGGACCGCAATCTGAGGGCCGTTTACAACCTGGATCGCACCTGGAGCGGCAAGTACATCGACAATACATGCGTTTACGATGTCATGAAGAGCGCGGTCCTTGGTGATTAGTCGAGATCGCTTACCGGGCCGATGAGCCGATGCGGCTGACTGTAATCCATAATCCCAAGATCGGCCGGGTTGACTGCAATGCCCGGCGGGCGCCCGCCTCGCGGCATGCAGCCTCCGGGCATGCACATAAAGGGGGCCGGAGCGCCCGCTCCGGCCCCGCTCCCTTTCCAAGTCGCCATACCGGATAATCCGGACGAGTATTGCACGAGGCTTCTTGCCGCTCCTTTATCGGATCACATCTCCTGTATGTCGAGCGGGCCTTGTTTCACGATATGGAAAGGGTCTACGACGGCAGGCATGTCCATCATGCATTCCACGTATCCGCGGCGGTCCCGTCGCTCTTTATGTGCGTATCTATGAGCAGGATCAGGTCCTGTCCGGGGGTGCTCATGAACTCCAGCCCCATCCGCTTTCCGCGTTTCCATACGACCCCGGCCGACAGGCGGAAAGACTTTCCGTTGACGCCGCACTCGAATTCCACCTGCTTGCCCTGAACGGCGATGTCCGATTCCACGCGCGCGCCCTGCACGGAGATGTCCAGGATTTTGCACGGACGGCCGTTTATCCTGCCGTACAGGTCGGCGCTATCGGCGCACTGATAACGGACGCGCTTGCGAATCCCGATCAGCCGCGCCAGTTCGCCGACAACTTCCTGGTTGACGCCCACGTAAACCCCGAGCCTGTCGGCCGCCTGGGACAGCTGGTCGGCGCAGGTGGAACTCTCTTCTCCGACTTTCTGCATGTCCGAAGTCACCTGGTTGATCTGTTCGATGCCCACCGCCTAGTCCCTGGATGCGTTCGCGATCTCGGGCGCCAGTTGCAGGGCCTCGGCCGTGTTTTTCACCACCAGGGAAAAGCTCCCCGCGGTCTTCCGCACCAAATGGGTCCCGTTGGCCACCTTCCGCACGGTTTCCTCGATCAGTTCGGCGGTGGTCCCGGCGGCCGCGGCGGACCGCCCCGCAAGGTTTCTCACTTCGTCGGCCACGACCGCAAACCCGGCCCCCGCTTCCCCCGCCCTCGCGGCCTCCACCGCGGCGTTCAAGGCCAGCAGATTGGTCTGAAACGCTATGGCGTCGATCTCCTTGACGATCTTCTGGGTCTTCTCGCCGGCCTGCGCGATTTCCTCCATGGAATCGAGCAGGTACTTCATGGAGTGGTCGGCTTCCTCTATCGCCCCGGAAACCTGCGCCATGAGGGTGCTGGATGTATTCGCCTTCTCGGCGTTGAGTCGGGCCTGGTCCGCGATCTGCTCCAGCGTAGCCGACGTCTCTTCAATGGACGCCATGTTCCTCATGGTGCTGTCGGCAAGCTCCCTCCCCATCCGGGCGAACCTGAGCGCCACGAATTCGATCTCCTCGTTGGTGTGAACCAGCTTGCCCCCGGTTTCGAACATATCCTTGGTAAGAAGAAAGCTGATGGCGAGGATCAAGACGAATACGGTCGGGATGAACAGCACGAGCAGCAAAACGATCACCAGGCGTTCGAAATCCTTCTCGAACCGAGCCACGGTGGAAAAATCGATGTCGAGCGCCAGGACGCCGATGACCTTGTCGCTGAAATCCTTGACGGGATGGAAGACGACCTGGTCGTCTCCCTGCTTGCTGATGAACGTGCCGTTGAGCCCGGACCTGAGGTGCTCGGCTTCATAGCTGAAGTCGCCCTCGCCGAATGCCGAAACGAACTGGTCCCCCACCATGGGGTGCTTCTGCCGGTCCTGGAGGTCCCTGGCGATATCGAGATAATCCTTCAGCACGAAGACACGGAATCCCTTGATTTCCCGGTGCGTCTGCCTGAACGCGATGATGGGGCTGTCGTAGTCCGTGAAGGCTTCGATGCTGGTCAGGTAGGTCCCCTTCTCATCGACGACCGGGGCGACGCCGCGGATCACCATGCCGCTCCTCCCCACTTCCACCCCCAGGATGGGCTTGTGGGCCGGGTCCTTCTGAATTGCCTGAAGGGTCTGCCTGAACTTACCGATATCGTCGGTCTTCTCCTGCCCGGGATTGTCGAACCGCCAGATGCTCCTCACCTGTCCGTTGTTGTTCAAATGCAGGTGCAGCTTCAACGGCTTGCCGGACGCCTTCTTGAACCCCTCCATGACGGGCAGGAAGTCCTTCTTGAGACGCTCGCGCGCATCCTTCGACCGCGGATCGGCTTCGTTCGTTATGTCTCCGGACAGGGCGAGTTTAGCCGCCTCGACGATACGAAAATCCTGGGCGAAGATGGCGGCCGCTTCGAACGATTTCCCGGACGCATCTTTCAATGAAACGTCGAGGGCGCTCATCCATTCGGCGACATTCTCCTTTTCTCTCTTGTCCCAGAAATTCCTGACGTACCCGGTAATGACGTACACGGAGAAAATAGATCCCAGCGTGAAAAGGATCAGAACACAGATCGTCGGCAGAAGGACCTTTCTCCGGCCGAGAATCCGCATAATCTTCTGGATGTTTTTCATGGCGCGGCCTCTCAGTTTGCGGGTAGTTGTACTTTCTCAAACGGATGAGCCCCGATCATAGCACCTGGAATCAAAGGATTCCAGCAGTATTGAGAGGCCCGAATCATTCATCGAACCTAAGAGCGTGCATATCTTTTTGCTTTCCGGGCCGGATTGTGGCATTGTCGGCATATGCATTATACTGCTCGTAGGCGGATACCTTGCGGTGAAGGTTTTGGTTATACCGGCGGTCTACAGGGATATGAGCGAACGAAACCAGTTGGAAGCAGGCTTACGCGACAGCGAAAGGAAATACCGGACGCTTTTCGAGAACATGCGCCAGGGGGCGTTGTACAGGAACGCCGACGGGAAAATCGCCGACGTCAATCAGGCGGCCCTTCTGATGCTGGGCTTGAGCCGGGAGGAGATGCTCGGGAGGACTTCGGACGACCGGGCCTGGGGCATAATTCGCGAGGACGGGTCCGCATTTCCGGCGGCGGAGCATCCGTCCCTGGTCGCCCTCGAGACCGGAGAGCCGGTAAGGGACGTGGTCGCGGGGGTATTCAACCCGCAAAAGGGCTGCTACGTCTGGATGGTCGTAAACGCCTTCCCCGACTTCCATCCGGGAGAGACCGCGCCCTGCGGCGTCTTCCTCACGCTGCACGACATCACCGAACGAAAGCGAATGGAAGAAGCCCTGCGGGAGAGCGAGGAAATGTACCGCGGCCTGTACCAAAATGCCGCTGTCGGTATTTTCTCCTCTACCTTTGAGGGACGGTTCCTCAACATGAACCCTGCTCTTGCCGCAATGCTGGGTTATGCTTCACCCCGGGAAGCGATGGATTCCATTCGAGACATAGCCCGCGATGTATACGTGGACCGGAATCGCCGGAGCGAAGTGGTGCGCAGGACCTTCGAGGAAGGGCAAACGTTGGCTTTCGAGAACGTGTACCGCAGGAAAAACGGGGAGCTGTTCGACGCGTATCTCTATCTTCGAGTCGTTCACGATAAGGACGGAAAGCCTTCTTGCCTGCAGGGAATCGTGGAGGATGTCACCGAGCGCAAACGGGCGGAAGAGCGGCTGCGCAGGACCTTCGACCAGGCGCCCATCGGGGCCGCGATCGTTTCGATGGATTACAGATTCCTGCGCGTCAACCAGGCGCTGTGCCGCATCACGGGGTATTCGGAAGAAGAGCTTACCTCTTTGGGGTTCCCGGATATCACCCATCCGGACGACATCGCGCTCGATATCGACCTGGCCCGAAAGCTGGAAGCCGGTGAAATCGACCAGTACGAGATGGACAAACGCTACATCAGAAAGGACGGCAGCATCGTCTGGATTTACCTTTCCGTTCGCATGATGAAAGATGCCCAGGGAAAGCCCGTTCACTTCATTCCCATGATGGAGGATATTTCCGAACGAAAGCGGGCGGAACTGGAACTGGTGGAAAAAAAGGAGTTGCTGCAGGCGCAGGCGCGCCACCTCGAGGAGGTCAACACGGCCCTGAAGGTCCTTCTCAACCACCGCGACGAAGAGCACCGGGGAATAGTCGAAGACATGCAGTCGAGCATCCGGCAGTTGATCCTCCCGTACCTGGAGAGGGTGGAAAGATGCGTATCGAACGCTGAATGCAAGACTCTCCTCGATATAATAAAAAGTAATCTCAACCATATAACAGCAAACTACTCGAAGATGCTCCCTGCCGGAAGTTCCGGTTTGACACCGACGGAAACGAAGATCGCCGACCTGGTGCGGCACGGGAAAACGAACAAAGAAATCGCCGCGTTGCTCAACATATCGGTCAACGCCGTGTCGTTCCATCGAAAGAACATCCGGAAAAAGTTCGGCCTGAAACAGGAAAAAATCAACCTGCAGTCCTTTCTCCGCTCCAATGTTTAGGTCTTCGCGGTTTCCTCCGGGTATCGAGGCGTGTTACCGGATAGTATAATGGTAGTGTTATACTACCATTAAACCACCCATAATTTACCATCATGAGCGCTTCCAAATACGGTATAAAATAACCCTCCTAAATACTGCGTGAACGACGAAATTGCTGAAATTGCCGTGCGCTGCCTCGTTCGGACGGCTCTTGAGGACTTGGTATACCCGCCGGCCGGACGATTGTCCCCGGCGCCGTTTGGATGAAGCGCGCCGCGACCGGTCGCCCTGCCCCGGACGCGCGCTTCGCAAAACGAGGTTCGAGCTGAGCTGCGGGAAGATGAGGATTGGAAGGAACCTGGATATGGTAGAGGAAAAAAAGAATGAAACCGGCGTATCCGGCCCTATCGCGGCGCTCGAGCATGCGGAGCGGTCCCTGCGCGAACGGGAAATGCAGTACAGGGCGGTCATAGAGACTTCGGCGGACGGGTTCTGGATGACGGACGTGCGGGGAAATCTCCTGGAAGTAAACGATGCGTACATTCGCCGTTCCGGCTACAGCCGCGAGGAATTGCTCACCATGCGCATCCGGGACCTCGATGCCCGGGAAGCCGAAGGGGAAATGGAACGTCATATCGACCGGATCATGCGGGACGGAAGCGATCTCTTCGAAACCGTACACCGCGCCAGGGACGGCGCCCTGTGGCCGGTTGAGGTCAATGCCGCATACTGGCCCGACGCGGGCGGAAGGCTCTTCGTGTTTCTGCGGGACATCAACAGGCGGCGACGCTTCGAGGCCTTGCTGCGCGCGCGTGCGCAACTATCGGAACTGGCCTTGCATTCCGACCTCGACGGACTCATGCGGAAGGCCCTCGACATGGCCGAGTCCTTTACGGGAAGCTGCGTGGGTTTCTTTCACCTGGTGGATGAGAACCAGGAGAACCTCACCCTGCAGGCATGGTCGACCAACACCCTGAAGCACATGTGCAAAGCGGAGGGCAAGGGTCTGCACTATCCGGTGAGCCGGGCCGGGGTCTGGATGGACTGTTTCCATGGAAGGAAACCCGTTATCCACAACGATTATGAGAGCCTGATGCACAGGAAGGGAGCGCCTCCCGGGCACGTGCCGGTAGAGCGTGAACTTGTCGTCCCTGTCATGAGAGACGGCCTGGTGACGGCGGTCATGGGCGTGGGAAACAAGCAGGAGGACTACACCCATGAAGATGTGGAGGTAGTGCAGAACCTGGCGTCCATGGTCATGGACATGGTCGCTCGAAAGCGCTCGGAAAAGGCGTTGCACGAGAGCGAAGAACAGTGCCGTCTCGCCCTCGAAGCCGGACAACTGGGCACGTGGCGCCACGATGTGGCGACGGACACGATCCATTTCGATGCCCGCGCCGGAGCCCATTACGGCTTCGACGGTGGCGATGCGCCGCTTGCCGAAGTCCTTTCCCGCATTCACCCGGATGATGCCGTGCGGCTCAGGCAGAGCATCGCAGGCATGTTCGATCCGCGGACCACCAACGATTGCAGCAGCATCGAGTATCGCGTTGTCGATCCGGAAGGCGCGGTGCGCTGGCTGTCCGTCCAGTCGCGGGTATATTTCGAGGGCGAAGGCGCGGCGCGTTGGCCGGTCCTGCGCTTCGGCATCAGTCAGGATATTACCGAACGCCGAAATACCGAGACCCGCCTTATGCAGGCTCAGAAGATGGAGGCAATAGGCACGCTGGCGGGAGGCATAGCCCACGACTTCAATAACATACTGAGCGCGATCATCGGCTACACCGAAATCGCCCTGGACGATGCCCCGGATAAGAGCGCCTATCGGGAGGATTTGCTCCAGGTGTTGAACGCCGGGTACAGGGCCAAGGAACTGGTCAAGCAGATTCTCACCTTCAGCCGCCAAAATCAGAAAGAATACCAACCGATTGAAGTCACCTATATCGTCAAGGAAGCCATCAAGATGCTTCGAGCGACTCTTCCCTCGACCATCGAGGTCCGGGTGAAGATCGCCGTGTCCCGGCAGAGCCGGATCATGGCGGACCCGACGGAGGTTCACCAGGTGATCGTAAACCTTTGCACCAATGCCGCTCACGCCATGCGCGAGAAGGGGGGGACCCTGGACCTGGAGCTTTCGGAAGTCGCTGTCGGGGAATCGAACCCGTTGCCGAACCCGGAACTTAATCCTGGCGAATACGTAAGGCTCGTGGTAAGAGACACGGGAATCGGAATGAGCGAAGAAATCATGCCTCGGATATTTCATCCCTTCTTCACCACCAAGTCGCGAGGCGAAGGTACCGGGATGGGGCTTTCCGTGGTCCACGGCATCGTGAAGAACTGCAAAGGGGTTATAGAGGTTCAAAGCAGCCCGGGAGAAGGCTCGACATTCAGCATCTATTTCCCGAGGGTGACCCTGGAATTGTCCGGGCCGGTTGTCGATTCCGAGGACACCCCTTCGGGCAAGGGACATATCCTGTTCGTCGATGATGAAGAAGCGCTGGTCGAAATGGGAAAGAAGATGCTCCAATCGCTGGGCTATCAGGTCACTTCGACGACGAGCAGCCTGGACGCCCTGGAGGCCTTCAAAGCATTGCCCTACTTCTTCAATTTACTGATAACCGACTACACCATGCCTCATATGACGGGTATCGACCTGACCAGGGAAGTCAAGCGTATCCGGCCCGGCATGCCCGTCATCGTTTGCAGCGGTTACAACGAGGAAATCAACGAGAAAACGGCTTCGGCATACGACATCGAGGGATTCGTGTCCAAACCCTTCGACAGGCAAACCATAGCCAGAACCATAAAGGCGGTTCTCCGGGACGCGTGAGTTGTCCATGCCGTGCCGTGAAGGAGGAGCAACCAGTGAGATACCGAACTCTTACGTTGCATGCCGGCGCTTCGAACCCGCGTGGACTGCGCAAGGCGCGGGACCTCTTCTTCGTTCTCCTTGCTTCGGCGCTGGTCCTGTCCGGCGCGGAAGAGATCTTCCATTCCCACGTTCGGAGCGCTTTCGCGCACACGGGCGACGGCCCCCGGGTGCTCGTGCTCCATTCCTACCACTCCGGTTTTCCCTGGACGGATAATGTGATGCACGGAATCGAATCGGCCTTTAAGGCCGCGGGGCGGGAGGTTGAATTCCATGTCGAGTACATGGATGCAAAGCGCCACCGGCCCGCCCGGCTTTTCCCCCTGCTGCGGGAAGCTTACCGGTTCAAGTATTCGAATCAGAAGCTGGACGCCGTTATCTGTTCGGATGACGCCGCGCTCGACTTTCTGCTCTCCCACCGGGATGAACTCTTTCCGGGCGTCCCCGTCGTTTTCTGCGGAATCAACGATTTCAGCGGGGATAGAATTTCGGGGCGTACGGGCTTTACGGGCGTGGTTGAAGATTTCGACCTGAAGAGCACGATCGAAATCGCCTTGAAGCTCCATCCCGGAACGCGCCACATTGCCGTCGTGAGCGACAGTACGTCCACGGGGTCCGTCAACCTGGAAAGGTTCCGGGAGGTGGCGCCGCTTTTCAGCCGCCGCGTCGATTTTATCGAACTGGCCGCAATGACCGCGGAAGATCTTGTAAGTTCGCTTTCCGCACTCCCGCCCGACACCGTCGTTCTGCACCTCTCCTTCTACAAGGACGGAAACGGAAAGCTCTTCTCCGTCGAGGCGGGAAACCGGCTGGTGGCGGAGAGCAGCAAATTGCCGGTCTACACCGCCTGGGACTTCAACCTCGGTACGGGTGTCGTGGGCGGCATGATGGTGAGCGGCGTGCTCCAGGGGGAGACCGCGGCCCGGATAGCGCTGGAAATCCTCGACGGCCGTAGCGTGGATTCCATGCCCGTTCTTCTCCGGAGCCCCAACCGGTACATGTTCGACCACGAACAACTGGAGCGGTTCGGAATCGAGGAATCCCAACTTCCCGAAGGCAGCCTCACGATCAACGCGCCGGAAGACATCTATTCACGGCACAAGCGCCTGATCTGGACAGTGGCGGGGAGCATCGGCGTCCTTCTGGCGCTCGTTTTTCTGCTCGCGACGAACGTTCGCAGGAGAATCAGGGCGGAGAAGCTGCTCAGGAAGGCCCACGAGGAACTCGAGAACCGGGTACGGGAGAGGACGGCGGAGTTGCTCGCCGCCAATGCGAAACTGGCGCTGGAGATAGAGGAGAGAAAGCAGGTCGAGCGGAGCCTGAGGCAGTCGGAGTCGGAAAAGGCGGCCGTCCTCAATAACCTCCAGGACATCAATGTGAAGTACATGGACTCCGGAATGCGCATCCTCTGGGGAAGCAAGGCTTTGGAGCCCTATCTGTCGCCTTCTTCGGGCGAAGCAGGGAAAGGGATTCCCTGCTATCGGCTCGTTCAGGGAAAAGAATCTCCATGTCCCGACTGTATCGCTCGAAAGGCTATCGAAACCGGAGAATTCCAGAAAGGAGAGTATCTCTCGCCGGACGGCAAATCCTGGCTGGGACGCGCCACTCCGCTCAAGGATGAATTCGGGAAGGTCACGAGCGTCGTTCACGTGAGCTTCGATATTACGGAAAAAAGGAGGATGGAGAACGCTCTGCATGAGAGCGAGGTCCTTCTGTCCCAAATATTCCGGTTGAGTCCGGCGCTCATCGTGATCAGCCGCCGAAGCGACGGATGCTACATAGACGTCAACGGGGCTTTCACCAGGTTGACGGGCTATGAGCGGGAGGAAGCGGTAGGAAGAACATCCATCGAACTCGGTATATGGGAAGACCCGAACCAGCGTCGGAAAATGGTCGAATTGCTCCAAAGGGAAGGAGGAATCGACAACATGGAGGTGTCCTTCCGCCGAAAGTCGGGAGAAGTGTTCCCCGCCTTGTGCTCCGTGTCTCCCATTGAAGTCGGGGGCGAGGCGTGCATTATCTCGGTCGTGATGGACATCTCCGAACGCAAGCGCGACGAAAGGGAACGGATACTGCTGGAGCAGCGGTTGCAACAGTTGCAGAAAGCGGAAAGCCTGAGGAGAATGGCGGGGGCCATTGCCCATCATTTCAACAATATGCTCGGAGCGGTGATCGGAAACCTGGAGCTTGCTCTCCTCGACCTTCCCGACCTCCCGCAACTGCGGGAGAGCATCGACGAAGCCCTGGAAGCCTCTCTCAGGGCGGCCGAAGTCAGCCGGTTCATGCTCACCTATGTCGGTCAAACGACCGGAATAAAGGAACCGATGGATGTCAACGAAGCGTGCGGGGAATCACTCTCTCTTCTCCAGGCATCCATGCAGGGTGGAGTGAGCATAAAGACGCTGCTTTCACCCGAACCGGCGGTCATTCAGTGCGATGCGGCGCATCTGAGGCAAATAGTGACCAACCTGGTTTCCAACGCCATGGAAGCGATCGGGGAAGGCGGCGGGGAAATCACGGTGGAAGTGAAAGCGGTAGCTGCCCCGGAAATCCGGGAGAACAGGTTCTTCCCGATGGACTGGAGGCCCTGGGCGGCGAATTACGTCCGCCTCTCCGTCGCCGATAACGGCTGCGGCATGGACGAGGCGTCGCTGGCAAGCATCTTCGATCCCTTCTTTTCGACGAAATTCGCGAGGCAAGGTTTGGGTCTGGCCGTGGTTTTAGGGCTGGTGAGAACGTATGAGGGGGCAGTCGCCGTCGAGAGCCGGCCCGGACAGGGGGCGACATTCCGGGTGTTCTTTCCGCTGTTCGAGCAGGCGGAGCCCCGGGCCGGCCGGGAGTTGGTCCCCGCCGCGGGCGAAGTCGAAGACCGTGGAGTCGTCCTGGTGGTGGACGATGAACCGCTGGTTCGCAATGTGGCCGAGACCATGCTGAAGTGCTGGTTCGGCGGCAAGGTCCTTGCGGCGGGTGACGGCCCTGAAGCGCTGGAGTTGTTCCGCCGACGCATGAACGAGATCAGCCTCGTGCTTCTCGACCTCGGCATGCCCGGAATGGACGGCCGGCAAACCCTGGAAGCCTTGAGAACGTTGCGGCCCGACGTCCCGGTCATCCTTGCAAGCGGCTATGAGGAGGAGCAGGTGATGCAAAGCGACTATCCCGAGAAACCCCAGGCCTTTTTGCACAAACCCTACCGGATGGCGGATTTGAAAGCAGCTCTCGAAGCCGTGCGAAAGGTATGACATCTACCCGGGGTCCGTCGCCCCGCCCTTTACCAGCAAAAACACGAAAAAACACGAAAACGATTGAAAGCAAAAGAAAGAACGAAAAAGACGGAAAAGAGAAGAACTGTGTGGCCCGCCTGTCATAATCTGATTGAATCCCATACGATCCTATCATAAGATGCCGCCAAAATCCGGAGACGGTCGAAGAGAAGAAGACGGCTTACGTCGCATCAACTCAGATAAGTCAGGAGTACAACGGTGTCTTTCAAACAAGACGGTGTCTACCGTAGCGTATGCCGCATCTGCCACGGCGGATGCGCCGCGCGTTTGTTCGTGAACGGCGGAAAGGTGGTGAGGGTGAAGCCCGACCCCGATTCCCCCTTCAACCTGGGAAGGATGTGCGTGAAGGGGCTGAATACGCCCGAAATCATGTACCATCCGGACCGCCTGTTGAATCCTCTCAAGAGAACCGGACCCCGCGGAAGCAACAACTGGAAAGAAGTCTCCTGGGACGAAGCCCTGTCCGAAATCGCTCGTAAACTCGACCAAATCAGGGGGGAAAGCGGACGGGAAAGCGTCGCGCTCGGCCAGGGAACGGGAAGGCACCACTATTTCCACGTCATCCGTTTCGCCAATACCTTCGGCACGCCGAACTGGTACGAGCCGGGACTGGCCAATTGCTTCATCCCCAGGATCACGGTGAGCAACCTCACCTACGGCGGGTACGTCGCCGCCGACTACTACGGAGACGTTCAGCCCGAGACCATCCTTTTCTGGGGACACAATCCCCTGATATCCAATCCGGACGGCGAACTGGGCTACCCCGCCGAGCGCGCCCTGCGTTCGGGGGCCTTCGGCATCGCAATAGACCCTCGCCGGTCGGAGACGGCGCGCCTGTGCAAAATGTGGCTGCCCATACGACCCGGCGCCGACGACGCCCTTGCCCTGGCGATGATTCACGTCATCGTGCGGGAGGGGATCCACGACCGGGAGTTCGTTGAAAAGTGGACGGCCGGTTTCCAGGAATTGAAGGAACACACGAAAGACTGCACCCCCGCATGGGCGGAGGAGATAACCGGAATTCCGGCGCTGGACATAGTAGCCGCCGCGCGAAGATATGCGCTGGGAAAACCCTCGGTCATCGAGTGGGGGGTGGCCATCGAGCAAAACCCCAACTGCCTGCAGACGGTGAGGGCCATCGCGCTCCTGCGGGGACTCACCGGAAACCTGGACGTGCCGGGCGGCGACATCTTCGGCATGGACATCATACGCCCCTACCCCGTCCTAAAGGACAAACTGCCCGAGGGGATGATCAAGAAGCGTATCGGGGCCGAAGACTTCAAGCTCCTGGGAGGTTTCAGGGCCTTCATGCCTTCCGCCCACATACCGGGCCTGTTCAGGGCCATGAGGACCGGCGACCCCTACCGCATCCGGGCGCTCCTCGTTTTCGGGAACAATCCGCTCCTGACCGTGGCCAACTCGCGTGGCGTGTACGATTCCTTGCTGGCCCTGGACCTTCTCGTCGTGAGCGATTTTTTCATGACTCCCACGGCGGCGCTGGCCGATTACGTGCTGCCCGCCGCCTTCTGGCCCGAAGTGGACCAGGTCATGGAGCTTCCCTTCGTCGCCGGCAACGCCGTCTTCGCCCAGCAGAAGGTGGCGCAGGTCGGCCTGTGCAGGCAAAACGAGGATATTCTCATCGATCTCGCCCGCAGGCTGGACCTTTTCGGAGCGGACCAGGGCCTCGAGGACATCCTGAACTACAGGCTCCAGCCCCTGGGCGTAACCTTCGAGGAACTCAAGGAGAGATTCGTCATCCACCCGCCGCACAGGTACCGCAAGTTCGAAGAGAAGGGATTCCGCACCCCGTCCCGGAAGGTGGAGCTTTACTGCAAGGCCCTGGCGCGGTCGGGCTACGACCCCTTGCCGTCCTACAAGGAACCGCCCGAAAGCCCCATGACGGAGCCCGAACTTGCGCGCGAATACCCGTACGTCCTGACCACCGGCGGCAGGCGGCCGGAGTACTTCCACAGCGAGCACCGGCAGGTGGAGACCCTGCGCCGAAGGCGGCCCAACCCGGTTGCGGAACTGCACCCGGACACCGCCCGGGAGCGGGGAGTTTCAAACGGGGACTGGATAACCGTGGCGTCGCCCAGGGGGAAAATCCGCATGCAGGCCGTGGTGACGGAAGACATCAAGGCGGGGGTCGTCAACGTGGACCACGGATGGTGGTTTCCGGAAAGGGGAGCCTTCGACTTCGGGGTATTCGAATCCAATGCGAACGTGCTTACGTCGGATGCTCCGCCGTACGACCCGGCTTTTGGTTCGTACCAACTGCGGGGGCTCCTGTGCAACATCGAAAGGGAGTGATTCGTAACCACGAAAGACACGAAAGGACACGAAAAAAAGAAAAAAATCCCAGCAGGTGGGCATGGTGGACTGCGAAGAGCAAATAAAACACGAGAAGATCCTCTATAAGGAAGAGTGTTACATTATCCAGGGAGCCGTCTTTGAAGTCTACCGGGAGATGGGGTGTGGTTTTCTTGAAGCTGTCTATCAAGAATGCATGGAACACGAATTGAGAAGCCGGGGAGTTCCCTTTACGTCCCAGAGGGAACTGAAGCTCACTTACAAAGGCGTGGTGCTGGATCAAACATATAAACCTGACTTGATCTGCTACGATTCGATTATCGTGGAATTGAAGGCCGTCAAAGAGACGACGCTCCAGCATGCTGCACAGGCGCTCAACTACCTGAAAGCGACGGGCATGAAGCTTGCCCTGTTGGTGAATTTCGGCTCTTTTCCCAAAGCCACCGTAAAGCGTCTGGCTCTATAAGAGCATTAGATTCTTTCGTTTCTTTTTTCGTGCTTTTCGTGTTTTTCGTGGTCAAATCTTTTGCGGTCATTGTGGAGGGGGGATGATCAGGCGGATTACGGTAGAAAACTTCATGGCTCATAAGTCGACCAGCCTGGAACTGGCCGAGGGGGTGACCGTAATCACCGGGCCGAACAATACCGGCAAAAGCGCTCTCGTGGAGGCCGTCCGGGCCATTTCACAAAACCCTCCGCAGGGCAGGAGCGCGATCCGGCACGGGGAAAAAAACGCCGTGGTTCGCATCGAACTGGATTCGGGCGAGATCGTCGAATGGGTGCGGACCGGCAAGTCCAGCATCTACAAGATCTATCAGCCCGCGGCGGATGCGGCGCATGGTGATGACGGCGCCTCCGCATCCGAACCCGAAGTCTATGCGAAATTCGGCAAAACCCCGCCCGACGACGTGAAGGCCCTCCTTCGCCTCGACACCGTGGAAACCGAAGCGGGACCGGTCGATATCCACATCGGCAATCAACGCTATCCCATCTTTTTGATCGACCAGTCGGGGTCGCAGGCCGCCGGTTTTTTCGCCGCTTCGACGGAGGCGGTGTATCTCCTGCGCATGCAGCAGGCGCTCAAGCAAAGGACCGACCGGACCAGGGCGAGGAAGAAGGAACTCCAGAAGGAGTGCGCGGAGATCGAGGCGGAACTCAGCCGCTTCGAACCGCTCGACTCGATCGCGCCCGTGCTCCAGCAGGCCGAGGAGCTTTTCGAGGCGATCGGGGTGGGCCGAAGGCTTCTGCCGGTGATGGGAGATTTCATCGACGGGCTGAGCGCGATGCGGGAAAAGTGCTCCAGGACGGCTAGCCGCTCGGAGGCCCTGAACACGCTGGCGCCCCCGCCGGGACTGTCTGAAACCGCCCCTCTCGAATCGCTCGTTTGCGAGCTTGAAAGAATCGGGGAATCTCTCATTTGCTGCCGCGCCGGGCACGACTGCCTGGCCGGACTCAGCCGCCCTCCCCTGCTGCTCGAAGTCCAGGGGCTCGACGTCCTTGTCCGGTCCATCGAGGCGGCATCCGGACTCTTCGGGAAGGTCGCTTCCCGCCTGGATATCCTGTCGGAGATCGCTTCCGCGCCGCAACTCTTCAACACGGCCGCGTTGGACGACCTGGCGAACCGGATCGACGCGGCATCGCAACGGAGCGAAGCGTTACGGCTGCGATCGAGTGCTCTGGCGGCGCTCGCCGGGCCGCCCCAACTCCGGGAAGCGGAGGAGCTTGCCGGTCTGACGGCCCGTCTCGCCCGGACAACCTCGTCCCTGGACGGCTGCGTCCTGCGGACGGAAGCGCTGGAGCGGCTGGAGCGACCGCCCGCGCTCTTCGACGTGAAGCCTCTGGAGGATTTGATTGCGGGACTGGAAACCCGCCGGGTTTACGCGACGGTTGCCCTGGGAAGGGGCGAGGCGCTCGCGCGGCTCGAACCTCCCCCTGAAATCGAGGATGCGGGCGCGCTCGAAGTCCTGGTCGGTTCCTTGCGCCGCCTGGAGACGCAAACCCGCTGCACCGACGCCTGCAGGGAGGTACTGGGCGGCCTCGCCCCCTTGCCGGATTTGTTTTCGAACCGGGACATCGAGGACCTCATCGCACAGGTTTCCTCGCTTGGAGAAAAGCTCGAAAAGGCGGATAAGCTGCGCAGAAAGGTCGAGGACGGCCTTCTCGCGAAGAGACGGGAGGTGGAGCAGGTCATCGGTGAGGCCGGGGCCTGCCCGCTGTGCGGACTCACCATGGATGTCGCCCATTTCCTCGAGGAGACGAAGCATGCCTGATCCGAGTATTTCCGATGGGAACGAAACGAGGACGAACACCGGGACGTTCCCGCGAGTCTCGGAAACCGAAAACGTTGCACGGGAGGGGATCGTCTTCATCGGCGACCCTCACGTCGCCGCGTTTCCTCCGGGGCATCGCATCGACGACTACGCCGATACCGTCATCGAGAAGCTTTCCTTCTGTCTTGAAGCCGCCTGCGAGCGCAACTGCCTGCCGGTCATCCTGGGGGACCTCTTCCATGTCCCGCGAAACAACCCGAACCACCTCATGGCCGACCTCATGGAACTCTTCCGCAAGGCGAAGCCGTGGGTGCTCGTCGGAAACCACGACAAGCACGAGGCCCGCCTGACCCGCGATGTCTCCCTCTACCTTCTCCACGCCGCCGGGGCCATACGACTCATCGACCAACCCGGCCCGGTGGCTTCGCTGAAAATACGAAACAGCAAGGTCCTGATCGGGGCGTCTCCCGACTGGACCCCCATCCCGCGGGAGGTGGACCGGGGGGACCACGACTATGTCATCTGGCTGAGCCACCACGACCTGGTCCTTCCGGGCTACGAGAGCGGCAGGTTCCGCCTGAAGGAGCTTCCCGGCGTGGACCTGGTCGTAAACGGCCATATCCATACGCCCAAGCCTCCCCAGAGGTGCGGCTGCACCACGTGGTTCAACCCCGGAAACATCGCGCGCATCGCCCGAAGCCGGTATACGAAGGCGCTCCGGCCCGCAATCCACATCTGGCGGCCGGGGGAGACGCCCGGGACGCCGACGGACATCCCTGGCGTCATGGAGCCCCTGGAAGTCCCGCACAGACCGTTCGAGGAGGTTTTTCCGCCTCTTTCCGAGGAGCAGGAAGCGGCGGGCGTCGAAATGGACGAATCCCGCTTCATCAGGGGAATCGAGAATCTGTCGATCAAGAGGACCACGGAGGGGGTCGGACTCAAGGCCTTTCTGGAATCCAACCTGGACCGCGACGATCCTTTGGATCGCGTTATTTGGGAACTATACGAGGAGGTAATGTCGGATGGAAAAGAGTAAAGCCCACACCGCCGAGGGGCCGGGTTCCAAGAGGGACATGGAAGTGCGGGAACGGCTCGAAAAGCTCAAGCGCGAATACAACGTGCTCAACGAGCAGAGGATCGCAACGGACCGGGACAGGCAAAACCTCGAGGAGCAACTGAAGAACCTCAAGGAGAAGGCGGAACGGGAGTACGGCACCAGCGACATCGATGAGCTTCGCGCACTACTCGAGAAGCGCCGCGAGGAAAACGAGCGGATGGTGGAAGAATATCGGAAGCATGTGAGCGGAATCAAGGAACGGCTCGAAGCCATCGAAAATCCGGGCGCCGACGCCGGCCCGGCGAAGGAGTGATCGTGGCGGCGTCCGAAGAGAGTGGAGATATCCCGCGCAGTCCCGCCGAAGTGCGGAAGAACTTCGAGATGCTTTGCCGACGCCGGGCCGACCTGCAAAGGCAGCTCGAAAGGAACCGAAGGGGTCTCGCCGAGGCGAATGCGTTCCTTGAAGACCAGCCGAAGATCGCGGAGCGGCTCGAGACTTTGTGCCGGGACCTGTTCGGGGAAATCCTGGACGAGGTCGAGCGCAATCTTTCCTACGCTCTGAGGGAGGTCCTGGGGCAGGACCTCTCGGTCGGTTCGTCGAGGGACGTGCAGAGGGGGAAGGTCACCGTCACCTTCAGCATAGAACGGGACGGCAACCCGGAAGACATTCTGACGGGCCAGGGCGGGTCCGTCTGCAACATCATCTCCGTGGGGCTTCGGCTCATCGCCCTGTCGCAGCTCGACGAGAAGGAGCACCGCAGGTTTCTCATCCTGGATGAGCAGGATTGCTGGATCAGGCCGGACCTGGTTCCCCGCCTGATGTCGATCGTTCACACTATCGCCCACAGGCTCGACTTCCAGATCCTCGTGATCAGCCACCACGACGTGAGCCTCTTCAGAGACTACGCGGACCGCATCTACCGGGTCGCGCCCGGAACCGGGAAAGGGGAAGGGTCCCGTCTCGAAGTGCTCGAGTCTTCCGTTTGACGTCCGGGCGTCCGGTTATCCGGCCCTGGTTCGGGTTCGAGGCTCATCGTGCCGGGGCTGGGGCTTACGCCGGGACTTGGGCTGGGGTTGGGGCCGGGCGAAAAAGGCGTCGAGTTCTTCCATGTTTCGCATCACCCGGTAGGGAGGCAGGCTCTTGAGAAAGAGGCGTCCGTAGCTCTTGGTGGCCAGGCGGTTGTCGAAGATCACGACGACGCCGCGGTCCGTGGAGGACCGTAGAAGCCTTCCCACCCCTTGCTTGAGGTGGATGATGGCCCTGGGGACCTGGTAGTCGAAGAAGGCGTTCTTCCCCTGCCTGGTGAGCAGGTCGATGCGGGCCGCCGTCAGCGGGTCGTCCGGGACTTCGAACGGCAGCTTGTCGATCAGAACGCAACTCAGCGCCTCCCCGGGCACGTCGATCCCCTGCCAAAACGAACTGGTGGCCAGCAGCACGGATTCGACGTTTTCCTTGAACTCGTTGAGCAGGACCCGCTTGGGCTTTTGTCCCTGCATGAGCATGGGATACGGGATGCGGTCCCCGATCATCTCCCGGACTTGGTTCATGTTCCTGTAGCTGGTGAAGAGAAACAGCGCCCGCCCCCGCGTCTTGATGAGCACCTTCGAGGCCTCTTCGGCCATCCGCGCGCAGAAGTACGAATCGGCCGGGGCCGGAAATGGGGAGGGCAGGTAGAGGAGCCCCTGCCTGTCGAAGTCGAACGGCGAAGCGAGGAGTATCTCCCTGCTCTCGTCGGGTATGCCGAGCCGGGAGCGGAAAAAGCCGAACGAACCGGCCGTCGAGATCGTGGCCGAAGCGAACACGACGGAGGAAGAGGCGCGGAAGAGATGCGACCTGACGATCGGGGCCAGTTCGACGGGGGCGCCGTGGAGGAATACACCGCGGGGGGCCAGTTCGTACCAGTAAATCAGGGATTCGTCCTTCTGCTCGACCATGGAGCGAAGCGATGCGGCCAGTTCCAGGCACCTGCCGCTGCACACGTCCAGGACGGGACGACTGTCGACGAAGGGGCTCAGCGCGGCGCTGAGATGCTCCAGGGCGTGGACCATCATATCCGAGGTTTCGACGAACTCCTTGCCCGCCTTCTCCACGTCGAGCCGGAACCGCCCGACCTGCCCCTGGTTTTGCCCCCTCGCGCCGCCTGGGGCCGAAGTCCCGCCGAGAGCGTGCCGCAGCCGCCTGCACAGGGCTTCGAGCTGCCGTCCCGCGTCGTTTATCCCCTTGATCCTGGTTACGCCTTCCTTCTGCACCATCTGTTTCATATTGACCCGGCATTCCCGGTCGATGTCATGGACCAGTTCCATGAGGCCCAAATCGCTGAAGTCGATGCCGAAATACTGGCCGATGATGTCTTCCAACTGGTGGGCTTCGTCGAATACGACCGCTTTGTATTCGGGTATGACCCCGCCGAGCCCCCGCGCTCTCAGCGCCAGGTCGGCGAAAAACAGGTGGTGGTTCACTATCAGGAGGTTGGCGCGTCCCGATTCCTGCCGCAGTCGCGTGAGAAAGCAGGTCGGATGGTCTTCGCATTTCTGGCCCGGGCACTGATCGCCCCCGGAGGTCAGCGCGTGCCAGAGCTGGACGTTGTCGGGCAGCCACGTGATTTCGGCCCGTTCGCCGCTCCGGGTGCGTGAGGCCCACTGCTGCAGCCGGTAAAAGAGTTTCGCTTCATCCTTGTTCCAGAAACTCGGTTGAAAGGAAAACTCCCGAAAACGGCGCTTGCACAGGTAATTGCGCCGGCCCTTGATGCAGACGGCCTGAAGGTTCGGGAAGAAGAGTCTCTTGAGCAGCGGGACATCGTGGTCGAATATCTGGTCCTGGAGGGTCTTGGTGCCGGTGGAGATGACCACCTTCTTGCCGCTTTCGATGGCCGGAATGAGGTAGCTCCAGGTCTTCCCCGTCCCCGTGCCGGCTTCGGCGAGAAGCGGCGTCTCGGTCGCCATGCATTGGGCGACCGCCCTGGCCATGTCGAGCTGCGGGGCGCGGAATTCGAAGCCTTCTATCTTCTGGGCCAGCAGGCCTTCCGGGCCGAAGTAGCTGTCCATTTTGTCGGGATTCATCGTTTCAGCTCATTGAGGTTCGGTGGAGTCCATCATGGATCTATCGGTTCGCGGAAAAAGACACGACTCTGCATAACAAGGCGGGACGGCGCAAGTCAAGAGGAGTTACGCGCTTCGGGTTGCGGGTTGTGGGTTGCGTGTTACGGGTTACGTGTTGCGGGTTGTGAGTCGGAAGTTTCAAAGATATGATCATTTCGCGGGTGGTGGTTTGAAAACCACGGAAGACGGATGTCGGTGGTCGGATGTCGGATGAATCCATTCCGGTCTCCGACCACCGACATCCGTCTTCCGTGACAAGCGTTGCCCACCAGGACAGGAATTGGCGGTAGCCCGGCCCATAGGTTTCAAAGGCCGGCATGGTTCAAAATAGGGCGACACTTGAGCCGTCGCCCCCGCGAAGCTTGTCCCCGCACAGGCGGGGAGCGGGGGACCGGAAAACCTTGAAATGCACGGGTTCCCGCTTGCGCGGAAATGACGGTGAGTCCTCTCGAGTGTTACCTCAAACACATGGCCTATGAGGCTGTCCGCGAACTCGGTTTTTGGCAACTTAGCAATCGTAAATTTAGGTACTTGTGATGGCAAAAACCGGAAAAAATGGCATTCTTGGACAGCCTCCTATGAGCCATGCCACAAAGCCGGGGAGTTGCACGGAGTATAGCGGCTCGATTCATTTTAGCTTTTCTCTGTGATATCCGTGCCTTCTCCGTGGTTTTCACACCTCCGCCCACGAAGCGGTCAAATCTCTGCACCCCGCACCCCACAACTCGCAACCCGTAACCCGCAACCCGACCCGCACCCCACAACTCGCAACCCGTAACCCGCAACTCGCAACTCGCAACTCGCAACCCGCAACCCGCAACCCGACCCCCAATCATTCTTGATCCTCGAAAAGCAAAAGCGGCGGGTCGTAGCCGGCCGGGGGTTCGAGCCCCAGGATCTGGAAGCAGGTGGCCGCGATATTCGTGAGACCGGGGGACGCGACCTCGGAGTTGAACCGGATCGAATCGCCTCCCGACGGGTCGTAGACGATCAGCCAGACGGGATTGAGCGTATGGGCGGTCTTGGCCTTGGGAAGACCTTCCTCGTTCAACTTGGGTTCGCCCGTCTTCTTGTTCATCTCGAACATCTCCTCGGCATTCCCATGGTCCGCCGTAACCAGCAGGATTCCTCCCACGCTCTTGACAGCCTCTACGATCCGCCCGAGGCACAGGTCCACGGCTTCGACGGCGATCTTGGCGGCCGGGAATACGCCCGTGTGCCCCACCATGTCGCCGTTGGCGAAGTTGAGCCGCACCAGGTCGTACCCGCCGGACTGTATCACTTCCACCACCCGGTCGGTGATTTCCGCGGCCTTCATCCACGGCCTCTGTTCGAACGGCACGCGGTCGGACGGGACCTCCTCGTAGTTTTCCAGTTCCGGGTTGAACTCGCCGGACCGGTTCCCGTTCCAGAAGTAGGTCACGTGGCCGAACTTCTGGGTCTCGCTGATGGCGTACTGCTTGACGCCCTGCAGGGATAGAAGCTCGCCCATGGTCCGCTCGATATGGGGCGGCTCCACGAGGAAGGACTTAGGAATGTGGAGTTCCGTGTCGTACTCCATCATCCCCGCATAGGCCACACGAGGGTAAGGCCGCCTGCAGAATTTCTCGAAATTCTCCTCCTCGAAAGCCTTGCTGATCTCGATGGCCCTGTCCCCCCTGTAGTTGAAGAAAATGACCGAGTCCCCATCGCCTATGGTGCCGACGGGCCAGCCGGATTCATCGGCAATGACGAACGGGGGCAGGTCCTGGTCGATGACTCCGGGCTTCTCGCGGCGGTAGGTTTCGATGGCCTCGCGGGCGGACCGGAACTTCCGCCCCTCCCCCGCCACGTGAGTCTTCCAGCCCAGTGAGACCATGTCCCAGTTGGCTTCGTAGCGGTCCATCGTGATCGCCATACGGCCGCCGCCGCTCGCGATCCGGTAGTCCACGCCCGCATCCGCGTTGAGCTGCTCGAGGTACTCCTCGAAAGGGTCGACGTAGTCGAGGGCGGAGGTTTCTCCGACATCCCGGCCGTCGAGAAGGATATGGATGCGTGCGCGGGGGACCTTGTCCACCATGGCCGCATGCGTGAGCATTGCCGAGAGGTGCGATATGTTGCTGTGGACGTTGCCGTCGGAGAAAAGCCCGAGGAAGTGGAGTGTTCCCTTGTGCTCCTTGCAGTAGTCGATGAGCCGGTTCCAGGTCTTGCCCTCGAAAAGCCTTCCCGTCTGGATCGCTTCATTTACGAGCAACGCCCCCTGGGGATAGTAGCGCCCTGCCCCTATGGCGTTGTGTCCCACTTCCGAATTTCCCATGTCATCGTCGGAGGGCAGTCCCACCGCCCTTCCGTGCGCCTTCAACAGGATGTACGGACACTGCCGGAGCAGCCGGTCGAGGTTGGGAGTGTACGCCTGGGCAACCGCGTTCCCAACGGTATCGGCGCGGTACCCGATGCCGTCCATGACCACGATGGTCAGGGGGCGGGGCTTCCTGCCCTTCAATAAGAATTTCGTTTTCTTCATCTATTTAACCCTTCTTTCCCGGTCTTTATCGTCATGTCCGGAACCGGATGCCGGATGGCCGCCATTGGGGGCGCCGGATGTTCGACGTTGGATGAAGTATATCCCTGTCCGGCTTCTTCCATCCACCTTTCCGCAATCCCGTCCGCTCCTTCTCTTCCCGACATCCCGTCAACCAGTCGCTTTTCAACGTCTGCGCCTCTGGGCGGGACTTTCGCCGAGCGTCACATTAACCGTATCCCGGTCTCCCCGGTGACGGACCACTTCCAGGCGCACCCGGTCTCCCGGTTTCATGTCTTCTATCTTGCCCAGCAGGTCCTCGGCATCCGTGACGGGCGCGCCGTCTACCTTTACGATAATATCTCCACCCAGCATTACGACCTGGTTTCCGATTAATACACGGGTTCCCCCCGCTCGAAGCCCGGCCCGTTCAGCCGGACTTCCGGGCGTCAGTTCGACGATCATCACGCCGGTACCCACAGGGGATTTGACGGCCCTTGCGAGTTCCGGTTCAAGCGTCATGAGGGTGGCGCCCAGCCACGGACGGGCGTGATAGCCTTTTTCGATCAGTTCCCTGAGTATCTTCTTCGCGGAATCTATTGGTATGGCGAACCCTATCCCGACGCTTCCCCCGGTAGGGCTGAAGATGGCCGTGTTGATGCCGATGATCCGCCCGGACGAATCGATGAGCGGTCCTCCCGAATTCCCCGGATTGATCGATGCGTCCGTCTGGATCGTGTTTTCGATCCGAATTCCTTCCGGTGAACGCAGCGTGCGCCCCACGGAGCTGATGATGCCGGTGGTGAGCGTCTGACCGAGGCCGAACGGGTTCCCGATGGCCAGGACTTTCTGCCCCACTTTGAGGTCCGCCGACGACCCCATGGGAATGACCGTCAGATCGGCGGCGGGAGCATCGATCTTCACAACGGCGATATCCAGGTCGGCGTCCGCTCCGACGAGGCGCGCATTGTACTTTTTCCCGTTGGCGAGTTTCACTTCCAGCTTGCGGGCATCCTCGATCACGTGGTTGTTCGTGAGTATGTAGCCGCGGTTGTCGATGATGGCGCCCGATCCCGCCCCCTGCCTCGGGACTATGTTGAGGAAAAAGTCGCGCTCCAGCACCGTGCTCGTAATGTTCACGACCCCGGGGGACAGCCGCTCGTATAGTTCGATGTTGTTTCTCTCCTCCTCCGTCAGTGCGCAGGCATACCCCGCGATCATGACGCTCAAGCAAAGCGCCGGGAAGAAAACGGTCCGCAAGACTCTCCATGCCGGGCTCATATTCCGCCTCCCTGTGTTATTTTCATTACCCCCTATTTGTATGGCTCCCCATGCCTCGAGCACCTCATCAACAGCAAAACGGTAGTGCGGAGCTATCCGGAGCTTAAAGCATCCCCCTTGAGCGCCTATATCTGAAAAACAAATCTTATCCGGAAGATAAGAACTGCCGATCGGATTCGTCAGTCTATTTCCAAAACGAATGATATTATAATAAAAGGGGTTTCAAGGCAATATAGACGAATTATCTTTATTTTATCGGCTGCGCATGAATTGCGGGATGCATTCAACGAACGATAGGAGCGCGGTGGGAACGGGAAAGGACCGGGGGCGCCGGTCCTTTCTTATTGCTCAATCCCCGCCGCCGGGGACCGGAGGAGAACCGGCCCGTTTGTTGGCGAAATAGTCCCTGACGCCGCGATACAGGCCCACGGGCCCCCCTCTGGCCAGCGCCACGCAGGAACTCTTGATGATATGGCAGAAATGGCGGGAATACGTTCCGGGCGGGAGCACCCTGTTCAAAACGATGTTGTACAGACTCGATATGTTCCGGCGCAAGGATATGCGGTGGATCTCCAGAATTCGCGCAAGCTCCGCCGCTTCCGCCTGCCGCTCGGACAGGGCGCGGGACAAGGACGCATTTTGCGATTCAAGCGCTCCGACGCGCTCCGACGTTTCGTCCAGCAGGCCGTCCCACATGCCGTACAACCGCATGAATTCAAAGCCGTATTCCTCGATGACCCGCTTGAGCTTCTCGATGGTCTCCTCGCTCGCCTCTTCCGCGGCCTTCCTTTCTTCCCCCATTTGCATGAGCTGCCGGGACAATTTCAGGTTGGCCGTGTGTAAGGAATCCATAACCTGCCGATGATTGGAGTTCAGCCGGTCCACCTCCTCCCGGCGCAACGCGGCCAGCCGTTCGCACTCCCCCGAGAGTTCGGCTTTTTCCTCCTCCCACCGGGAAAGCCGCTTCCCGAATTCCTCGCGCGCCTCCCGGAGGCGCCGCTCCAATTCATCGATTCCGGCCTCATACTTCGAACGGAGTTCCTCGACCATTGCCTCCAGTTCGGCGATTCTCGGCCGATACACCTGCGAAACCCTGTCGGCATAACCTTTGTGCGCTTCTTCCAGGTCCGTATGCGCTTTCTCCAGGCTCCGCTCCAGCTCTTCGATGCGCGCCTCATACCGCGCACGTGAACTCTCGGCCGACGCCTCCTCCGATTCGGCGCCTCCGGTTCCGGGCGCGGCGCGCAAGGAGTAATTCACATCACTACTTACATCGCCTGCCGGTTCCGTATTCAGGGTCTCGGTCCCCCGCCTCACGTCCGCGTTCTCCCGTTCCGGGTTCGTTAAGGAATGCATAACCAGTTCTTCTTCCTTCGGAAAATCATACAAGCAGCAATTCGAACAACAGTCCCCGGCGGCAGTTCAGGCGCCGGGTCCGGATACGGTTCGGATCAGCGTGTCGGCGATGAAACGGACTTCCTCTTCGCGCAGGTACGGATGCATGGGAATGCTGAAAATGCGCCCGGCGCAGTCCTCGGACACGGGGAAGTCCCCCGTCCGGTACCCGAGATACGAAAAGGCGGTCTGCAGGTGCAGCGGCACGGGGTAGTAGACCATCGTCGGAACGCCCGCATCCTTGAGCGACGCCAGGATTGCGTCCCGCCTGCCGGGTCCCCCGCGTTCTCCACGCTCCCGCTCCCCGTTGCCCCCGCCGTGCGCGCCGTCGCCGTCTCCCGCGCAACCGCCGTTGCCCGTTCCGGAACAAAGGAGCGAATACTGCGCCCACGCGGAAGTGAACCCGTCGGGAACGTGCGGCGTCCGCAAGCCGGCACAGCCGGAGAGCAGGTCCGTATACATCCCGGCCACGCGCCGCCTCGCTTCCAGTTCCCCCGGAAACGCGGGCAGTTTGGCCAGAAGCACGGCCGCCTGCAGGGCATCCAGCCGCCCGTTTATGCCGAGGCGCACATTCTCGTATTTGTGGGAACCCTGGCCGTGCACGCGTATGGACAGGAGCAGGTCGGCCAGGTCGTCGTCGTCCGTGAAGACCGCACCCCCGTCGCCGTAACAGCCCAGCGGCTTGGAGGGGAAAAAGCTGGTCGCCGCAATATGGCCGAGGCTACCGGCCGGTCTTCCCTTGTACGTCGCGCCGAACCCCTGCGCCGCATCCTCCAGCAGGAACAATCCATGAGCGTCCGCAATGGCCGACAGCGCATCGAAATCGTAAGGGAGCCCGAAGATATCGACGGGCGCTATCCCCTTGACCTTCAGTCCGCGCGTCTCCGTCTCCCGCGCAGCCGCCTGCCCGGTCCCGGAACCCCGGCAGGCTAAGGCCTGCAAAGGCAACGGATGGCAGGCCGGATCGTTTCTCTCCAAGGCCGTCAGGACTCTTTCGACCTGTTTCGGGTCGATGTTGAACGTAAGAGGGTCGATGTCCACGAAGATGGGAGTAGCGCCCAGGAGCGCAATGGCTTCCGCGGTCGCCACAAAGGTGAAGGGGGTCGTGATGACGCCGTCGCCGGGACCGACCCCGTAGGCCATGAGGCCCATCAGCAGAGCGTCGGTCCCCGACGCGCAGCCGATTGCGCGCCGGACCCCGGCGAAGTCCGCCAATTCCTTCTCCAGTTGCTCCACTTCCGGCCCCAGGATGAACTGCGCGCTCGCCAGCACCTTTTCCATCCTCGACCGGATCTCCCCCTCCAAATGCCGGAACTGCGCCTTCAAATCAAGAAAAGCGATATTCATTTCTGCATCGGCCTCTCAATCCAACCCCTCTGTTCAACGCCTCAACTCTTCGTAGGACCTGCCCCCTTTCGCCATCGCGGGGGGCAGGGGCGCGTCTTCGTCCAGGTCCGCGCAGCGGACGACGCCCGGAGACACCTCCCTGTACCGGTACCCGCTCTCGGGACACGCCATGACGCCGTCCGCATCCGGCGGGGGGAGCGGATGGCCGTGCCTGCTCATCCAACCCCTGAGCCTCGCCGGGTTCCCCATGACGAGCCCATAGTCGGGCACGTCCCGCATGACGACCGACCCCGCCGCGACGAAAGCATAACGGCCGATCGTGGTCCCCGAGACGATGGTCGCATTGGCCCCGACGGTGCACCCGCGCCTCAAAACGGTGGTTTCATAAAGCGAACGCCGCTCTATCTGCGAACGCGGGTTCTTTACATTGGTCAGCACGCACGACGGTCCAAGAAATACATCATCTTCAATCACGACGCCAGTATAAATGGAAACATTGTTCTGCACCTTCACGCCGTTGCCGACAACCGCCCCGGGAGCCACGTTCACATTCTGCCCCAAGGAACAGTTCTCGCCGATTCTCGCCCCCTTCATGACATGGGAGAAATGCCATATCTTCGTACCGGTCCCCACCTGCGCCCCCTCATCCACGTAGGAGGATTCATGCGCGAAATAGGGAAGAGCCGGACCGGGATCGGAGGATTTCCCGCACGGATTGCGCCCCGGATGGGACATGGCCGCCGGGGTCGTGAGCGTCCCCTCGGCGTGGAGCGAGCGCTGGCAGGCATCCAGGATTCTGAGAACCCGCAGCCCCTCCAGCCCGTCGGATACCGGCGCTCGCCGGGTCTCGATGCAATGCAGGAAATGTTCGCATTCGGCCCTCAACGGTTCGACCGCCTCCAGGGGCACGATTTCCGCTTCCGCCTTCACCGCCGTGGGGATTCGATTCTTCCACTCCACCCTGTGGGGATAGAGCACCAGCTTGTGGACGGCGGTGTCGTCGAAAACCGCCATCTTTTCGGACCCGACCACCACCAGCCTCTGCTCCTTGAACGGATGGAGCCAGCTTACGAAGATGTGCGCCCTCACCCCGCTCGGAAAGATGAACTGGCTTACGGTCACATCCGTGACGCCGCGGTTGAGATAGGCGTCGCCCTGGCAGGACACGTGTACGGGCATCTCGTCCAGAAGCGATACGATGACCGAAATATCGTGCGGAGCGAAACTCCAGAGGATGT
>CAYOVG010000037.1:0-28941 GCA_964407285.1 uncultured Syntrophobacteraceae bacterium
TGGCAGGAAGATCTCCCGGGGAAAGCGCGACTCCTGGCGCCGGTAGCGTTCCAGGCGTCCGACACCGACAGACGCAGGCCGCACACCCCGAGAGCCAGAATGGATCTTCTTGTTTGAATTGCAAAATCTTGTGCAGTACGGTAAGAAGTACAATCCGTTCGATCCGGTTGAGGCAGGCGCACCGGCGGCGTTTCCGGGGTGCCCTGGACGCCCGGTTTGCGCGAACAGAATGGAAGTTCCGGTGTGTTGTACAGGAATTTCGGCCCAGACGAGGCCCCCACGGTGGTTCCGGATCTGGAACCCCCTGAACCGCCGTCGTGATCGCGTCTTTTTCAGAGCTTGGGGTGACTTCCCCACCCGTGGGTCGCCGCGCATTATCGATCACCGCTGTGACTATTTAGCGAAGAGTAAACCGCCAGGTGACCCGGAGGAAGATGTCTTTGGCGATACCCTTTGAGCCACCCCACCCCCGACAGATGGACGAGTCCAATGAACCGTCTCCGGCGCCAGGAGTTCCTCTTGCCCGAGACCGCATCGCCCAGGTATACCTGGGACTCTCGGGCGCGCCCGAAACCCAGGAGAAGGCCCGGCGCCGGATCCACTGGTTAGCCGGCCAGGCCAAAGGGCTCCGGGTTCTGGACATCGGATGCAGCCAAGGCATTCTGCCTATCCTTCTGGCTCGGGAGGGATTTCACGTTACCGGCCTGGACGTGGATGCCGAAGCCTTGGAATACGCCCGGGAAATCCTCGCCCGGGAAAACGAGTTTGTGCGGCAACGGGTCACCTTGGTCCATGCGGATCTCGAGACCGCCCATCTGGAATCGGCCTCCTTCGACACGGTGATCCTGGGGGAAGTCATCGAGCATCTGATTCGCCCCGACATCCTGCTCCGGAACGCGTTTTCCCTCTTGAAACCGGGCGGATCGTTCCTGCTCACCACGCCCTTCGGTTTTCATCCGAGCCCGGACCACCGCCGCATCGTCACCCTGTCCTCCCTCGTGGAACGGGTCAAACCGTATTGCCGTCCCGTTCACCTTTCCATTGTGGACAACTACATCCGGTTCGCGGGCGTCAAGACGGATCCCGCTCCCGAAGACTGGGCCTCCCATGACGAAACCGTACTCCTGCCTATGGCCGAACAAGCGGTGGTGGCCCAGCAGCGCCTGCTCCACGACGAGATCCAACGCTGGAAATCCTCCGAGCAACGGGTACGCGAGCGTGTGAAGAGCCTGGAACGGGATTTGGCGGCCTCGAACCGGAAACAGGAGACCCTGACAGCGGAAACGGATGGGCGCCGGGCCCATGGCGAAGATCTGCAGGCCCGGTTGAAGGATTCGGAACGACAGCTGGAGCAAACCTCTCAAGCCCTGCAGAACGTGCAAAGGCAGCATGAGGCTTTGCAGCACGGTCTGCGCGCACTGGAAAACGAACGCGACGAACTGGCCGCCGCACTGGCGCGGGCGACGGCGCAGAATCAAGATCTGTATGCCCAACGGAACGCTTTCGAACAAGAGGTCGCGAGGTTGAAAGCCGAGAATCAACGGAGCGACCGGGCTCTGAAGACCCTCCAGGACGAGTTCGATGCGTTGACCGGAAGGCATTCCATCCTCCAAAGCCAATTCGAATCGCAGCAGCAGGCCCGGCGACGGGCCGCATCCAATTATCTCCGTACCCGGAGCAAATTGGATGCCGTCGTGAATTCCTTTTCCTACCGGATGGGATGGATTCTGACCCAGGCCGTGGCCCGACCGGGGCGAAACACCCTGGCACTGCCGTACCGGTTGGGAAGACTTTTCATCGACCGTTTTCAAAAGGCTTTCGAAAACCCGGAGACGCAGAACCGAGAATCCTCGAATCCGAGCTCTTCGGGCGGGGTTTTCAGAGCCGAAAAACCCGTGTCAAAGCCTTATGTTCCCATCCCTGGCCGTTCCTTGTATTTGCTGCATTCATCCCTGCCCTGGATCAGCAATGGATACGGCACTCGAAGCCACGGGCTGCTTTCCGCCATGAAGGCGGCGGGCATGGATGTCTGGGGCGTTACCCGGCTGGGATTTCCCGTGGACTTCTCCAAACTCCATCTGGACCGGGCGCCGGAGCGGGACCAGGTGGATGGGGTCACGTATCTGCGTTTGCCCACATCCCGATATCCCTATTTGAAGACGCCTCTGGAACTGTATCTCCGCAAGTATCAGGAAGCCGTACTGGCCCTGGCCGGAACCTACAAACCCGCGCTGCTGCATGCGGCATCCAATTACGTCAACGGCCTGGTGGCGGTGCGCGCCGCGGAGGTTTTGGGCATTCCCAGCCTGTATGAAACACGCGGCCTCTGGGAGATCACCCGCCTTTCCCGCGAACCGGAGTGGGAATTTTCGGATGAATACACCCAGAGCGTACGCCTGGAAACGGAAGCCTGCCGGAGGGCCTCCGCCGTAATCGCCATTACCGGCGCCCTCAAGGAGTATCTGGTCCGTGAGCGCGGCATCCCCGCGGATAAGATCATGGTGGCGCCCAACGGGGTGGACGCCTCCCGGTTTACCCCCCGGCCCCGGGACCCGCAACTGGAAACCGAATTCCATCTTCAGGGCGCCGCCGTTATCGGTTTTGTGGGTTCCTTTACGGAGTACGAGGGCTTGGATCAACTCCTGGAGGCGGCGGCCATTCTCAAAAGCCGGCGGCATGATTTCCGGCTTCTGCTGGTGGGCGACGGGGCCTGCTACGAGGACTTGCAGCGCCGAAGCCGGGAAGTCGGGCTGTCGGACACGGTGCATTTCACGGGTCGGGTGCCCCACGATCGTGTGGAAGCGTATTATTCCCTCATCGACATCGCTCCGTTTCCGCGTCGGTCTCGATTGGTCTGTGAGTTGGTTTCTCCCCTCAAGCCCTTCGAGGCCATGGCCATGGAAAAGACCGTGGTCGCATCGGACGTGGCCGCCTTGGCCGAAATTATCCGGGACGGGGAAACGGGACTGCTGCATCGAAGAGACGATCCTGAAGACCTGGCCCGGGTGCTGGAACGACTTCTGGACCATCCCGATCTGCGCAGGCGGTTGGCCGAGGCCGGGCGAACGTGGGTGCAGGCGGAACGGCAGTGGAACCATTCGGCTCTTCGGGTCCGGGAACTCTATGAACACGTGATCAAGACGCACACGCGTTCCGGATAGGCTATGACCGCTCCCGATGTTCGTCAGTTCAGAGAAACCCGCCAGCGGAAGCCCATGGCGCCCTACGAAAACCTGAGCGGTCGGGCGCCGGAAACCAGTATTGCGAAGGTTCAGAAGATACTCAAAGAAGGATGGGGCCGCAGGTCGCATCCGGCCGTGGATCTCACCGGTCCCATTCCCTGGGAAGAATCCGCCGCCGTAAGCCGGACCTGGTCGTTTTATATCCACTGTTGGGATCCGATACACGATCTGCTCATGGCGTATTCCCTGACCGGCGAGCGGGCCTATTTCAATCCCGCCTTGCGCATAGCCAGGGACTGGGTGACCCGCTATGCCGCCCGGAACGTTCGTTCCGCCTTTGCCTGGTACGACATGGCCGTGGGGCTCCGCGCCGGCCGGCTGGCCTATATCCTGGATGCGGCGGCCCGTATGGACGACTTGGCGGACGGGGATCTGGAAGCCCTCATGGCCTCCGTCGAGTTGCACCGCACCTACCTGGCGGATGACGCCCACATCGCCTTTCACTCCAACCACGGTTTTTATCAGGCGGCCGGGCAACTGCTTATGGCGGCGCGACTTTCGGATCTTCCGGGCATGCGTGAAGCCCGGCGCCAGGGCGAGGAACGATTCAAACGCATGCTGGCCGACCAATTCAGCGAGGAAGGCGTCCACCGGGAGCATTCTCCGGACTATCATCGCATGGTCTACGATTCCCTGCGAAGCATCCTGGACTCGGGCCTTGTGGCGGACCCGGAGGTGACGGCCTTCGCCCTCCGCGTCGAAGAAACCCTGGCCTGGTTCATTCTGCCCAACGGCTACCTGGTCAATTTCGGGGATTCGGATTACCGGCTCATGGCCCGAGGGGAAACCTTTGCTTCCCGATGGAAGACTGCCGCCATGCGTTTCATGACAAGCGGCGGCGAATTGGGTACGCCCCTCCCGTCCCGCCTGGCCGGGTTCCCGAAATCCGGGTATTTCATCGCCCGGGATTCCTGGCCCAAGGGCCCGGAGGACTTCCAACAGGGTTCCTATTTGGCTCAGACCCTCTGCTTTCACTCCCGCACCCATAAACATGCCGACGACCTGAGTTTTGTATGGTACGATGGCGGGACCGAGATTCTGGTGGACGCCGGCCGTTACGGGTACCCTCAGAAGACCGAGGCCGGGTCGGTTCTGGCGAAAGAAGGCTACTGGTACTCCGATCCCCGCCGGATATACGTGGAGGAGACCCGGGCCCACAATACCGTGGAAATCGACGGGCGAAGCAGTCCCCGCCACAAAGTGAAGCCTTACGGCTCGGCCTTACGGCGCTGGGGCGAAACCGGTGAGGGGATTATGTACTGCGAGTCCCACGCGTACCTGTTCAAGACCATCCGTCATGCACGGGTGCTGGCGTTTCATCCGGGAAAGTGGCTCCTGGTCTTCGACTGGATGTGGGACAATGTCAAGAAGGAGCATGAATTCCGGCAGTGGTTTCATTTCGCCCCCACGCTTTCCCCATCCATCCGGCGAGAGCAACTGGTCCTGAATGTAGGAACCTCCACGGAACCCCTGCGGGCGGCTTCCCTGGTACCGGGGATCGGTCTTTCGAGAATCCATATCGGAGAAACCGTTCCGCACTTGCAGGGGTGGTGGTCTCCCAAGGAGCGCACGCTGATCCCGAACGCCGCCGTCGCCTTTGAAAAGAACGGGATGCCGTCGGCCGTATTCGCCACGCTGTTCGCCTTCGGCGAAACACTTACACCGGATCGAAAACATTCCCGCGTGGATACCAACGGCAGAAAGGCTCGGTTTCATTGGACAGTGGATGGCCGCAGGCATGAATTGCACCTGCTCCGCCCGAAAGAGGGGGAAATGCGGGTCGAGTTTGAAGCGCAATAATCCGATAGTTCATGATCTCGATGTGATACAGGATTCATTTCCCGGACCTCTTAATCCCGAGCCCGGGGGTGATCCAGTCCATCATGGCCCCATGGTCGTTTCTCATGTTTCAATCTTTAGTCAAATACTCCCTGTTCATACGGTGGTTGATCCGGCAGTCCATCCTCCGGAATAAAGGATTGGCCTGTTTTATTCTAATCACCGGAGCACTGGGAGTACTGTTTCAAGTCAAGGTCTTCGCGCTGATCGTCTACTATGCGAAGCATTTCCAGAGTGGGGAAACGCTGCTAATTCGGGGAAATTCCCTGGATCCGCGCGCTTCGGTGTCCTTGCTGGCTTTTTTCAGCGGCGGAATCGTTCTTTTTCTGTGTTTCGCCGCCGGTTTTATCTATCTCTCCAGAAGAAGCACGCTGCATTTGGGGCAAAGGTTCGAGGAACATTGCGCCAAGCAGGTATTCCATCGGATCGGGGCCGGCGTGAATCCGGGATGTTCCACCACACCCTCTCACGGAGGGGAGAAATACCTGCTTCGCCTCGTGAGGGGAGACGCCCAATGGGCGAACCGGATGCTGATCACCGCCATGGGCCTTCTGGTCCCGGTCCTGACCTTTCTGGCGGCCGTGGCCGTCCTCCTTTATCTGGATGCCGTGTTGACTTCCGTCCTGTTGCTCCTGATGGGCTCTTTCGCGCTGCTTCAATACCGGATCAATCGGAAGGCCGCCGCCTATTCCGTTGCCTATGAAGCCGCCGCGCCTCTGGCGAGCCGACACCTGCGTGATCTGCTGCGACATTTCGGGCGGCAGCCGCAGTACGGAACCGGAGATGACCGCATTGAGAAGACGTTCGCATCCGGGCCGGTCAAGCGTCAATGGGACGCCTTTGTGGCCCGGTACGGCATCGTGGAGGAAAGTAAGCTGGCCAGCGGCGTATTTCTGGCGTTGGTTCTGGGAATCACGCTCCTGGTCATGGGGATCGATATCATCCGGGAGGGCCGGGGCTGGGGGCGTTTGCTGATCTATATAGTCGCCCTGCGTTTCGTCCTGGTCAACATGCAGACGATCTTTGCCGGCGTCACGTCCATCAACCGGTACTATCCGCAGGTGAGCCGTATTTTCTGGTTTCTGCAGGAATTCCGGGAACAGGACTCAAGCCGCTTTCCACCTCACGAGGAGTATATACTTCATGCGGGACGAAACCGTCTCGAAGGCTCCCTGGAAACCCTGAAGGTGGGTATAGGCCATCGCCTCGCCCTGATCACGCCCATGAAATTGGATCGGTACACGCTGGCGCCCCTCACCCGGACTCTCCTGGGCGATTCGCAGGAAAGCTTTCTCAGCGCCCTGCATTCCATGCGATTCGCCACCGGCCGGCACAGCTGCCCGGAAACATCGTTGCGGAGCGTTTTGGGTCTCCAGGCGGCGGCCAACTGGTCGGACCTCGAGGCGCTGTTCCCCGATGAAGCGCTTCGACACCGAGCGGCGCGATCTCTGCCCGGTGACTTGGACAAACGACTTACAGCTCCCATGTGGGATGCGGTCGATGCGGAGCTGAAATTTCTCCTGAGCCTCATTTCCGCGGCCCACGCGGATTGCCGGTGGGTATTCATGGAAGAGTCGCCGCTGAAACGGTTACGGCCCGAAATCCGGGAGTTTTATCTGAATCTGCTCGAACAAAAAATCACGGTGATTGTATTCAGCGGCAAACTGGATTGGGTGGGACGTTACGGAGAACGAGCCGTGGCCGTGGCGGATGAAAACGAACTCCTGGGGATAGGTGATGCGGGTTGGTTCCGAGCAATTCGGGCAAAAACGGACGACATTCCGGCGCCGCCGGTCGAGGATGAAGAAGACGAACTGAGGGAACAGGATCCGGACGACGAAATGTAACCCACATTCCCCCGTTTCCGGGTTCTGTAGCAGCCCGTTGATAAACGGTATTGCGGGCAGGCTGTTCAAAAACGATGAGATGCAAGGCGCGCGAATCCTGAGGAATGAGGCGTACAACCAGTACGCCGCAATGACGAAGGAAGAAGCGCAACGCAGCAGATCGCGTCTTTCAACAGCCTGGTAAGCAGCCCCTTCACAGAAGAACAGGGGTACTCGTCGAAAGGGCGTCCGCCGGTGCATTTCTTTGGCAAGTCTGCCGGATAGGGCTTTCGTGAGCCTATGGGGAACCGAGTCAAAACCCTGCTATATGAAACCTTATTGCGTGCGGCTCAGAGCGTCCCGGCGTACAAGCACCTGCTGGGCGTGGTGGAGAGCACGTCATGGGAATACAGTCCCGCATTGCTCCGCCGATTCCCCCTCCTTGAAAAGTCCAATCTTCAGACCTGCCTGAATTCCTATCGGTCTTCCACGTTCAACCGAGCACCTCTGAAGACCGTGTTCACCGGCGGGACAACCGGAACTCCTCTTCGTTTCTTTCGGGATACCAGCGAATACGCCGTCGAAAACGCTTTTGTCGCTCGGGCATGGAAACGAATGAACGTGGATCTGGGTAAGGATCCCGGAGTAATTTTGCAGGGACGCGAGTTACCCCGCTCTCCCAACGGCATCTCCTACAAAGACAAGAACAACGTGCTTTGGATCGATTTCCGCCGTCTGACCACAGAGGGGTTCTTCAGAGTCGTTGAACAGATCACCAAATTCCAGCCTTCGTACATCCGGGGCTACGGCAGCCTGGTCGCCGAGTTCGCCCGGTATTGCGCCAAGTATTGTATATCTTTCCCAGGGTTGAAAGGGGTGGCCTATTCTTCGGACGGAATGGAACTTTCCGAACGTAAACGGGTGCGGGAAGTCCTTTGCGACAACCTGATCGGATTCTACGGACAAACCGAACGGGTGGCCATGGCGGCGACGTGTGAAATGAATGAAGAGTACCACGTGTTCGAAGAGTACGGGTTTGTCGAATTGATTCGGGAGGACGGGACGGTCATTGACAAGATCGGCGAGACGGGCGAGATTGTCGGAACCAGTCTCTATCCGAGGGCCGTCGCCTTTATTCGATATCGAACGGGAGATCTGGCCGCCTGGGCGGACCGTGAGCCTTGCCTCTGCGGCCGCAATCAGAAACGCCTTGGGGATATCCACGGCCGCGTTCGTGACAAGATGATCGACAAGCATGGACGGAGGATTCTGTTCAGTCCCTCCGCCCGAGATGCGATTCTTGCCTGTTTGCCGTACGATCGCAGCCTCCAATTTGTGCACGGGGTGCCAGGCAGACTCCTGGTTCGGATTGAAAAGCCAAGAGATTCCAGCGTCCATTCCCTGGAAGAGGCTATCAACGCCTTGAGTGAGGACTTCCACGTCGAGATGGAGTGGGAGGCAACGATGGAACGCTCCGGCTCCGGAAAACGCCGCTTGTTTGTGGTGGATTATGGGACAGGAACGGCTGTCCACCCTCCGGGGCGCCCCCCAGGGTGAGGCGCCGTAAGGAGAGGCAAGACGGCGCAGTCCACTCGGCAGCCCTCCACACAGGCGGGAAGCACTCTCGCTTCGCTGGCGCCGGCGTTCTTCGACAGCTTGACAGCCCGTTGAAAAACCGCATTTCGGGCAGGCTGTTCAAAAACGATGAGATGCAAGGCGCGCGAATCCTGAGGAATGAGGCGTACAACCCGTACGCCGCAATGACGAAGGAGGAAGCGTCACGCCAAAGGCGTGAAAGCAGATCGCGTTTTTCAACAGCCTGCTGAAAGAGGTAGTGCATGAGTCCCGGCCAATCAAACACAGCGGCGCCGGACCCGGCGCGGACCGGAATGGTCCGGGACGCCTGGATCCTGCTCGCCCTGGTCTTAGCCGCGACGGTGACGCAATGGTGGCTGCTCAAACCGCCGGCCTTCAGCGACCAGTTGGATTACTTCTCCACGGCCGCGGCCTTGCCCGACGTCTCGGCCAGTCACCGGCACCTGCGCATCGGCCTGCTCCTTCCGGTCTGGGCGTTTATACGCATTTTCGGATACAGCGAAGCCGCCTATTACGCCTTGCCGTTCCTGAGTCTCACCTTCCTGACGGCCGCGACATATCTTACCGGAAGAATTCTTTTCGGCGCCGCCGTAGGGCTTCTTTCCGCTTCCCTCATCTTGTTCAACCCCTATGTGCTGTGGGATTCGAGCCATCTGCTTCCCGACGTGCTCGCCACGGCCTGCATCACGTTTGCCGTTTTCCTGGTGGCCTTGTGCGGGCGACATCGGACGGCCTGGTCCAACAAGCGAATACACGTTCTCCTGGTGCTGGCCGGTGTCTTCCTGGGCTGGTCCTACCTGACCCGGGAATTCACGGCCGTCTTCTTTCCCCTGGTGCCCCTTCTCCTCCGGGCCTGCCGCATCCCGTGGCGCGGTCTCCTCTACGTTGGGGCCGGAGCCCTGGCCCTGTTCGGTTTGGAACTTCTTTGGGGCGCCCTGGTGCACGGAGACGCCTTCACGCGTCTGGATATCCTGACCTCCCGGGGTTCGCGGGGCTTCGATCCGGCGAAGGCGCGCCGGTTTCGCGAGACGGATCCGTGGAGAATACTGGGACAACTGCCGATCCTCTTTCACCAGCGAAGCGGGGGGATGCTGCATGGGGTGCTCTTCGGGTGCGCGCTGTTGGGCCCGCTCTTCTGGATATTCAAGAAAGAAGAACTCAAGAACCGATTTCTCTTTGTCTGGGCCTGGTGCTTCACCTGTTATGTTTTCTTTACGCTGATCGGCTTGGCCCCCATCCTGTTCAACCGCCCCCTGTTGCGGATGCACAAGTTCCGCTACTGGCTGCCCATCCTGCCCGCGGTGTATATCGGAGGCGCGGCGGTGCTCTTGTACGGTTGGAGCCGCCTGAAAGGGATGCCGCGGATTCTTCGGAACACGATGATCCCGTTCCTGATTCTGGCGCCCATAGCGGCCTACGCTTCCTATCAGGGCATCGGTTCCATCTCCGGTTCGGGAGCATTCCTCAAAAATGGATCCTCCCACTATCGGGAACTGCGTTCCTTTCTGCGCACCCACGGCTCCCATTGGAGATGGATGTGGACGGACCAAGGCAGTGGGAAAGCCATGTCTCTGGTCGCCCCCATGTACATGAAAGGTTTTTGGGGGAATCCGTTGTGGGACGGGGAGATTCGGTATCTCAACTCCGGATCGCACTTTTTGGACAGGGAAGCACTGACGGAAGGTCCGGTGCTCGTCCACCACGAGGTCATCCAGTGGAGAGCACCACGACGAACGGTTCCTGATTACCTCATCATACCCGATTTGCGTTGGAAAAGCGTCTTCCTCAGTTCCAACCGTCTACTGGTCTTGTACTCCACGGGGGAGATCGGCGAGCCGGAATTGCTGTTCAGGGTAACTCCCGATGACTGGCAAAGTGTGCCTTCGGGCGGAAGATCCTCCGGGGACGCGAGGATCGAGGGGACCGGAGAGGAGGTGCTGGTGCGCCTGGCTTCCCGGGATCGGTTATACGTGGCGGATCATCGCGGCCAAGAATTGAACGCCCCCTCGAAAGACCACGGCGTCCATATTCAAGGGGGAATCATTCGGGGGATTTTGAGGGTGTCGGGAGAGAGAAGCCGAATTTCCACAAGAAGTCTGCGCATCGCGTGTTTCTTTTATGATTCGGAGAACAGCCGCAGGCATCGGATTTGGGCGGGACACCCCGGGGTTTTGTCCGAGGACGGCCGCCTGGCGTTCATCTGCGCTCCCCCGGATGATAGACCCTATGATCTGCGTATCGGGCTTTACCTGACGGGACCTTTGGAACTCAGTCTGGGCGAAGCTCAAGTGTATGTCGAATGACCCGGCCCGACGGCTAACGCGGCAAGGAATTCAGCCGTCAGCGAACGGGCGCCTGTCCAGCCACATTCGAGGTGCGGCATGCTGTCCAAAATTCTGAGTTCCGCCATCCTGGGAATCGATGCCTACCTCGTGGAGGTGGAAGTGGACATCGCCCGCGGCCTGCCCGCCTTCTCCACCGTGGGTCTGGCCGAGGGGGCCGTCAAGGAAAGCAAGGACCGCGTCAAGGCCGCCGTCAAAAACGCGGGCTACTTCTTCCCCCTGGATCGCATTACCGTCAACCTGGCTCCCGCGGACCGCAGGAAAGAAGGGTCCGGCTTCGACCTGCCCATCGCTTTGGGGATTTTGGCCGCCGCCGGATCCATGAGTTCCGACCGCTCGGCCGACTACCTCGTCACGGGGGAACTATCCCTGGACGCCCGCATCAAGCGGGTGCGCGGCGTCCTGCCCATCACCATCGAGGCCCGAAGCCGCGGTCTCAAGGGGGTCATCGTTCCCCGGGAAAACGCGCCCGAGGCCGCCGTGGTCCGGGGTATCGAAGTGTACGGCGCGGAAACCCTGTCCGAAGTGGTGGAATTCATGAACGGCCGGCCCGTACTGGAACCGGCGGAGCACCGCGCCCTGGAATCCTCCGCCGGGGATCAGCCCCTCCCGCTGGACTTCAACGAGGTCAAAGGCCAGGAGCAGGCCAAACGGGCCCTGGAAATCGCCGCGGCGGGCGGTCACAACGTCATCATGGTGGGTCCTCCCGGGTCGGGAAAAACCATGCTGGCCAAACGGATTCCCACCATTCTCCCCACGTTGTCCTTCGAGGAATCCCTGGAATGCTCCAAGATCTACAGCGTTACGGGGCTCCTCCCCGACGGCGGCGGACTGGTGTCCCGGCGGCCCTTCCGGTCCCCTCACCACACCATCTCGGACGCGGGTCTCATCGGCGGCGGCGTGATTCCGAAGCCCGGCGAGGTGAGCCTGGCCCATCACGGCGTGCTGTTTCTGGACGAATTGCCCGAGTTCAAGAAGAACGTGCTCGAAGTGCTCCGGCAGCCTCTGGAAGACGGCGTGGTAACCATCGCTCGGGCCTCCACCAGCCTAACCTACCCGGCCCGTTTCATGCTGGTGGCCGCCATGAACCCCTGCCCATGCGGGTATCTCGGGGATCCCCGGCACGCCTGCACATGCCCTTCCACCGCCGTGGACCGATACCGGTCCCGCATCTCGGGTCCCCTGCTGGACCGCATCGACATCCAGATCCAGGTACCCGCGGTGCGGTACCAGGACCTGAGTTCGGATACGTCCGGGGCGCCCTCCGCCGACATACGCAGTCGAGTGGAGAGCACCCGGCGGATGCAACGGGATCGCTTCACGGGACTGCCCGTGTACTGCAACGCCCAGATGTCCAGCCGCCTGCTCCAGAAATGCTGCGGCCTGGAACCCTCGGCACGCTCCCTTCTGGAAACGGCCATGGAACGGCTGGGGCTTTCGGCCCGGGGCTACGCCCGGATTCTCAAGATCGCCCGCACCATCGCGGACATGGAAGCCTCGGAGCGGATCCAGGCGGCCCACCTGGCCGAGGCCATCCAGTACCGCAGCCTGGACCGCCGGAGCCGGTGACGGGATCATGCCCCTGGGATCACGCCAGGAAAGATGGACACGGCTTTTTCTCGCTCAATGGCGGCTCCGGCAATCTCCCCTTCCCCATCCGTTCTCCGGATTGTTTTCCCCGAACCCGGTGCTTATGCTACAGTAGCCAGTGTGCTTCCGAGGATCCGAACCTCTCCGAAGCACGGCGGAAGGGAGACTGTTATGAGACATTCAAGGTTTGTCCGGATATGGGTTTTGGGAGAGATCCTGCTTTTAATTACGGTGTGGGGTATGGGAGCACCCCGTGCGGCGGCCGACGATCGAGACCCCATTACGGGAGCGGCGCTTCCGGGTTGTTGCTGGATGCACGGTACCGGCGACTCGGTGGAAATCACGGATATCTTCACGGGGCGTATCCTACGGAAGCCCCTGGTGCGCACCGAAACCCAGGCGGGTTGGATCGACCCGCGGACGGGTGCGCGTATCGGTACTCAGAGGGTGGCCGAGAGCGAATGCCGATAGTGTGAATAGACCCTATCAGGTCGTTGAAAAACCGTATTTCGGGCAGGCTGGTGAAAAACGATGAGATGCAAGGCGCGCGAATCCTGAGGAATGAGGCGTACAACCAGTACGCCGCAATGTCGAAGGATGAAGCGCAACACAGCAGATCGCGTTTTTCAACTGCCTGCCAAAAAGATATAAGCCCGACATCGATGGTCCAGAACCCGAAGGCCTGGGTCAATGCCGGGCAGGATTTACAACACCGCCTTTGCAGATAGCAGAAGCGCCCGGGACAACAATGCCAAGAAATTTTTGACAACAGAAGTTTCTACGCAGGGATTTGCGCGTACCTATCGGACGGCTTCCCCCCTGTATCCCGTGAACGTGCGCCCCTTCCACACCCCGGTTTTCAGCTGCAGCCCCGAACCTCCGGTTTGTTGAAATACTCCCGCACGATCTTGATGGCGCAGTAAGGGCCGCACATGGTGCAGGCTTCCTCCTCGGACTTGGGCACGCTTCCCTCCCGGTAGGCCCGGGCCTTCCTCGTGTCCAGCGAAAGGGCGATCTGGGCGTCCCAGTCCAGCTTTTTTCGGGCCTGGGCCATGGCCAAGTCCGTGGCCCAGGCTTTTTTGTTTCCTTTGGCGATATCCGCCGCATGGGCGGCGATCTTGGCGGCAATCACTCCTTCTCGCACGTCGTCCACGCCGGGAAGCGCCAAATGCTCCGCAGGCGTCACATAACACAGGAAGTCCGCTCCCGCCATGCCGGCCAGGGCGCCGCCGATAGCACAGGCGATGTGGTCGTGCCCCGCGGCGATATCCGTCACCAGCGGTCCCAGTACGTAGAACGGCGCTCCGGAACACAGGCTTTTCTGCAGCTCGATATTCGTTTGAATCTGGTTCAACGGAACGTGGCCCGGCCCTTCGATCATGACCTGCACGTTCCTCTCCCATGCCCGATGAGCCAGTTCCCCCAGCGTGATCAGTTCCTCCACCTGGGCTCGATCCGTGGCGTCCGCCAGGCATCCGGGACGCAATCCGTCCCCGAGGCTCAGGGTTACGTCGTGTTCATAGGCGATATCCAGCAATCGGTCATACTGGGCGAACAACGGGTTCTCCTGGTCGTGATACAGCATCCAGGTGGCCAAGAAAGCGCCTCCACGGCTCACGATATCGGTTACCCGTCTCTGCGAACGCAACCGGCTCAACGCCTGTAAGGTCACACCGCAGTGAACCGTGACGAAGTCCACCCCTTCCCGGGCCTGTTGCTCGATGATCTCGAACAGGCGGTCCGGGTCGATATGGATGACTCCCTGACCGCCGCGCACCGTCTCGATGGCGGCCTGGTAGATGGGTACGGTTCCCAAGGGAATGGGGGTCGCTTCGAGTATTTGGGTTCGGATGAAATCGATGTCCCCGCCGGTGCTCAGATCCATCACGGCGTCGGCCCCGGCCTCGACGGAAGCCCGGAGTTTGGCCAACTCCACCTCCAGGTCCGCATGGTCCGAAGAGGTGCCTATATTGGCGTTTACCTTGATGGACATCCCCTTTCCGATTCCCTTCAGTTGGGGCTTCCGGCGGTTCCGGTTGGCGGGGATGACCGCATGTCCCTGGGCGATGAGAGCCATGAGTTCGTCCGGCCGGATGTCTTCCGCCTCTGAGACGATGCGCATTTCCTCGCTCAAAATCCCCTTTCGCGCCATCTCGATCTGTGTCATGTTCCCTCCGTTGGTTGAAAATTGGGTTCGGTCCGTATCCGGACTCCGGTGAAGGAACGATACTGAGTCGGAAGTGGCTTCCCACGACGTGTTTGCGTTCCTTCACGCGGAATGCAGGGGACAGGGTCGAACTGAGGGACCGGACGCGCCGACGCCGGAAACCACCCGAGGGGGAAAGGGGGGGTTCCTTCAGCCGGTTTTCGTCCCGGGGGACAAGATCCGCACCACCGGAACTTCATGGGTGGCGACTTCCCATGAAACTCCCGCCGGCACTAGCGCATGGACAGGTAAGACCTCGAAGGCGGACACTCGAAACACATTTTCCAAAGTGGTCGCGATCACTGCTTTCCCTACGCCGGTATTATCCGGATCAGGTCCAAAGGGTTGCCGACATATCGACTCTCAGCCTCTGCACCCCTAAGCTGGGATTTACTATACTACCACAGCCCACGTACGTCAAGCATGTGTGCGGCGTGTGTTCGGCGTGTGTTTGATAGGGCGCAAGGCGGCCGTGCGCAAACGTGCAGGGATGGAAGGATCGACATGACCCGTTCAGGTATCCTAATCCGAGTTCAGTGGCGGCTTGTGGTCATAGTTCGTCACCGCCCGCCGTCCGGAGCATGTCTCATGAAAGAACAAGGCATGGTGTCGGGCCCGGCGGGTCTCTGTCCGGGTTCTCCTGCGCGGGTACTCATTGCTTGGAAACGGGGTCACCGAGAAGAACTCCTCCCGTCTCCGGTTTCGACTGTTCTTGTCCGAACTCGTCTCTGTATTTCCGATACACCTTTTCACCAATATCACCGGGATATCCTTCAACGGGATTCCCATCAACCGGTGCATCGGGGTTGATCACCTGAGCCGTGAAGACCGCCTTCAGGTAGCTTTGAAACGCCGTATTGGTATCGGCGGCGTGTTGCTCGGGAGTCGCGCCACACCCGAGACCTCCGAGGCAGACACATGCGAGCATCACATTCAGAGCCGTCCCCATCATGACCAACGGGCGCTTTTTCATTTATCGATGCCTCCTATACTTCCCCATACGATTCCCTCACGCGATTGCTCCGGGCGGTTCGGAACATGTTGCGGCGGTGGTAAAGCCGACGGTCGAATCCAGGATCTACTCCTTCCAGGTGGACTCGAGTTGTCCCAAACGCACAACGGTCGCCGGGCATGGCGGACCGAAGTTGGCATCAAAGCCTACTGCATATCGATCCTGGTGCCCCACATAGCCTTCGTAACCTCCAAGGATGATGCGTTCCCCGGCCAAGACCCTGAGGCTTCGAATCTCCGGCGCCGATTTCTGACCGAAGGCGCCGGACGGTCTGTATCCGAATTCCCGGTCGGCGTGGAAAAAGACCCCTTCGAACACGTTGCCTGAGTCGCTGGCCCATTCATAGGCGGTCACCCCTCCCAGCATCAAGTCGCCGCCGGCATAAAAGCGAACCAGGTCAGCCGTTTCCTCACCCCCCCAGATGATTCGGGGAAGGTCATGATTGAACCCCAGGCTGCCCCCTTCAAATGCCAGGGTGAGATTGGTCACCCGATACTCCTCGGAGTACATTTGAGCGCATTGGACGCTTCCGATCCAAAGGGTTTCTCCCACATCCCCGGTCACATAGTAGGTCCTTCCCTCATGATCACCCGGACGCGGGCAGAAGAACGGATTCGTTCCATCGAGATTACATCGGTAGCAGTTGCCGTAGTGGTCTACACCGGTCCGCAACGCGGTATTACTTTGAGGAAGATTTTGAAAGAACATCCTGTCGATCCGTTTGCCGTGTATCTCCGCCGCATCCCGCAGGGCGTCCCAATTCGTCGGCGGAAGATCCAGCTTGGAGACTCGATCGGTCCCGAATCCTTTCGGACGAACTTCTCCGTGTGCGTAGGGACGCGAATTGAGAAAAGACGGGCCGGCAGAGGTCTTGCCGGAGAAGAATCTTATATCGCTGTCGCTGCGGAGATCTCCGTTGTGAAACTCGGGCTGATCGGGGTTGGTGTTACCGCCTCCGTGAATCCAATCCCAGGATTTCGAGTCCGTGGAAATGCCGTCACCTTCATCTTGCAGGGAAATCATGAGATATCGCTCCAAGTAGGCCACCGCATTCGCGGAGACGGGGACGGAACGGTATCCGAAAAGAAGCGCCAGAATCGACTCCACCTCTACGCTCAGTGAAACCAGCACGGCATTATTGTGCGCAGGGCCGGCAGCCGTCGGGAGTACCGCTTCATTTCTGCTGGTATCGGGAAAGGGGTCTTCAACAAAATCCTTGTATTCAGAGAAATCCTCATAAATTCCGTGTTCGTCATAGAATCCCAAAGCAACAACAAGACCTTCGTCTTCGGAATGAGGGATGCCGTTTGCCCGGGCGATTTCCCTCGCCACCAAGACGGGATCGGAACCGCACATGTGGATGGCCCCGGCCATGGCCGCGGCCTCGACGGCGTTCTGATATTTGTTCTTGGTTGCGTAGAGGCGGCCTCCATCTACAACCAGGACTAAGAAGCCCAGAATTACGAACATAGCCGCAGACAGTACGATGGCCACGGCGCCTTCTTCGCTTCCCGTCCTTCCGGCGCGCCCATTCGCACGATCCCCGGCGGACAGGCGACCGGAAAGAAATCGGGGAACGGGGTGCACCGGGAAAATCTTCTTCAACGTCTCCCTCCCTGACGGATTCCCTTCACGGCATACCCGGAGAGGTGCTCCGGGAATCCTGATTCACCTCCAAAGCCTTCCCGCTCATGATACGGCTTTTTTCCATGTCTCCGCGGATACGGTACATCACGGCCATGTTCCCGTATGCGTTTTCCGCGTCGTTCACCTTCAAGAACGCCTGAAGCGCAGCTTCGTCCTTTTCCGCCATGCCGTAGGCAAGGCCCAGGTTATTGAAGGCCCGAATGAAACCGGGATCCAGTCGGACACATCGTTCGAGCTGAACCGCCGCCTCATCAAAGAGACCACGATTCAAAAGAGAAACGCCGAAGTTGTTGTAATACCGGGGGTTCGAGGGATTTTCTTCAATGGCCTGCTCATAATACTTCGCCGCTGTTTCTCCCTTTCCCATGAGGTCATAGCTAAGCGCCATCCCTTCATAGGCCTGTGCGTATCGAGGGGAAAACTCAAGGGTTTTCCTGAACTGGGTAATGGCCGTCTCGTACAGCCCTTTTTCCCGGTAACACACTCCTATAAGAAAAAGTATCTCGGCACGGTCCGGTCCGTTCGCTTCCCGGAGCAGCCGCAAGGCAACATCATACAGTCCGCGATCCACCATGATCCGGGCCAACGCCACATGGTCCGGTTCTTTGGTATCCCATTCCACGTTCATGCCTTCGAGAACCTGTTTCTTTTCCATAGCCTCTTTTCGGATCGACCGGATCGTTTCGTCACGTTCGTTCTTCGCACGGAATAGACATCCGACGCTGGACAGTAAGGACATACTCACCACCAAGCATAGAAGAACACACCCGCCTTTCGTCCACGTCACTTTCAAGAACCGGGATTTCATCAGAAGAAGCCGCCCGAAACTCGTTCCAGGAGCCGTATGGCTCCAGGACCCAATATAACGATTATGAGCGCCGGCAAGATGAACAGGATCATGGGAATGGTCAGTTTCGGCGCAACCTTGGCGGCCTTTTCCTGAGCCAGAATCACTCTCTGGTGGCGCATGGACTCTGCGTAGGCTCTAAGAGCGGCGCCCATGTCCGTTCCGAACTTGACGGATTGAAGCAACACGTCCACCACGGCCCGCAGTCCTTCTGCGGGACTGCGCTTCTTGATATTCAATAGCGCATCGTTTCTGGGAATCCCTCCCTGCGATTCGAGGAGATAGCGGTCAAATTCCCTGCTCACGGTCGGCGCCATGTTCCTCATTTCCCGGCTCACTCTGAGCAGCGCCGCATCCAGACTCAAGCCCGCCTCCAGTCCGATAACCAGCAGATCGATGGTATCCGGCAGTTCCCGGAAAATCCTGCGCCGCTGGACAGTCTTTGCGCGCTGAACGAAAATCCGGGGCAGGTAGTAGCCCAGGGCCACGAGGAACGGCGTATAAAGAATATGTCGTTGATCCAATCTGCCCGCAGCGGCCAGAAGCATCGGAAATAAAATCACCGGAACCAATCCCAGGAGCAAGCGTGCGCCGTAATAGTGGAACAAGGTCTTATCACCGTGAAACCCCCCATGAAGGAGATCGTTTCGGACCCGAAGCGATTCCTTTTCTTTCTTGGGAACGCCGTACCGTCCCAACCCGGCGAGAACATTCAGAAACCGCTCCTTGAAGCCTGTTTTCCGTATTTCCCAGGAAACGGTCAGTCGTTGGCGTATGCGTTCTCTTCTCTTACTTCTTTCGTATGCCAAGCCGGAAAGCACGCATGCCGTCCATACGAAAACAAACGCAATGACAGGCAGGATTCCATCCATACGTCACATATCCACCTTGGCCATGCCCCTCATGACGGCAAAACCGATCACCTCGAGGCATAATGCAAATGCAAGCATTTTCCGCCCCATCGGATGAACAAAGAGTACTTGGATATACTCGGGATTGAGCAAATAGAAAACCGACAAGAGAGCAAAGGGCAGCAAACCGAGAATCAGGGCTGTTACCCGGACTTCGGCGGTGGATGCTTTCAATTGGGACGCCAAGCGCACCCGCTGGCGAATATTGTCGCTCAATACCTCCAAAATACGGGTGAGATTTCCGCCCGTCTCCCGGTGTATCACCAGTGCCGTGCAGAATATCTTGACCTCAGTGAGCCGCGGGAAGCGGCTCTCAAACCGCCTCAACGCCTCCGAGAAAGGCAGTCCCAAGGACATTTCATCGTAGATGAAGCGGATTTGACCGGCCATGGGCTCGGTGAAGTTCCAGACCACGCCCTGCAAAGCTCTATCCAGTGACTGGCCGGCCCGAAGCGCCCGCACAATAAAATCGAGGGCCTCGGGAAACTGCTGCACCAGCTTGCGTTCCGCTCTTCTTCTTCTGGACTTAAGATACGCGAAAGGAACGGAAAAACCGGTTACAGCGGCAAGAAACGCGAATATTTCGGAACCTGTGATTAGAATGCTTACGGCAAACGCCAGCACGCCACTCATCAGGACAAGCCACAGAAACCCTGTCGGCGATAAGGGCATTCCTATCGAAGAAAACAGCGGCGCCAGCAGATCCAGCCGTACGAAGGGAGAACAAAGCCGCTCCAGCCGGCTTGCGCCTTTCACATCGCCCATCCGCGGATCGGACGGGTAGGACGCTTCCGATTCCCGGAGAGTAATTCTTTCCAGCACAAGACTCTTAAACCCGGAGCTCCGGCTCGTCCAAAGAAGGTATACACCCACCAAGACCAGAAGCACCGAGCAGAACACGAGTATGACGACGAAGAATTGCATGGATCATTCGCCGACAGGTTGCCGTAGGTTGAACACACCGGAACGGAGCACTATACCGTATCGCTTCATGTGCTCCAGGTAAATGGAAGGAGTTCCGGTTGCTTTGAATACGCCCCGTATGTCGCCCGAGGAGGATACGCCCTGCCTCTCGAAAACGAACATTTCCTGCATGGAAATCATCTCTCCTTCCATCCCCACGACCTCGGAAACCGATATAACTCTCCTCTTGCCGTCCGATAAGCGCTCCAAATGGATCAGTATATTCACGGCGCTCGCCATAAGGCTTCGTAAGGCTGTTTCCGATATCTGCAATGCACCCATGCGCACCATGATTTCCAACCGGGACAGAGCATCTCGAGGGGAATTGGCGTGAATGGTGCTCATGGAACCTTGGTGCCCCGTATTCATTGCCTGAAGCATGTCCACAGCCTCCGGGCCTCTCACCTCCCCCACAATGATACGATCGGGACGCATTCTGAGGCTGTTCCGAACCAGGCTTCTCAGGGTGACTTCCCCTTTGCCCTCCACATTGGGCGGCCTCGCTTCCAGCCGGACGACATGGGCCTGCTGCAATTGCAGCTCCGCACTGTCCTCGATGGTCACTACTCTTTCGGAACCCGGAACAAACGCGGAGAGGATATTGAGCAGGGTGGTCTTGCCGCTTCCAGTCCCCCCGGATATGAGCATATTGAGCTTTGACCGAATGGCGGCCTTGAGATAATCGACCATCTCGACCGGCATGCTTTTCTTTTCCAGGAGATCTTCCACTTTCAAAGGACGATAACCGAACCTTCGGATTGAAAGTATAGGACCATCGATAGCCACCGGTGGAATTATGGCGTTGACTCGGGATCCGTCCGCGAGTCTGGCATCCACCATAGGGGAAGACTCATCGATTCTCCTTCCCACGGAGGAGACGACCTTATCGATAATCTGCATGAGATGTTCGTTGTCTCTGAACCGGATGGGGGTGCGTTTCAGTACGCCTTCCTTCTCGACGTAGACGTGCTCGAAAGTATTCACAAGGATATCCTGAATCGTATCGTCGAGGATCAAGGGCTCGATGGGACCCAAGCCGTGTATTTCATTCCATACATCCGAAACGAGAGCCTCATGCTCATTCTTATTGAGTGGGAACCCCTCCCTGAGTGCAACTTCCGCAACAGCTCCTCCGATGGAATCTCTGAGGGATTCCCTGGGCAGGTCTGGTATGCTTCTCAGATCCAAGGACTCGACGAGCCTGGAATGCACCTTACTCTTCAGTGTATAGTAGGCGGACAGATCCGGACGGCGGGTCGAGCCTCCTGAATCGGTGGACTCGGCCTCGGGCGCGCCGCCTTTGAGTCGTCTCACCAGGCTCATGACTCTTCCCCGGCCTTGTTTTCAGCATCCGGTGTCTCGCGGCCCCGGTGTCTGATTTTGAAAACAGCGGGTATGCGTTTGAGCAACCGGACCCATTTCGGGCCTGCGGGACGTCCGTTTTCGTGAATTCCGGTGAGCAACCTCGCGAGCATGCACACGTCCGCGCATACGGCGGAGGAATCATGGTTGCGGGCAAGCACGTCACCTTTAATCAGCGCATCCGTCACCACAGGATAATCGTTGGCTACCGTTGCGGAGACAGGCCGTTTTAAAGCCTTCTCGATGTCTTTCCGTCCCACCACGTGGTTTCCCTGAAACCGATTGATGACTATTTTGATTTTCTCGTCGCCGTAGCCCGCTTCCTCGAAGAGAGAGAGCATGCGACCCAAGGCTCGCACGGCGGGTACGGATTGCTGGGCTATGAGTAGGATTCGATCCGCCACATCGAGGACGACCGCACTCTTTTCGTTGAAATGGCTGCCCAGATCGACGACGATATAATCCATATATTCTCTCAGCATTTGGAAGCCGCGACTGATGTGATCCAGAGCCATCTCATCCTCGGCGCGAATGTCCGATTGGGTGGCCATGACGTAGAAGCCGTTTTCGTGTTGCTCGGCGGAGGAATAGAGTAACTGCTCGTCCAGCCTCTCAATGTCCCGAATGAAACGTGAGAAACTGTAGGATGCCTGATTGCCCAAGTGAAGCGCCACATCACCCGACCGAAAGTTGAAATCCACGAGCAAAACCTTGGCCTCCGTCAGTGTCCGGATATGATCCGCGAGATTTATGGCGGTGGTCGTGACCCCCTGCCCTCCTTTGCAGCTGAAAACAGCGAAGATTTCACCTTCTCTGCGCTTGCGTCGTTCCGCATCCAGGGCCGCCGATATGGAGGATGATATGCGTGCATCCTCCAGTGGGTAGGGGAGATAGTCGCTGACGCCGGCGCGAAGAAACCGCAAAATGAGTTCAGGATCTTTGCTCTCCGACAGAACGAACACGAGGGTGCCGGGAAGAAACCGTTTTACCCGGGACGCAAGATCTACAGCGGATTCGGGGTGTTCGGAGACATCGATGAAAAGAAGCTTCGGACCCATTTCTTTTACCAGGGCGTATGCGGCGCCGGGCGACACGAAAAGAACTTCCAGGTTCACTTTCGCGGCGATGGCATCCCTCAAATCCGCCGACGCGGCGGTTCGGTCACTTATCAGCAGTCCGCGCAATTTCTCAGGCATCGTGATACTCGATACGGACGGTTTCAGGTGCATTCATCGGACGAATCCCACGGGACCGGCAAAACCGGCCTTTTTCTGATTCCCCGGTTCGCCGGAATAAGACCCTCCGCCGGCGGTTTTCCCCATCAGAAAGAACTGGAGATCGGCGGGAGCGCCTAGTTCCATCCCTTCGGGCTCGGGTGGAAGCTCCCCTTCGGACAAAGGCTTTACCAGCCGCGGAGTGACCAAAATGATGAGTTCCGTTTCTTCCTTCCGATATACCCGTTGACTGAACAGGCTCCCCAATAGGGGAATATCGCCGAGAAAAGGGACCTTGGACTCGGCGGACGTCAAGTTTTCTCTCAACAGCCCTGCGATGGCGAGCGTCTGACCGTCTTTGAGCTGCACGAAAGTACTTGCACTCCGCTGGACAACTCCGGGCACCGATACCCCCGAGGTGGATACGGCCGTGGAGAAATCGACGTCACTCACACTGGTGGACACCTGCAGGCCGATGGTTTCCTTACCGATAACGGTGGGTACGAAGTTGAGCAGGACGCCAAACTCCTTGAAATCGGTGGTTATGGCGTCACCGCCACCGGATTGCGTTACCGGCACGGGGAATTCTCCTCCAACGAGAAAACTCGCAGGCTGACCACTCATAGCCACCAATGTGGGTCTGGCCAGGATTCGGGCGAGACCTTGACTCTTCAGGAGAGCCAGGATGGAAAAGATGCCTTCTCCAGGCAATCCCACCGCAAGCATGAATGCATCGGCAAAAGGGGAAAAGATCTGGGATGAGTGGGAAAGGGCGGAGACGGGAGTATTACCGGATGCTATTCCGGAAAGCGTCCCGGATGTCGAGCCGGATGTGAATAGACCCAAATTCACGTGCTCGCCGAACAGGTTACGATCCAACAGGAATCCCAAACCCATGCGTTTTATTCCGGTCGTGGATACCTCGGCGATTCTGGCTTCCAGTTGAACCTGCTGCGGCCCCCTGAGCCGGACGAGATTCACCAGATTGCCGCCGGTCAGCGGAGTGTAGGCGCCAAGCACCGTGAGCAGACAATCCAACGTCTCCTGGTCGTCTGCGTATCCGCTCACGATCAGTTGTTGATTCACCGTGCTCAACGTTATGTCCGCTCCCGGCGCCAAGTGACGCATGTTCCCCAATATCTCGGCATGGTCGAGTATGACCTCCAGCGCGTAAACGCGGGTACGGTCGTTGTCGAACCACACGATCAGGTTCGTCGAACCCAAGCTCCTGGCATTCAACAGGATTTGTTGCGGAGCAATGGCTCTGACGTCCACGATCTCCGGATTGCCTACGCTGACTCTTTTAGTTTTTCGATCCGTTTCGAGGACAAAAGACATTCCGAGCTTCAACTGGATCCTTTGAGAAGGCACCAGGTTTTCGTTTTCCGCCGATGCTTTAGGCGGGCATAGGGCATGGACCATAATGCACGCGCATAAAAGAAGGGGCAGACCGCATCCGACTCGATTAAGCATATCCGCACTTACCATCCGCGTAATGACTTCTCGGGGGAGAATTCCGTGCCCAGCAGGATCTCCACTTCAAAGCCGTGATTCACCTTGATCTGAAAAACCTCGGTTTCCCCCGTTTGGTACCAAACGACACACGTCGTGGATCCCGCCTGCCTGCCTTCCAACGCGACATCAAAGGGAGTGATGACTTTCACGTCCGCGATTTCAGGCTCGGTCACAGAGACCCGTTTCACCGGATGGGAAGTCGTGAACACGTGTGCGCTGAAACGCGGCAATCTGACCTCACGGACGTTCCCCTGTGGTTCCACTTCTTCGGACGCTTCGAGTTGGCCGGGAGACCATCCGATGCCTGCCGTTAGAAAAAGAACGGCTATGAGCAGCCGAAACGGGATCATGACATTAATCCTTTTTTCGGTGATTTATTCCCCACGCGTTTCCAATAATTCCGATCCCCCTGCCGGTTCGTGCGTCCACCGATCCACGGGACTGAACCGTTCTCCGGAAGGACGGATCCCGCACCTCACGAGTCGCGGCATCACGGCCCCGGTTCCACGATGATCGAGGAAGCGCGCGGCTCCACAACGGGGAACATCTGCGATTCTTTGGATCGACCCCGGTAGATCGTCACATACCGATGCCGCTCCTCTTCCGCTCCATAGAGGGTTTCTCTGCTCGATCCGCCATCGGTAGGTGCAACATCCCGGTCGCCGTAATTCCGCACAATGAGTTTCAAGTCCGAGGAAACGGAGAGCAGCGCCAATTTCTCCGCTTGCGCCGGCGTTGCAAGAAGGGTTACCAGTTTGGCGGACTTGGAAAAGGAGCCCTCACCGGTTCTTGACGGCTCCCCGTTATCCGTGGGTCCGTCCGCACAGGCCGCACCGTCGCAATACGCGTCTCCGGATATCCGGGCGCCCATGTTCGTCATGCGTGGACCGGCGTCAAGGCCTTTACCCGCTTCGACATCATCCGCCACGGCGAGTACTTCCATGTTCTGGAGAATGATTTTCGAATAGGTCTGCTCTCCGGCGACCATGAGTTCCTGTCCGGGCAGATTTCTTCCTTGATGCGGGCGCACTTCGATGAAAGGATGCACCCCTACGACGTCCACTAGGTTCCCTTGCCGCAGAAAACCGCAAATTCCATCCATGCCGCTCACGGCAATCGTAACGGCGCGCATGCCCGTCGGAACGCGCTCGTCGTAAGACCGGTCCCGCACTTCTTTCCGGCGACCGAACTCCGACAAGCTGTGGGGGCCCATTATGGCGGAGAATAAGACCTCGCGGCCGTATTCCTGTTGGTCCGCCTCCCGATTCCGCGCCACAAGTCTCAACACCGCTCCATCGGACGCCGCCAGCGCTTTAGCCTCGTCCGTCCTCACTACCAGAGTCACGGCCTTGGTCCTACCCTCGCCCCGCTCCGAAATCGAGTGCACTCGGGCCGCCTTGACAAGCACGCGTGCAATTCTGTGGCTGGAGTCGCGCGGCAGAGCGCTGGAGGCAATGACATCCACCCAATCACCCGAAGCAATGCCCCCGGACAAGGCGGATGCTCCGTCCACAGCCAGGGTTATGGCCCTGTGTCCACTAGGAATGCTCTCGGACAAGCCCCATCGGGATTCAGGTTTCAGAGCAAGAAGCATGGATTCCAGGATGGGAACGTTTTCATCGATGGACTGCGCAGCCACCCTGCCGGAAACCTCTTCCACGCTCTTGAAATACCCCGGCGGCGGTCTATTATCAGACCATTCCGTAAGCTTTAGTTTTTCGGGCGTCAATGCCTCCCCCATAGCCACGGGCTCCTTGGAGACTACCAATATCGTCTTCGTGTCCACAGGTTTTTCCAAGTACCGCGATACGCCTTTTGCCGCCAAGTATGCCAGAACGACGGCCAGGACAATGAACCCGATCAAGCTCCGCCGGGAAGTCATGGGAGCGCCTTCCCAGTCCGGTCCAAAAGACACTCTGCTCTGTTTCGGTTCATGTTCCGTCTCTCGTCATTACGACGTATCGCATCGCACCCCTCACCAGAAACCTTCCGAAGCCGTGCGTGCATCGTTTCCCTGAGCCTGACCCCAATATGGTGAATCACTGTTATGGAACACGTACGTCGCTGAAACTCTCTACATCCACCCGGCCGCCGCGATGGATTTCCACTTCGTAGACTAGTTCTTCGGGTTTGAAGAAAACATCGAGAATCTTGATCCCCTGAGTGTCCACAATCTCGCTCTCTTGGGGGTTCCTGCGGACGATCTTGAACTTGGCGCCGCCGTCGTAGGTCACGGCGATGAGCCTTTCCGCCTGCGTCGGTGTCAGCAACAGAGTGGCAAGCCAATCCTCCCCGCCACCCTGTTGTCCTCCGGGCAGACTGTCGAGCTCGTCTTCCACCGCCATCAGTTCCACGTTCTGAAGGATCGTCCTGGCCAGACGGGATGTTTCCAATCGCGTGCCCATGCGCCCGGATTCCGCGCCCTCACGGGCAAGGTCTCCCGTCATCGTTACGGCGATAACGTCGACCTTGTTTCCGGGAAAGAACTGCCCGCAAATACCGTCTTCCCTGGATACACGAACGGTAACGGCACGCATGCCGCCCGGTATGCGTCGGTTGAAATCCAGGTCTTTCTCCGCCCATATCCGCTCCAGATCGGACAGTCTCTTGGGACCCAGGGAAGGAATATAAATGTATTCCTCGCCGACTCCTCCACTTCCTTTTCCGGAACGAGCCACCAGGCGGAGTCGTGCTCCTTCGCATGCAGCCAATACGTTCGCCTCGTCCGGGTTCACGGCCAATATGACCGAGGTCACCCGTCCGGTCCTGTCAGACGACCCGGGAAACAAGGACCCCCTTTTCTCCTGCAACACGGAGAGCACCTTGATCTTCTCGAGCACCACGCGGGATACTTGATTCTCCCTTCCCCCCGCCAACGCGCTCGTTGCGATGACGTCCACCGTATCTCCGGGGTTCAACGCGCCCGAAATACCGGAAGCCTCGTCCACCTTGATGGCAATGGCGCGCTGGCCGGGAGAAAGCCACCCGGCAACACTCTGATTTGCGGACGGGACTTCCGGCATGAGATGATCATTCGTGACGAAATCGCCTTTTCCGATGGGACGCGCCGCGATTCTTCCCGTCACGTGTTCCATCCGTGTGAATGCACCCGATGGGATTTCGTTGGCGGGACGCGTTACGGCCTGCAACTTCCGTGAGACCAGAAGGTCACCGGGCGCCACATCCTCTACGGCCACGACCGCACGAAGCAAAGGGGTTTGCGGTTCTCTGACGAGCCGGGACACCGCCTTGTAGGCGAGGAACGCCAGGAAAAAGCCCAACGCCAGAATCAGAACGCCTTTGATTCTCACCAACGAGGCGTTCCGGCTTTGTGGACTCATGGAAACACCATGACGGCCGTGGCGTTGAGCGATTCCGGGAGAAGCGCGGAAGGCAGAAACCGGGTGAGCGGCTCGTATCTCCAGGCAAGCACCGATACGTACACGCGTTTGGGGAAATCGGACAGCACCCGCGCATCGACTTGCTCCGGATCCAGGACTCCGACCCAGAATGCGTCCACGGTCTGAATTCGGGCAATATCGCGCGCCGCTTCCTCCTCATTCGTTTTAATTGCCGATCGCGCACCGGTGGATACGGCGTTGGTGAGGACAATCTGATGTACCATCAGCCATCCGTATTCCATGATGGAAAACAGAATGAAAAGAAGGATGGGGAGAACCATAGCGAACTCGATGCATGAAACCCCGTTTTGGCCCTTTTCCCCATGTAAAACGAAAGGCGGTCTCATCCGTACCCGGTTCCTCGTTTCCTTCAGTCCAGAAGTCCAAACAATAAGCAGGTGAATGCGGCAAGGACCATCGGCACTGCGTATGGTATCCCCCGACTGCGTACATCGGCAGCCGTTTTCTCCATGAAGAAGGCCCACCGTCTCACGCGTTCAGGGAACGCTTCCCCCGGCCAATGGAGCGGCAGCATCACCGCCATGGCCATGGCTCCACCCCACAGGGATCCGAACAGAAAAACGTACACTATGCCTGCGGGTCCCAGCCAGGCCCCCGCGGCGCACAACAGCTTCACGTCGCCGCCTCCCACGCCCCCCAGAAGATAGGGCGGCGCAGAGAGGAAAAAGCCCACGATAGCGCCTTGGAACGACGGGATGGTTCCTTCGGGGAACCCTGAGAACAGCGTATGGAACAAGACTCCCGCGATAGCGGCGGGCACGGTCAGCCAATTCGGAATCCTGCGGTTCCACACGTCCTGATAGACCGCGATCCCCAACCAGAAACCGGTCAGGAAGTAGAGCGAACTCATGCTACGCATCCATTCAACACGTCCCGCACAAGCCCATAACACACCGGCGGAAAGCACGATCGAACGGGGCCGGGTCCTGAAGGATGAGATCCACGCGGGATCCGGCGCAAAGAGAAAGGACCGGGATAAACATCACGGATCACACGCTTCGGCATCCTGCGGGCAATCCTTAACGGCGCCTTTCCGTCACTCCGCGCCACGAAGGCTTTCAATGATCTTCTCAAACTTCTCGGTAATCGCGTCACCGAGGTTAGTGAGGGCGGCTATGGCTGCAATCGCCACAAGGGAAGCAATCAAGGCATACTCGATGGCGGTCACGCCCGACTCATCTTCCCAAAGCGCTCTCAGTTTTTTCATGGCCGGATCTCCTGTCCACAATTGAGTAGGGAAAGCAACCCATCCTTTCTTGACGCGCAAGGAGTTCAATGTGGGATTATATGATACGTCGCCGGGAAAAGATCGCACTATATTGCGCAATAGCCGCACTATCTTGTTATTCACCTACCTGAATCCGTGACGTATTTTTCTGCGTAGTCGGTTTCACAGGTTTGGGGACA
>CAYOVG010000038.1:0-28728 GCA_964407285.1 uncultured Syntrophobacteraceae bacterium
TCCCCTCCCGCGAGCGGCTTGGTGAAGTAGTCGATGCCGCCGGCTTCGAATCCTCGCACCTTGGTGGCGACGTCGTCATTGGCCGAAATGAAAAGAATCGGGATATCCGCTCCTCCCGGAGCGCGCCGGATGCGCGTGCAAACCTCGAAACCGTCCATGTCCGGCAGATTGACGTCGAGCAAAACGAGGTCGGGATGCAGCGTTTCGGCAAGTTCGATCGCCTGGCTTCCATCCGCGGCGGATTGCGTTTGAAATCCCGCCTGCCGCAGGATTGCGGCAATCATCCTTGCGGTTATCGGATCGTCGTCCACAATGAGAATAACGACATTTTGCACCTGGATTCGCTGGTCATCGGGCCGGCAGTCGTTGCCCTCATCGCACGGCGACGCCGTCACCACCCGGTTGCGGCCCTCCCGCTTCGCCTGCATGAGGGCGCTGTCCGCGCGCCGGATCAGGTTCTCGCCGATTTCACCTTCCCTTAATTCGGCAACGCCGAAACTGGCCGACAGCGGACGGTCCACCCGCCTGCATCCGTTTTGTGCGAACTCCGCGCGCAAACGTTCCGCAAGCAGCGCCCCGCCCTTCGCATCCGTGCAGGGCAGAAGGATGGCGAATTCCTCTCCACCCCAACGGGCCGGAAGGTCTTCCATCCGCACCGTCTCGCTCAGGAGCGTGGCGAAGGATTTGAGCACGATGTCCCCGACGTCGTGGCCGAACATGTCGTTGATGCTCTTGAAATGGTCCAGGTCTGCCATGACGAGCGTAAGGGGATAGCCATGCCGCCTGGCTTCGCTCAGCTTGGCCTTGAAGATCTCGTTGAAGCGTCGGCGGTTGGCCAGCCCCGTCAGTTCGTCGGTGGAAGCCAGTTGAGAAATGGCGACGTTGGCCTGGTCCAGGTCGCGCACGCGGCATGCCAGCGTCGCCTGCAATTCGACGACCCGCCGTCCCACTCCCAGGCGCGCCTGCAATTCCTCGATGTCGTAGGGCTTGGCAATGTAATCGTCCGCTCCCGCATTGAGTACCTCGACGATGTCTTTCTTATCGTCACGGGCCGTGAGAATGATGAGATAGTGCGGGTCAACCGTGTCCCTCTCTCGCAGTCTGCGTATGATCTCCAGGCCATCCACACCGGGCATCATCCAGTCGAGAATCGCCAGCCGCGGATGGTCGGGTTCGTTCAGAACCCGCCATGCCTCATTTCCATCGGCAACGGACAACACCTCGTAGCCCCATCTGGTCAACACCGTCTGGAGGATTCGACGCGATGTGCTGTCGTCATCGGCAAGCAGCAATCTCATGGTGTTCTCCGCTCCGGGAGTCGAGGCAGCGTCTTTCACGAAAGTCTCTATCCTTTGACATTGAATGCAGTATAGACGGGAAACGAAAACTTTCAGGTCTGTACAATACAATCCGAATCGAAGTAATTTATATAGGGAAATCCACGAGAGAACAAGCTTTCTTTCGCAGAACGCTCACAAGGAAGGTAAGACGGAAACCGGCGTCGCCCGCGCGCATGCGACGGCTCTCCACCTTTTCCGTTCACTCCGCGCTTCTACCGGCTGCTCGCCTGTGGTATACTACGTTTCACCAACTTCAATATCCCGTGCGCAATTTCTTACTTCACATCCGCAAACGGCAAAGGGGATGGAATGGATGTCTTCATAGCAAGACAGCCGATCTTCGACACGAAGCAGAATGTATTCGGCTACGAGCTTCTGTATCGAGCGGGAAAGGAAAATGTCTACTCGGCGGTGGATGGCGATAAAGCCTCCCTCTCCGTCATTGGGAACGCCCTCCTGGTCATAGGCTCTCACCAGGTTTCCGAGGGCAAGAGGGCCTTCGTCAATTTCACCAGGAAGCTCCTCATGGAGGGAGCGGCGGGCTACCTCCCCAAGGAGATCGGTGTCGTCGAGATACTCGAGGATGTGGAACCCGACGACGAATTGATCGAAGTTCTGAAGCAACTCCGTTCCCAGGGGTATACCCTTGCGCTGGACGATTTCATACTTCGGGGAAACGAGTACAATCCCTTTTTGAAACTCGTCGATATCATCAAGGTGGATTTTCGGCTGACGGAAGAATGGGAGAGGGAAGCCATCGCCAGGCGATTTCCCGTGGCGGGGCGGGTGAAGCTCCTTGCGGAGAAGACCGAAACCCGCGAGGAGTTCGAACAGGCCATCAGGCTGGGGTACAGCTACTTTCAGGGATATTTCTTCTGTAAGCCGGTTATCATCGCGAGGCGCGACATTTCCGGGCACAAGATGAGCTACCTGCAGATCCTGAAGGAGTTGAGCGCGGAATCCCCGAGCTTCAAGAAGATCCAGAAAATTATCGAGCATAATCCCTCGCTCGCCTACAAGCTGCTCAAGTACATCAATTCCGCTTTCTTCGGTTTGCGCCGGGAAGTATCATCGATCAAACATGCCCTCGGACTTCTGGGGGAGGAGGAAATCAGGAAGTGGGCCGCCCTGGCGACCATAATGGAACTGGGAGCGGACCAGCCGCAGGAACTGCTGAAGCTTTGCCTGCTCAGGGCGCGTATCAGCGAGAAACTCGCAACCCTGGCCGGCCGCAGACCTCAGAGGTCCGAACACTTCTTCACGGGACTGTTCTCCTGCATGGACGTTCTTCTCGGCAGACCCATGGAGGAGATTCTCGACGGTCTTCCAATCCCGACGGCCGTCAAGGATGCCCTTCTCGGCAGGGAAAATGAATTCAAGGCGGCTTTCGACCTCGTTCTCGCCTACGAAAAGGCGGACTGGGCGGAAGTATCCACGCAGGCCGACGGATTGGGCGTGCGGCTCTCGGACTTCTCTCAGGCCTATTCCGATTCCATTGAATGGGTCGACAAGATGTTTTGATGGAGCGCCCGCGTCATCGCCCGTTCATCCGTCAGGAGCACCGGTGGATGTGACCCCTGGTTTGCGCTTCCCGATCACCCTTTGTTCTCCGCCGGGTCTTCATCTATCCAGTATGGTTTCTCGCCGAAGTAGGAATGGATGCTGCTTTCCCATTCACGGTCGGTGAAGTCGGGTCGATCTTCCCTGGAAAACGAGGGAGCGTCGGCGAGCTTTTCCCTGTCCATATTCCGCAGGCTGAGCTTCCCGTCTTTCAAGGTGATGGCGCGCCACGGCGCCGCAATCTCTTTATCGTCCTTGTTCTCTCCCAAAATGTTTCCCACGCTGAGTATTGCGTAGGTTACGCGGCCGAAGGAAGGATCGAAGACGAAGTCGTCGACTTCCCCGAGCTTCTCTCCCCCCTTACTCAGCACATCCTGGCCGAGATATTCCGCGAGCCGATGTAAGGGAACCGTTACGGATTTCGGAGGCGGTGAAACGTCATCTCCCCGTCTTTGCATGGAAATCGGGGCCGGACCGCCATAGGCCCGGGCAATCTGCGGGTAGTCGGTCTCACCGGGCATTCCGTAATAGCTGTAGATAGTCCTTTCCCATTCGGAACTGGTCAGATCGGGCCAGTTGTCCCGGTCGAAGCTCGGCGCCCCCTTCAGTATCCGGTCGGTGATGGCGGTGGTGAACACTCCGCCCCCGGCCGGGGTAGCCACAACCTCCCAGGGCAGCGGGACGAGTTTTTCTCCGACGGCATTCGGACCCGAAGTGGATAGTATAATAAAATCCGCATACCCGTTGGGGCCGATAACGAGATTATCGATTACCCCCAGGACCTCTCCGGACTTGCCCCTGATTTCTCTTCCCATTATCGAGCTGATTCTGTGCATCTGGGTGTCGGCGGCGCGCCGGCTCACATCACCCGCTTCGGGATGCGCGCTTTTGCCCGCATCCATCGGTGAACGGGCGTGCAGGGGCGGGAACACCGGCAGCGCAACCAGCGCCGCCGAAAGCATCAGCAATAATAGGGCAGGCTTTCTCATTGCATATCCTCTTCCGGGTTCGGCCGGTCCCATAGGGCGGACCGGCCCGAAGACAACATTGAACACTCGGGATTTACGCACACGTTATATCTTCATTTAATTCTCCCGGAGAGAATATAAAAGGGGTATCCGGATTATTTCACACCCTGAGGGCTTCTTCCGCGGGCTTGTAGAATTCCTCCAGTCCGAAGGCCTGCGCCACGGGCAGGCAGGTTATCTTTCCCTCGTACATGTTGAGCCCCTTGAGGAGCGCCGGTTCGCGCAGGCAGGCCCCGGCCACGCCGAGGTTCGCCAGTTTCAACCCGTAGCCGATCGTGGCGTTGTTCAGGGCGAAGGTCGAGGTCCTCGCGTATGCGCCGGGCATGTTGGCCACGCAGTAGTGGAGGACGTCCTCCTCGATGTAGACGGGGTCGCTGTGAGTGGTGGGTCGCGATGTCTCGGCGCATCCGCCCTGGTCGATAGCGACATCGATGAAAACCGCGCCCGGTTTCATGATCCGCAGATGGTCCCTGGTTATGAGCTTTGGGGCTCGCGCCCCGGGAATCAGGACCGCGCCGATGACCATATCGGCGTACTTGATCGCCCTCTCCAGGTTGAAGCTGTCGCCGAAAACCGGAAAGACGTTCGGAGACATGATATTGCTCAGATGTTCGAGGGTTGGGAGCTTGATGTCCATGATGGTGACCTTCGCTCCGAACCCGGCGGCGACGCGGGCGGCGTTGGCCCCGACGGCGCCTCCGCCGATAATGGCCACGGACGCGGGCGAGACGCCGGGGACCCCCGTGGCGAGGAGGCCTCTTCCGCCGTGGACTTTCGCAAGATAGTACGCTCCCATGATGGGAGCCATTCGTCCGGCCACCTCGCTCATGGGCTTGAGGAGCGGAAGCGAGCCGTCATGCTCCTGCACCGTCTCATAGGCGACCGCAACGACGCCTCGTTCCATGCAACTGCGCGTCAGTTGCTCGTCGGCGGCGAAATGGAAATAGGTGTAGATGATCTGGCCCGGCCTCATGAAACCGTACTCGGGAGGAAGGGGTTCCTTGACCTTCACGATCATGTCCGAACGGGCCCAGATTTCTTCAGCCGTATCGACAATGACAGCCCCGGCGGCTGTGAAATCGTCGTCGGGAATACCCGGACCCAGCCCGGCTCCTTTCTGAATGTACACCTCGTGTCCCGCCGTCACGTAAGACTTGACCGCCGACGGAATCAGCCCCATTCGATATTCGCTATTCTTGATTTCCTTTGGACAGCCGATTTTCATGGGTGGAAAGGCTCCTCTGCACTTAAGGTGGGTGTGGCGCGCCGACCTCTGCCTGCTCTGCGGAAAACAATGCTTCTCCATGGAAGCGCCCTGACCGGGCAGCATTCATTTAATACTTTATACTTGCTTTTTCACCGGACCTCAATTCCCTTGAAGAGCGCTACGCCTGCGAAATGGTCTGATCCGGCGTTCCGCCTCCCTGAAATCGCTTCAGATAGATCATCAAAATGGAAATCGCCGCGGGGGTAACGCCGGGAATCCGTGAAGCCTGCCCCAGAGACAACGGACGGATGGCGTCCAGTTTCTGTTTGATTTCGTTCGATAGCCCCGGGACCCGATCGTATGGAAATCCTTCGGGAATGACGATACGCTCCAGGTGCCTGAACTTTTTCACCTCCGCTTCCTGGCGACGTAGATAGCCTTCGTATTTGCACTCCACTTCCACCTGCTGCTTTACCCTTTCGGGCAGCGTCACCGGAGGCGGGGAGAGCGCTTCCACGTCCTCGTACGTCAGTTCCGGGCGTTTGAGCAGCCTGTCCAGGGAGACGGGTTCCTCCAGTGGATTGGACCCCTTCTCCCGTAGCGCGGCGTTGATTTCGCGGGAGGGGCGTATGCGCGTCGAGCCGAGTCGCTCCAGTTCCGACCGCAGGGCGTCCTTCCTGTCCAGGAGTTCCTTGTACGTTGCATGGGAATGGAGCCCCAGTTCAAAGCCCTTTTCGAGGAGGCGCAGGTCGGCGTTGTCCTCGCGCAGCAGGAGCCGGTGTTCGGCCCGTGAAGTGAATATCCTGTACGGCTCGTTGGTGCCCCTCGTCACCAGGTCGTCCACCATGACCCCCATGTAGGCTTCTGAACGGTCCAGGATGAATGGCGGCCGTTTTTGCACCCGCAGGGCCGCGTTGACGCCGGCCCACAGCCCTTGGGCCGCGGCCTCCTCGTAGCCGGATGTTCCGTTGATCTGGCCTGCGAGGAAGAGTCCCTTGACGAGCTTGGTTTCCAGGGTGGGGTGCAGTTGCGTGGGTTGGATGAAGTCGTATTCGATGGCGTAGGCGGAGCGCATGATTTGTGCTTCCTCGAGCCCCGGAATCGAGCGCACTATCTGGACCTGGACCTCGTAGGGCAGTGAGTTGCCGGTCCCGCTGGCATAGATCTCCTCCGTATCCAGCCCTTCGGGTTCGAGGATTATCTGGTGGTGCTCCTTGTGGGGAAATTTCATGATCTTGTCTTCGAGCGAAGGGCAGTACCGAGCCGAAACTCCCTGGATGGTTCCGTTGTAGAGGGGGGAAAACCGGATGTTGCGCTGAACGATGTCGTGGGTGCGATCGTGGGTTCGTCCTATGTGGCAGAGCACCTGCGGCAGTGAAATCCCGTTCGTGAAGAGGGAAAACGGGCGCGCTTCGGGGTCTCCGCCCTGGGACTGGAACCGGCTGAAGTCGATGCTGTTCCGGTGAATGCGCGCCGGAGTGCCGGTTTTCATCCGGCCGATCTCGAATCCGAGACCGAGCAACTGTGCGGGCAAGGCGTTGGAAGGGAACTCGCCGGCCCGACCCGCCGGAATCCGGCACGATCCCACATGCACGAGACCATGCAGGAAGGTGCCCGTGGCCAGCACAACCGCCGGAGCTTCCACTGCCGTTCCGAACTGGTCGATGATTCCGGCCACGCGGCCGTCTTCGACGAGGAGCGATTCCACGAGAGACTGCCTGATGTCGAGGTGCTCCTGCAGTTCGAGCGCGTGCTTCATCAGGGTCCGGTAGCGGACTTTGTCGTTTTGAGTGCGCGTGCCCCGCACGGCCGGTCCCTTTTTCGTATTGAGCCACCTGAACTGGATGGCGGTCTTGTCGGTCACTCTGGCCATCTCGCCGCCGAGGGCGTCTATTTCTTTCACCATGTGGCCCTTCCCGATGCCTCCGACGGAAGGCGAACACGGCATGTGCGCCACGGTATCGAGAGTGATAGAGAGCACCAGGGTGCGACACCCCATTCTGGCCGCGGCAAGCGCTGCCTCGCAGCCCGCATGTCCCGCTCCTACCACGATTACGTCGTACTTGTTGCGCATCTTTTCAATTCTCCTGCCATAGGCTATGGTTTTGCCGGGAGGGGCGCGGTGCGCGGAAGCCGGAACACCGGCCGGCGCATCACCCCGCCGGCGTGACGAATTCTTTTCCCCATGCGCTTTGCAGGTACAAAGGATGATGGAAATCAAACCCTATCGCGACTACAACAGCTACCTGCGCGGTCTCTTCGGATGCCGCGTTCAGAAGATCACCGTGGACGCCGGTCTCACCTGTCCCAACCGGGACGGGACCCTGGGCAGGGGAGGGTGCATCTACTGCAACTCCCGCGGTTCGGGAACGGGCGCGCATCAGGCGTCCATGAGCGTAACCGGGCAGATCGAGGCGGGGAAATCTTATCTTGGGAGACGCTACAAGGCGAGAAAATTCTTGGTCTACTTTCAGTCCTTCAGCAACACGTATGCGCCTCTTCCCGTGCTGAAACGGCTCTACGGAGAAGCCCTGGGCGTACCGGACGTTGTGGGGCTGACCATCGGCACCCGGCCGGACTGCGTTTCGGACGAAGTCCTGGACCACCTGGAGGAAATCTCCGGGGAACGCCTGGTCTGGATGGAATACGGGCTTCAGTCGTCACACGACGATACCCTCGCACTCCTTCGACGTGGCCACACGGCAGCCGACTTCGAGGATGCCGTCCGGCGAACTCGGGTTCGCGGGATTCCGGTCTGCGTTCACGTGATCCTGGGGCTTCCCGGGGAGACGCCCGAGATGATGCTCGAGACGGCGAGGTTTCTCGCATCCCGGGACATCCAGGCGGTGAAGATCCATTTGCTTTACGTGGTTCGGGGAACCACTCTGGACGAATGGTACAGGGACGGGAAGTACGCATGTCTTACGAGAGATGCCTATGTTTCGGCGGTGGCGGACTTTTTGTCTCTGCTTCCTCCTCATGTGATCGTCCAGAGGCTCACCGGTGATCCTCATCCCGACGAACTGGTCGCGCCTTTGTGGGCGCTGGAAAAGCAACGGAACCTGGACGCAATCCATTCATACATGGCGGACAAAGGCTTACGTCAGGGGGTACGCCATAAGGATTCACGGAATACATAACGCGACATGTAGTGGTGACCGGCGGTAAAGATAGCGCGACGAAAGGGATTGCACATAAGTATGCCGTTTGTATTCGTGCTTGTGCTTGAATCGATGCTCCGCAACGATTATGTTTACAAACTGGCGGATGCACGCTCATTGCTCTGAAAGGAGTCGATGAGCGGCGGGGTCGGTTGTGCGGGACCGGTGGGCGTGAGACGCCCTGAAAGGTCCTCGCGTTCATTGGTAGAGCCCCGCCGGGTTCCGGAAAACGGTGTTTCTTGACACTGCCGTCCGAGTTGGGATACGATGAGGTTCCTGTGCAAGTGATTCGATTCATTAAGAATGTGGAGAAAGGCGATATGGAGAACCGTAAGAATGATAGATTGAGGGGAAGGGGGGAGAAATCCCGCAAGGGTTTCACTCTTATCGAGCTGTTGATCGTTATGATCATTTTGGGGTTGTTGGCGTCGCTGGTTGCGCCCAAGATGTTCCAGAAGGTGGGGTCGTCGAAACAGAAGGCCGCGAAGACCCAGATTTCCATGCTGGGTACGGCGTTGGACGCTTTTCGCCTGGACGCGGGAAGATACCCTACCACGGAGGAAGGATTGGCGGCTCTGCGGCAGAAACCGGGCAACATCGAGTCCTGGGACGGCCCTTACCTTCCCAAGGAGATCCCCAATGACCCCTGGGGACACTCGTACTCTTACAGGAGCCCGGGGGAGCATGGTGAGTACGATCTCTACTCCAAGGGAGGGGACAACACAGAAGGCGGCGAAGCCGAGAACGCCGACGTGACGAGTTGGGAGTAGGCGGGCGTGCTGTTCGGATGCTGACCGTGAAATGGACCGGACCGAAGGTGTTTTCCCTTGACTTCCCTTGCTGGGAGCGGGTACAACCTCTGTCGGCGGGGGTAATTCTCCTCCTGATGCGAGAGTGGCGGAACTGGCAGACGCACTGGACTTAGGATCCAGCGGGCAACCGTAGGGGTTCGACTCCCCTCTCTCGCACCAGGCCGCATGAAATCCAGGGTTTCGGGGATAAGCCGAAGCCCTTTCTCATTGAGTTCAACTCGCTGGTCCTCTGAAAGCAACATCTTCGTAGCAGAACTCAGCCCCATTTCGAGCAACCTTCAAGTGACAGTGAAAGAAAAGAGCAAGAATGCCGTTGAGATAATACATCGCCGCTGCATCTGCGATGATGCGGAGTGAAAGGCCTCTCTGCAGACCGAACGCATCAATGCGGAGGTCGCTCGCATGGTCTACGATTTGATGCGGGATGTCGGCCTCACACAGAAAGAACTTGCGGAGCCGGTCGGAACAACTCAATCGGTCGTCGGCAGGCTCGAAGACGCCGGCTATGAAGGGCATCCCTGGAGAGGAGAGTGACATGCAGTTGTTCCCAAATGCTCATCGATCTTTCGTTCCCGACTCTGAAGGCTTATCCCTTCGGTGTTACGGCACAGGGATTTGAAGATTTGAGGCGTACCGCAAGTTGAGGGCATGATCTCATCACAAGAACACAGTACACAAATGCACAGTACACGCACACAACTTGAGTCGCACCGCCCATGATGGACATGATGGACCCCGAGGGACCTCTTCTCATCGCACAGGTGGATATCCCGGGCTCGATCGAGCACGCCGGGGACTACTACTACCGCACCTACGCTCCGGGGGTCTCCATGGCCCGGCAACCCGGCGTCCACGTCGTCAATTGCTCGAATGAAAACCGCCTGAGGGACGTCATCTTTCGCGCCGCGGACGTACTGGTGCTGAACCTCATCTGCGACCCCGACCTGCTTCCGCTGATCCGGTACAGGCAAAGAGCCGGAAAGCTGACCGTTTTCGAGTTGAACGACGACATCTTCAACCTTCCGCCCTGCAATCCCCGTTACGGCTTCTACAATTCCGAAAACGTCCATGTCGTTGAAATGCTGGCGCGTTCCTGCGACGCCATGCAGTTCAGCAGCGATGTCCTGCGCGGCCGTTACGGGCATTGGAACCCGGCGTCGATAACCTTTCCGAACCATATTCTGAACGCGCCCGGGCCCAGGAGGCACGCCAGGAAGGATCATGTGGCCGTCGGGTGGGGAGGGTCGGCCGGGCACCTCGAGGATATGCGGGAGATAGCGTCGTCGCTGACCGCATGGATTCTGACCCGTGAGGACGTCGGACTCCATTTGATGTGCGCCGATTCCATATGGGAACTCTTCTCCGCCGTTCCGGAGCACCGCAAGAGGAAGTTCGAGACGGGGTCGATTTCGGACTACTACCGGTTCCTGCGGACCCTGGATATCGGCATGGCGCCCCTGGAAGACAACGCCTACAACCAGGGACGCTCCGACATCAAATTCGTCGAATACGCCGCGCACGGCGTGGCGCCGGTGGTCCAGGCCGTGGGACCGTATGTCCGGTCCGTCGAGGATGGAGTAACCGGGTTCCTGTTCGAAAACATCAGCCGGATGATTTCGATTCTCGACATGCTGTGCGACGACATGCATACTCGCGTGCGCGTCTCCGTCGCCGCCCGTGATTACGTGATGAGTGAGCGGCTTTTCCTGAACAGGGGAGGGGAGCGGCTGGAGTTCTATCGAAAGGGACTTGCCGGACTTTTGCATACGCACGGTCGGGCGCATGATGCTCACGACGGGCGGAGCCGTGATGCTCATGGATGGCGTAGCTATAATGCTCATGGAGGGCGGAGCGGGGAGGACGGGGGACCGGGGAGGACCGCGGGGGCCGGAGTCGCCGTGAGCGCGGAGGCTGCGGCGCGACCGGCGGTTTCCGAAGACCGGGGCGGCGCGCACGCTCCGGATGTGTTCCGAAGGCTTTGCGACGCGGAGGGAGCGAGGTCCGAAGGGCGGCACTTGCTCCTGCTGCCGACCGCCTTCGAGCTGGCCTTGAGGGACGCTCTTTATGTCATGCAGCAGCCCGAATCCGTTTCCATCCGGGAAGACCACGCGACGGTCGCCTCCCGCCTGTACGAAAGCGCCGCGGCGCTTGAACCGGCGAATTACCTTCCGCACCTCTACGGGGCTTACTGCTCCGGCAATACCGTCCGTTCCCTCGGCAGGGCCGTGCAATTGAATCCCGACTCCATCCGGGCGTGGGATTTGCTCGGATTGGAGTTCCTGAGACTTGGACAGCCCGAAAACGCATCGCGGTGTTTCTCGATGGCTTCAAATCTCTTCCCCGAGTACAGACCTTCCTGGCGGCGAGACCGGTGAAGTCGGTAAAATACGGCGCCGCCCTGCCGCCATCCATTTTCTTGCTTGACATGGAGCTTCTGTTTTCTTTAAGCTAATAGCCGGGTAGTTAGGATACCTCAAGCAGAAATGGACGACGAATGGGCCGGGGCTATTGCGGGTTTTATTTCTACTATTTTTATTACGGATATGCGACTATCCGGCCGGCCCGCCTTTGATGTTGTGACGACGAAACCGAAAACGCAACCATAAAGCCGCGGGACGTGCATCCCGCGGCTTTTTTGTTTTTACGGGGGCATGTTCCGGCAGGGGGAACGAGCGTGGAAAGCAATGAACTGAAACCATTGCGGGAAGAGATCGACAAGCTGGATGTCCGTATCCTTCAGCTCATCAACGAACGTATGGCGCTGGTCAAGGAAGTCGGCCGCATCAAAGCCCGGCGGGGGCTGGCGCTGTTCGATCCGAGCAGGGAGGAGGCCATCTACGACCGCCTTTCCAAGGTGAACGCGGGGCCGCTCACGAACGCCTCCGTACGCGCTATCTACCGGGAGATCATGGCCGCATCCAGGCTTTTGCAGTATCGGCTGCGGGTCGCCTTCGTGGGGCCGGAGTGGACCTATTCCCACCTTGCGGCCATCTCGCTCTACGGCCACTCGGCGGAATACCTCCCCATGACCGTGCTGGAGGACGTCTTCGATGCGGTGCTCAAGGGAAAGGCCCACGTCGGAGTGGTCCCCATCGAGAACTCCCTCGAGGGCGGAGTGGGCCGCACCATAGATCTCATGTATGAAATGGATCTGAAGGTGGTGCAGGAGTGCTACTTCGAAGTGGCGTACTACCTGGCCGGCGGTCGGGAGGCGCCGGAGGGCGGCATAACGCGCATCTACGGGCATCCCCAGGGATTTGCCCAGTGCCGCGGGTGGCTCCTGGAGAACTACCGGAAGGCGGAATGGCACGAATGCGTCTCCACGGCGCAAGCCGCGCAGCAGGCGAGGTCCGATCCATCGAGCGCCGCGATCTGCAACCTCTATGCGGCCCACCACTACGGGCTGCGCGTGCTCTACGAACGAATCGAGGACAGCCCCGGAAACGTTACCCGCTTTTTCGCCCTGGCGCCCACGATGAACCCGCCGACCGAAAACGACAAGACATCCGTTCTCTTCGCGCTTCCCGACAACCCCGGAGCGCTCCATGCGGCCCTGGAACCGTTCGTCAAGTGGCACGTCAATATGACCCGGATCGAATCCCGCCCGAACCGTCTCTTCCCCTGGCAGTACGTCTTCTATGCCGAGATCGAGGGGCACTCCGAAGCCAAGGCCGTTCGGTACACTCTGAATGCGCTCCGGGAACACGCCAAGATCCTCAAGATTCTGGGATCGTACCCCAAGAGCGATCCGAAACGTCCAATCCGGGTGGAGAAGGAAGAAGTGAGGACGAATATGCCCGGAGGAAATGTCGAGGTAAGTTCCGATGCAGCCGAATGAGCCGAACGAACCGAATGAAACGCGGAGCGAAACACGGGATCGGTCCGCCGTATCCACGCCCGCCGGCGGCAGGGCCGTCCTCTGCGGGTGCCTTGTGGACACTCCCGTCGAACAGCTCCCCGTCGTTTTGAACCATCCGGAACTGGACATGGTCGAATGGAGGCTCGATCGGTTCGCCGTTCCCAACGGACTCGCGAAAACGATCGATGCGTTGAATCTCCTGCGTAGCGGACCGCGCCTGCCGGTCCTGGCGACGAACAGGCCGAAAGGGCAGGGCGGTGTTTTCGAAGGCGCGGAATCCGTCCGGATTGCCGTGCTGCACCAGGCCGTGGAGGCGGGAGCGGAATGGGTGGACCTGGAGTGGGACGTACCGGACGAGGCGCTGGAGTCGTTCCGGACCTCCGGAGCGCGTTTGCTCCTCTCGTGCCACGATTTTTCCGGAACTCCCGATTCGGATAGTCTGAAACGCCTGCTCGAACTCATGGCAGGCCGGGGAACGGATGTCGTCAAGATCGTCACCACCGCGTTTGCCCCCGACGATCCCCTCCGTGTGCTGGACCTTATTTCCTTCGGAAAGCGTGAATTCGGAATCGATGTGATAGCGTTTTGCATGGACGCCGCCGGACGATGGAGCCGGGTCGTGAGTCTTCTCCTCGGAAGCCCGTGGGCGTACGTTCAGATGCCGGGGCAATCCGGTTCCGCGCCGGGGCAGTTCACGGCTTCGGAATTTCGCGAGTTATGGGAGCGAATGGCATGATTCGTCCGGTGCAGACTGAACTTCTCCTCGCAATAGTGGGAAAACCGGTGGAGCACAGCCTGAGCCCGCTCATGATGAATGCCGCCCTCAGGGCCATGAAGCTCCGGGCCGTGTATCTCGCCTTCGAAGTGGACGAGGGCTGCATCGACGATGCCCTGGCGAGCCTATCCCGCCTCGGGTTTCGCGGTCTCAGCGTCACCATACCTCATAAGCAGTCGGTCTTTCGCCTGGCCGGGAGCCTGGATGAAACCGCGCGCGCGATCGGGGCGGTGAATACGCTTCGCTGGAACGGAGACCATTGGGAAGGCCGCAATACGGACTGGATCGGCGTGGTGCAGGCCCTCAAGGGCGGAACGCCCGTTATCGCCGGCAAGCGGGCTGCGGTCATCGGGGCCGGAGGGGCCGCCAGGGCCGTCGTGTACGGCCTCATGCGCGAAGGGGCCGCGGTCACCGTTTCGAACCGTTCCATCGGTCGAGGCAAAGCGCTTGCCGACGATTTCGGCGCCGAATTCATTCCCCTGGCGGACCTGGGACGGGAGCGGTTCGACATCGCGATCCAGTGTACGAGTGTGGGGCTCGGGGGATATGAGATCGACCCTCCTCTCGTACCCGTCTCGTTCTTCCACCCGGAGATGGTCGCCATGGATATCGTCTATCATCCCGTATGGACTATTTTTTTGCTTTCTGCTAAAAGGGCCGGATGCAGAGTCGTCTCGGGACTCAACATGCTGCTCCACCAGGGAGTGGCCCAACTGGAGTGGTGGCTCGATCAGAAGCCGCCTATATCGGTAATGGGTGAAGTTTTGGACAAACAGAGCGGTCTGACGGTGGACCTGATATATTGATGGGATGTATCGATATGACGTTCCAGGTTCGCATGCCGTCGAAGACCATCGATGGTGCAAGGTGTTGTCGTATGGCTAGCGTGATTAAGATGATCAGGCCGGCATTGCGGGTGAAAGCCCGTATCCAGTTGCCCGGGTCGAAGTCCATAACGCACAGGGCGCTCCTTATGGCCGCTCTGTCCCAGGGGAAAAGCCTCATAAAGAACCCTCTCGTGGCCGAGGATACGCTCCTGACCGCCAACGCCCTCCGGCAACTCGGAGTCGAAATCAATTGGAAGGATGACAATGTCTGGGTCATTCCGCCTCTGAAGCGGTGGAATTCACCCCCAGAACCGATATGGCTCGGGAACAGCGGCACCAGCATGCGCCTTCTGATAGCCCTTGCGGCAGCGGGAACCGGACGGTTCGTGTTCGATGGGACCGCGCGCCTGAGGGAGCGGCCCATCGGTCCCATAGTCGATGCGCTGAAGGAGGTTGGGGTGCGGTTCAACTATCTCGGCGAAAGCGGGTATCCGCCGGTCGAGGTGGTGGGGAACGGCCTCGTGAGCGGAGACCTGCGCGTGGATGCGAGCAAGAGCAGCCAGTTTCTCTCGGGGCTTCTCATCGCCTGTCCGTGCGCCGACGGTGAAATGCGCGTCGGATGGGGGGAGCCGGTGGCGTCCTTCCCCTACGTTCGAATTACGCTGGACATGATGGAGCAGTTGGGGATCGCCTACCAATGGCTGCGGTCGAACGGGCTTGTCGTACCCGCGCCCCAGACCTACGCGCCCTTCGAGTACAATGTGGAAGGGGACTGCTCTTCGGCTTCCTATTTCTGGGGGGCCGCGGCCCTGACCGGCGGCGAAGTCTTTACCTACCCTCTGTCCCCCACCTTTCTGCAGGGGGATTGCCGGCTGCTCGGCGTGCTCGAGGAAATGGGCTGCCGCATGACCTGGGACGACGACGGGGTGCGCGTGCGCGGGACCGGGGAACTCAAACCCGTCGACCTCGACATGAACGCCATGCCCGATATGGTGCCCACTATCGCGGTGGTCGCCGCCTTCGCCTGCGGGCGCAGCCGGATTCGCAACGTGGCGCACTTGAGAATTAAGGAATCCGACCGCCTGAGCGTGGTGACGTCCGGATTGCGCGCTTTGGGAGTATCCGTGGAAGAGCTTCCGGACGGGCTGGTGATCGATGGCGACGGCGCCATGCACGGCGGGGCCGTTGAATGCCATGACGATCACCGCATCGCAATGGCTTTCGCCATGGCCGGATTGAGAGTCGAAGGCGTGGAGATCCATGGGGCCGAGTGCGTGGGCAAGTCTTTTCCTTCCTTCTGGGAGACATTCGAATTGCTCTACCGGGAAAAGTAAGAGGCATGACCACGAAAAACACGAAAAGCACGAAAGAGTTCTTTCCTTTTTCGTGCTTTTCGTGTTTTTCGTGGTATTGTGTTTAAGTTTTGATTTAAAAGAATTTGACAAGAGCAAAAAAAGTATATACGCTTCAATCCCTATTTTCCCCGCTTCTTACAGGTTGGGGTCCGGTGGAGAGTTGTATGTGGCCCACTGCTGTGGTGGACCCGGCGATACAGGTAGGAGTTGCTATGCGCGAAATTCACGTGGATGAAATTACCAGGGCGGTACGCGACCTTGCGATCCGCGCCAATACGGAGTTGGGCGAGGATATTCTCGACGCCTTTACGAAGGCGCTTGAAAACGAGGAATCTCCGGCGGGCAGGGATATTCTCAAACGGCTGATGGATAATGCCCGGATAGCTCGTGACGAAATGATCCCCATGTGCCAGGATACCGGCTTTGCCGTTCTTTTCGTGGAAATGGGGCAGGATGTCCATGTCGTGGGCGGATCATTGCGCGAGGCCCTCGAGGAAGGGGTCAGGCGCGGTTATGCGGACGGCTTCCTCCGGAAGAGCATCTGCCATCCGTTTACGCGGCAAAATACGGGGGATAATACTCCCGCGGTCATTCACTACGATGTGGTTCCGGGAGAGCGCGTCAAACTGATCTTCGCTCCCAAGGGCGGAGGAAGCGAGAACATGAGTCGCGTGATGATGCTTACGCCCTCGGTGGGGATAAACGGAATCCGGGAGTATGTCGTACAGAGAGTCAAGGAGTCGGGCTCCAATCCCTGTCCTCCCACGATCGTGGGCGTGGGTATAGGCGGCACCTTCGAGCAGACGGCTCTTCTCGCCAAGAAGGCGTTGCTGCGGCCGCTCGGGAGCAAGAATCCCGATCCCGAACTCGACCGGCTCGAAAAGGAATGGCTGGAGGAGATCAACCGGCTCGGCATCGGGCCGCAGGGACTGGGAGGGCGAACCACCTCCCTGGCGGTCCACATCAACATGATGCCCTGCCATATAGCGAGCTTGCCGGTCGCGGTGAATATCCAGTGCCATTCGGCCCGCCACAAGGAAGTCGAACTGTGAGAAAGGAAGGCGATATGGAAGGAGCCATTCGTTTAGCGACTCCGCTCGAGGACAAAGATCTGGAAGGTATTCATATAGGGGACAGAGTTCTTCTTAACGGCGTTGTCTATACCGCCCGCGATGCCGCGCACAAGCGCCTGGTGCAGCTCCTCGAAGCCGGTGAGCCGTTGCCCTTCGATCTTCAGGGGCAGATAATCTACTATGTGGGACCCTCCCCGGCAAAGCCCGGCAGACCCATCGGGGCCGCGGGGCCGACGACCAGCTACCGCATGGACGCCTACGCTCCCGAACTCATTTCCCGGGGACTGAAGGGGATGATAGGGAAGGGGGCGCGCAACCAGGCCGTCAGGGACGCCATGAAGAAGTACAAGGCCGTTTATTTCGCCGCCATCGGAGGCGCTGGGGCGCTCATGGCCCAGAGCATTCTGAGCGCCGAAATCGTGGCGTATCCGGAGCTTGGCCCGGAAGCGATACGACGCCTGGAGGTCAAGGACTTTCCGGTGATAGTGGCCAACGACGTGCATGGCGGCGATCTTTACGAGGAAGGCGTCAAGCAGTACGCACGGTGAACTTAAGAAAGAGGGAAACATGGCCATCGAGATATCCGACAAGACGATAAAGCGAGATTTCATCGACAAGGTGATACAGCTCAGCGGGCAGAACATATATAAATGTTTCCAGTGCGGCACCTGTGGAGGGGCGTGCCCCATGTCCGGCCACATGGAAACGATTCCCAGGCGCGTGATGCGCATGACGCAACTCGGTCTCGAAGAAGACCTGGCCGACTGCAAAACGTTCTGGACCTGTGCATCCTGCCACACGTGCACCGTCAATTGCCCGAGGGGAATCGACCTTGCAAGAGTCATGGAGGCTTTGCGGCTTCTGACGCTCAGGACGAACACCAACTACATCGAACCGGCGGAACTGCCCGAGGAAACGCTGAAAGATGCGCCCCAGATCGCTCTGGTCAGCAGCTTTCGGAAATTGACGAGTTGAGGAGCACTATGAAAGTAAGCTACTATCCCGGATGCACTTTGAAGACGAAGGCGAAGAATCTGGAGGATTCCGCCGTGGCCTCGATGGCCGCCCTCGGGATCGATTTTCAGGAACTGCCGAGGTGGAATTGCTGCGGCGCGGTCCACTCCCTCGCCGCCGACGACCTCATTCACCAGGTCGCCCCCATCCGTGATCTCATCCGCGCCATGGAGCAGGGGAGCGACACCGTGGTGACGCTCTGCTCGATGTGCTACAACACCCTGGCGCGGGCCAATCTGCTGATGCGCCGGGACGAGGTGAAGCGAAAGACCATCAATGATTTCATGGATGAGGAAAAGGACTACCACGGTGAGGTGGAGGTGCTCCACTTCCTCACCTTCCTTCGGGACGCGGTCGGTTGGGACCGGCTTCGGGAAAAGGTGAAGGTCCCTCTGAACGGTCTCAAGGTGGCTCCCTACTACGGCTGCACATTGCTTCGTCCGCGGGATGTGGCCGTCGAGCCCTTGGGAGAGTTGACTCTTCTCCCGGACTTCCTGAACGCGCTCGGCGCCGAGACGGTCGAGTTCTCGGACGCCGCGGTTTGCTGCGGGTCCTACCAGATACTGGCGAACCCGGATGCCGCGCTCGATGTCGCTTCCTCCATCATCGGCAGGGCGGGAAAAGCCGGGGCGGACGCCATTGTGCTGAGTTGTCCCCTCTGTGAGTACAATCTCGGGAAGAAGCAGCCGGAACTTCAACAGAAGGGGAAGATTTCGAAAAGCATCCCCACCTATTACTTCACTCAACTGCTGGCGGTTGCGCTGGGATTGGATGCGGATGTCTGCCGGTTCGATCTGAGTGGGGCGGGCTCGATCGAACTGCTGAAGAGCAAGGCGCTGACACACTGATATGACTTCCCCGCCCGAGCCTTCCGGCCGACGCCTGGGGGAGGGCAGGAGCGCGGGGAACGGACGAACGTTACGGTTACGCTTTATTGAGCAGGAGAAGCAAAAATGATCGAAGAGAAGACGTGTCAATGCACCAATAAACCGGCTCGGCAAATGGCCACCGGAGACCGGGCCATCCTCCCCGAGGGGGCCGGCACCATACCCATTTACATCATGGGCAAGAAGTACGACGTTCCCGAGACCCTGACCATCATGAAGGCCATGGAGTTTGCCGGGTTCAAGTTCCTTCGCGGCGCCGGGTGCCGCGGGGGCATCTGCGGCGCATGCCCGACGGTGTACCGCAAGGAAGGCGACTACAAGCTCCATTTCGGTCTTGCCTGCCAGACCGTCGTCGAACCCAATATGTACCTGGCGCAGATTCCTTTCTATCCGGCGAACCGGGCGGTGTACGACATCAGCGCGATAGAGCCCGCGGCGGAAGCCATATTCGCTCTCTATCCCGAACTCTTTCGGTGTGTGGCCTGCAATAACTGTACGAAAACGTGCCCGATGGGCGTTCAGGTCCTCGATTACGTCTCGGCCCTGAAGCAGGGGGATATCGCCAAAGCGGCTCAGCTCTCCTTCGACTGCATCCAGTGCGGGCTCTGCGCCAGCCGCTGCATGGGAGAACTGCCCCAGTACCACATCGCGCAGCTCGCCCGCCGCATCTACGGGAAGCATATTCAGCCTCGCGCCGCTCATCTCGTCGGCCGCCTGAAGGAGATCGAGTCCGGCAAGTACGACTCCATGCTCGATGCGCTCACCAAAATGAGCAAAGGAGAACTGGAGAAGCTCTACAAGGAGAGGGAACGGGAACCGGACCTCGCGCCTCCGGGAACGTGGAAACCGGCGGATACTCGGTACCTGTAGTCGCGCAATCGTGATTCGGTGGAAATCAGACGGAATTTGTCATATAAGGGTCATGTGAAGGAGAGGGATCATCATGGGTTATACTCCCGAAATGAAGGAGCTTATCAAGCGCGTTGAGGCGACGCGGCCGGCGAGGGTCGAGAAGGCCCGGCGTGGTGAGCACTATCCGGCTCTCAGCCTCGAGGAGCGTGAAGTCGTTCTTGGAAAGTACCATCCCGATTACCAGAAGGAAGGGCGGCGGCCGGTCAAGGTCGGGCCGAACAAGGGACAGGTGTTCCCCGACGAGGTTGCGCTCCTGCTGGAATCGCGGTCCATTCTGAAACCCGAAAAGGTGGACCTGTCGAATGTGGACTATGATACGGACGTGCTCATCATCGGAGGCGGCGGCGCGGGTACTTCGGCGGCCCTGATGGCTTCCGATGCGGGCGTCAAGGTCATCATGGCCACAAAGCTCCGCCACGGCGACGCCAACACGATGATGGCGGAAGGCGGCATCCAGGCGGCTACCCAGGAATGCGACTCCCCGTTCTACCACTACCTGGACACGATCGGCGGCGGCCATTTCACCAACCAGCCCGACCTGGTGGCGGCGCTGGCCCACGACGCTCCGCTCTCCATCGGGTGGCTCGAAGAGTTGGGCATGATGTTCAACAAGCTGCCCGACGGCCGCCTGAGCGTTCGCCATTTCGGCGGGTCGTGCCGCAAGCGCATGCACTCCTCGGGCGATATGACCGGGGCCGAAATCATGCGGGTGCTCCGGGATGAATCCAGGAACCGCCGCGACCGGATCACCATCATGGAGTTCTGCCCGGCCGTCGAACTGCTGACGGACGGAGACGGCAAGTGCGCCGGCGCTATCCTCTACAATATGGAAACACGGGAATTCTACGTGGTGCGCGCCAAAGCCGTCATCATGGCGACCGGGGGCTTCGGCAGGCTCCACATCAAGGGCTTCGCCACCACCAATCATTACGGAGCCACGATGGACGGGGTCGTCATGGCCTACCGCGCGGGCGTCGCGAACAAGTGCCTGTACTCCACCCAGTACCATCCCACGGGTGTCGTGTATCCCGAACAGAACGTCGGGCTGCTCATTACCGAAAAGGTCCGCGGGCTCGGTGCGCACGTCCTCAATGTAGAGGGTGACCAGTTCTGCTTCCCGCTCGAACCGCGCGACGTGGAATCGGCGGAACTCATCCGCGAGGCGACGGAAAGGATGAAGGGCGTCGTTACTCCGACCGGCCGTGTCGGCATCTGGCTGGACTCTCCCATGATCGACCTGCTCCACGGGGAGGGAACGGTCCGCAAGGAACTGCCGGCCAAGTTTATCCAGTTCGCCCGGTACGGCATCGATATCAGCAAGGAGCCGATGCTGGTCTACCCGACGCTCCATTATCAGAACGGCGGTATCGCCATTAACGCCGATGCGGAAACCACCCTGCCGGGTCTCTACAGCGCAGGCGAGGTCGTGGGTGGAATTCACGGCGAGAACCGGCTGATGGGGAACAGCCTCCAGGATATCATTACCTTTGGGCGCAGGGCCGGAAGAAATGCCGCCGAGTATGTGAAGAAGGGCGTCGAGGTCGGCAAGCCGAGCCTGGAGCACGTGAAGAAGTTCGAAAAGGAACTTCAGGATTCCGGTATAGAGAATCCCGTGGTTGCGCCCATTCTTTTGCCGGACTATTCAACGGATGAGGTCAATGCCCGCCGTTTGATGGATAGCAGGATGGAAAGCGAGTAGTTGAGGGCAGAGGGGGAGAAATACTTATTTCATGAATGTGTAGTCGGGAGGATGTTGGAATGAAGGGAATGAAGATCGTGAGATTTGCCGCGGTGTTCGTGCTGACGTTGGTGGTGGTTGCTTCTCAGGCCTGGGCGTCGAGCGCCGGTCCGGGCATCAGCGCCGATGAGGCCATGAAACTGCTGAAAGAGGGAAATGAGAGGTATGTGGCCGGTACGCCGAAGTTCTTCAACGAGGACCAGGCCCGCAGAGAGCAGACCACGAACGAAGGCCAGAAGCCTTATGTTTCCATGCTTTCGTGTTCCGATTCCAGGGTGCCGGTCGAACTGGTTTTCGATGCCGGAATCGGTGAGATCTTCGTCATCCGTGTTGCGGGCAACGTGGCTCGTACGGACGAAGCAGGCTCCATCGAATACGGCGTGGACCATCTCGGGACTCCCCTCCTGGTGGTGCTGGGCCACACCCGTTGCGGGGCAGTCACGGCTGTCACCAAGGGCGAGCAGGTTCACGGCAACATTCCTCCCCTGGTCAGCAACATCGCTCCGGCGGTAGCCAAGGTGAAAGCGAAACAACCCGACCTTGCCGACTCGGCCCTGGTGAGCGCGGTTATCCATGAAAACGTCTGGCAGGCGATCGAGGATCTTTTCAAATCCAGCGAAGTTGTCCGGAACAAAGCGAAGGACGGGTCCGTTCGGGTGGTTGGCGCAATGTACGACATCACCAGCGGCAAAGTGGACTGGCTGGGTCCGCATCCCGAGCAGGACAAGCTGATTGCCGCGGCGTCGGGGGCTGCTCAGCCCAAGGAGGCCGCAAAGGCGAAGGCGATCGAGCCGAAGAAGGGAGCCAAAGCCGGCGAATAACCCCGCGGCTTCGGCAGTGCCGACGGCGTTGATTGCGTAAATCGACATTAAGGGGCGGAAAGGAAAAACCCGTTTTTCCTTTCCGCCCCTTTTTTCGTTTCAACGGGGATTACACTTCTCTTTTGCGCCTTACTTCCCTCGAATCTCTCTTCCAGTCGCTTCCTCCCTTTTTGCCTTTCTTTCCTCCCTTGCTCTGGCCATGGTGAGGGCCCTTACCCGAAGCGTCGTAAAAATGGCTCGGGTCGACGAAGAAAGACCCCGGGGTCGCGGGAGCAGTGGCTGCGGCCGGCTGCTTATCTTTCTTCCGATCGGCGACTTCCGCCAGTTCGTCTTCGCGCACCGTGGGCAGCGCAAGGTAAGCGGCGGATATGGATTCGGCGAGGTAGAGGCCTGAATCCGCCATCCGGAAGAGCGCGCCTTCCAGGGCCGCCTTCTTTGCATGAACTTCGGCGACGAGAGGGGCGTTGTCACGTCTTTTTCCTACTCGCAACGCCATCTCCCGGTCAGTGAAAAGCGGCAGGTATGCGCGGTTCCCGGAGGGGGAGAGTCCTTTTCGGGATACAGCCGGGTAGCGTTTGAGCGGAAAGGCGTGATAGAGCCTCTCCGGGGGATCGACAACGGGGTAGGACGGTTGGGGGGAATCGCCCTTCAGGTGCAGCTTCGAACCCTCCAGCGCGAAGGGAAGATCCAATCCGAGGTAAGCCAGTTCCCGCAGATGGGCTTCGCGAACGAAGCGAAGCGAAGCATCCTCCTGCAATGCCCAATACAGCTCCTTCCAGGGCATGGCGCCGTCCGGGTCCCAGAAGAGTCCATACTCGCCGGGAGCGTGGAATGCTATATACTGCAGTGTTTTTGCCAGTGTTTTCGGCATGTAGTGCGCCGCCATCTCAAACTCCTCACTGATTATTTCTGTGCGTGGATATCTCCATCGAAATACATTATACACACCCCGCGAATACAATGGATGCCTCATTCATTTCACCTGATCCATGCCTACCTTCCATATATATAACAGATAGCGGACAAAGTGAGCACATCCGAGAGAGGTTGGATCGTCATGGTTCAATTTTTAGTTCGACATCAACTATTTATGTTTACGGAGGGACGGTTATGACAGCCAGACCGGTTTCATATATTACGGCCATTGCCCTCGCATTCTTCCTGTTCGGTTGCCAGACGATGCCGATGCGGGAACACAGGGGCGCAATGGTGGGAGCCGGCGTGGGCGGCGCCGGCGGCGCCGCGGCCGGAGGACTGATCGGCGGTGACGCGCAAAGCGCGGCAATCGGCGGTCTTCTCGGAGCCGCCATCGGCGGCGCTGTCGGCCACTACGCTTACGACCAGAGGAGGACGCGCGAGGAGACCATCCGGCAGTACGGCTACTATGATCCATCACGAGGCACAATCGTGTCCATCGAAAAATCGATCGTGGAACCCAATGTTGTACGGCCCGGCGACCGGATCAACCTCGGGATGACCTATGCCGTCATCACTCCCGACCCACGCATAACCACCACCGTCGTGGAATCGAGAGAAGTGTCCATCGACGGACGGGTGATAGCCCGGCCGGAGAATGAGGTCGTGAGGTCGGGAGGGACTTACTATTCCAGTGTTCCTCTCCGGTTGCCCCCGAATGCTCCCAGGGGGACCTATACGGTAACCGATGTGGTCCAGGTCGAGGGCAGGGCCGATACGCGCCAGAGTTCCTTTGAAGTCAGGTAACTCGCCTGTCTTTACCACGAAATCTCTAAAAGCATTGACCACGAAAAACACGAAAGGCGCGAAAACGGGATCATACCCCTTTCGCGCCTTTTCATCTTATTCGTGGTTGAAAGCTTTGCTGCTTGCGGCTTCATGCATTTAGTGGACTGAATCAAGCCCTTGTGAGTTGCCGGTATTTGATCCTGTGGGGCTGATCGGCCGCGGCTCCGAGACGGGCCTTTCTATCGGCTTCGTATTCGGAATAATTCCCGTCGAACCACACAACGTTGCTGTCCCCTTCAAAAGCCAGTATATGCGTGGCGATGCGGTCCAGGAACCAGCGGTCGTGGCTGATGACCACCGCACAGCCGGCAAAGTTTTCCAGTGCGTCTTCCAGCGCCCGCATGGTGTTCACGTCCAGGTCGTTGGTGGGTTCGTCCAGGAGAATCACGTTGCCGCCCGATTTGAGCATGCGGGCCAGGTGGACCCGGTTGCGCTCCCCTCCGGAGATCATGCCGACCTTTTTTTGCTGGTCCGTGCCGGAGAAGTTGAACTGCGCCACGTAAGCGCGGGAATTGACCTGCCTGTTTCCCAGTTCAATGACGTCGTCACCGTCCGATATGGCCTGCCATATCGTTTTGTCGGGGTCCAGGGCATCCCGGCTCTGTTCGACATACGCGGGCTTGACCGTGTCGCCGACCCTGAAGCTGCCGGAATCGGGGCTCTCCAGGCCGGTGATCATCCGGAACAACGTGGTCTTTCCAGCGCCGTTCGGGCCGATGATCCCCACGATTCCTCCCGGCGGCAGCGAGAACGTCAGTCCTTCCATCAAAATCCGGTCTCCGTAGGCTTTGGATACCTCCTTGGCTTCTATGACGACGTTCCCGAGACGGGGTCCCGGTGGAATGAAGATCTCGAGGTCTTTCGCTCTCTTCTCGTTTTCCTGCCCGAGGAGAGCTTCATAGGAATTGATCCGGGCCTTCGATTTGGCGTGCCGTCCCTTGGGCGACATTCTGATCCATTCGAGTTCGCGCTGGAGGGTTTTCTGGCGTTCGGTTTCGGTTTTTTCCTCCTGTTTGAGGCGGGTCTGCTTCTGCTCGAGCCAGGACGAATAGTTGCCATGCCACGGAATTCCCTGTCCCCGGTCCAGTTCGAGTATCCATTCCGCGACATTGTCCAGGAAGTACCGGTCGTGCGTGACGGCGATGATGGTGCCCGGGTATCTTTTCAAGTGCTGCTCCAGCCACGCCACCGTCTCGGCGTCCAGGTGGTTGGTCGGTTCGTCCAGGAGAAGAATGTCGGGTTGTTGCAGCAGCAGGCGGCACAGCGCCACACGGCGTTTCTCGCCTCCGGACAGGATCTTGACCGGAGTATCGCCGGGAGGACACCGCAGAGCATCCATGGCCATTTCGAGCCGCGAATCGAGGTCCCAGGCATCCATCGCATCCAGCTTTTCCTGTACTTCACCCTGGCGCTCGATCAGCTTGTTCATTTCGTCGTCGGACATCGGATTGGCGAACTGCTCGTTGATGCTGTTGAACTCGTTCAGCAGATCCACCGCCGCCTGAACTCCCTCACCGACAACGTCCCGCACCGTCTTTGCGTCGTCGAGTTGCGGCTCCTGCTCCAGGTACCCTATCGTGTGGCCCGGAGAGAGAATCGTCTTCCCGTTGAACTCCGTGTCCACTCCGGCCAGGATGCGGAGCAGGGAACTCTTCCCGGAGCCGTTGAGCCCGAGGACGCCTATCTTTGCGCCATAGAAGTAGGAAAGATATATGTCTTTGAGAATGGGCTTCTTGTCGTAGTACTTGCTGACACCCACCATGGAATAGATGACTTTGTTCGGTTCATTGCTCATCGGCTCGATATCCTCTTAGGGTTCCTCTTGAAATGATAGTAAATCCGGGTTCGAGACAATCCGGCGTCTCAATTCCTCCGTGTCCGTTTCTTCCATACGGCGCAGAATTCCGTCCCACCTGCGGCGGATTGACCCCGGCTCCGTCGAGCGGTCCATGAAGAAAGACCGTAGCCTGTCGGAAGAGTCAAGCAAAAGTTGCTGCATCCTGGCGATCTCATCCGCCAGGGATGAGGCGAAGCGATCGATGGCTGTCGATATTGATTCCGCTTTAACCCCTAGGTCCACGGCCTTTTGCAGGTGTCCGGAAAGACGGGAAATATACTGCGGCAGCATCGCCGTCATCGGCGTATCCCAATCGGTGAAGGAACCGGTCGTTTCTGCAATGATGAGCCGGTTCGGGCGTCCTTTCTCATCGGTCTGGATGATCTCGTCACCGTCGTCGAAATAGGCCTGGTGCGTAACCGGAGAGGCCCTTCCAATCGTCAGGCTGACCGCGGCCGCCACGCCGAGAAGCCTGGCGAGGTCCTCGATGAATCCGGCTTTGCCGTAGTACGCCGGCGGGATTTTGTCCGTGACGATGCCGGGTACATATTGACGGTCGAAGAAGAAGACGGGAATTCTCCCCAGGCCGGGGTAGTCCACCTCGAAACGGATTTCGGTGTACCGGAGCAACGGGATGCCGAGTTCACCCGCGGCGTTCAGGCGGTCGAAGATGTAATCACGGTATTGGATCGTCTCATATACCGCCTGCATGTACGGTATGCCCATCCGGATGCGGTGCATGACATCCCATTTCATCATCCGCACCAGCCTGATGTTCTCGATTCCATCGGGTTGGCCGAGCACCACGAGGAAAACCTCCCGTTCCTCGCCGGTGCGGTCCCTGCGAGTCTGGGACGACTCGACGCGGCCCACGTTGATGAACTCGAGACCGGGCCATGTCCGCCGATAATGGTCTATGAGGCCACGTACATGCGGTTCGACATTGCTCTCGAAAACAGGTTCGCCTGCCGCTATGCGTGCTCCCGGAAGCCACCGGACGTTCAGATGAAACTCCGGACTAAGGCCGAGCGCCCATTCCTCGAGCATTTTCTCATTGATATCGTACAGGCGGCAGAACATGGTCGTTCTCCACCCATGGCAGTCCTCCCGGTCGCTCACGAGTTCAGGGCCTGCTGCTTCGGAAAAATCCCCGGCAAAGGCGTCGAACAACCGGGTGGCCGCTTCGACATCCGCGGCGGTGGATGCCGATTCCAGTGCGGTTGTGAGGTCGATCAGCTTATCGAATCGTAGCGCCTTGTCCGCGGGCAGCAAAAAATTCAACTCGCGGGCTCCCTGTTTGTTTACGAGGCCGCCGAGCATTACGATTTCCTTCAACTGCGCGAGCGCTTCGACGGGGTCCCCGGTCAGCAACGGGCGAATGCGGACGAATTCTTCGTATGTGAGGAACCGTCCGCCGGTTGGAGCATTCTGATAATAGGTTGCCCCGGTCCCGACATGTACCCGGCTTGACGTGATGTAGGAGCAGATTTCCTCGATGGAATGCGGAGGCGGTGAAATCCTCCAACTCTCGCCCCTGCGCCTCAGCTTGCGCCTGATGGACGCCAGTTGAATACCCGTAAATTGAATCCTGTCCTTCGGCAGGATTTGCTGGAGCATCTCATCCGCGGCGAATATCCTGTCCATGTCGTCGGGGTTCGATCGGATGAGAACGGTCCCGTTCCTGATGAGAAGTGAGACCGCATCCGTGAAAATATCCAGTTCCTCTTCGCTGCTCAGGTCCCCGTTCCCGCTTTCGAGGAGCTTACTGCGCCGGAATTCGATCATCGCCATGGTCTGCATGGCGTGAATGCTTCTGCCCGTAATGACCGTCCGGTACTTCGGGAACGCGGACGCAATCGGACTGAGCGAGACCCCCTGCTCGTCCACGGCAAAAAGGTCCGGACCGATAATAGTAATTCCGCCTATGCTGCGGAGTTCGAATGATTCCATGAATACACTGCCGGCGGTCATCTTTCGCAATCACATTACGGCATGGTTCACGGTCGGTTTGTTGCAGCGCCGCCAAAGAAACACCCGACGCCCGAATGCCGCCCCGTTTTGAACCACGCCCGCTGTTAGGTCAATCTCACGCGCGTGAAGTGTATCATGTTGACCTGAAGCCTGCAAAGGGCTTGCGCACAAGGAAATGAAAGAGGGAGATAAAAGGGAAACCCGTCACCTTGCATCCCGTTGATAATCCTCTTCAATCGGGATGCCGGCGCAGTTGGGCGATCCATGGGCGATCCACGGACATTCTCTTACTCGGAAAGGTACTTCATGATGAATTCAAGCAGAATTTGCCCCTGTTCCGTAGGGACCGTCCCCATCCCCCGGCATATCGGGCATACCTGTTCGTTGTCGAGCACCGAAGATTCCTCGGGAGAGACCCCGGCGCCTTCATCCCACCATACGACGCATTCCCGTTTGTACACCCGTCCCCTGCCGCCGCATGCGGGACACGACTCTTCAAGATCTTCAGGTTTTAACATAATCCGGATCTACACCACTCCATCCACACCTACTGGCCGATCAACTGCATTATCTGCTGAGTAGCCTGGTTTGCCTGGGACAGCATGGCTATGCCGGACTGCTGCAGAATCTGGTTCTTGGTGAATTGGGTCATTTCATAGGCCATGTCCACGTCGCGGATGGCGGACTCGGATGCAGTGAAGTTCTCGATGCTGACGGCCAGGTTTTCCATCGTGTACTGCAGCCTGTTCTGGTAGGCGCCTACCTTCGCCATGTAGTTGTTGACGCT
>CAYOVG010000039.1:0-28655 GCA_964407285.1 uncultured Syntrophobacteraceae bacterium
GTTCCTTACGATGGAGGACGAGTCCCCGCTTTTGGCATCGGCCGTGTAGACGCCGGAATTTTCAGGGTTGAAGTAAGTAAGATCCCCGTCACCTCCTCTGAGGCAAAGAGTGGAAGAGGACGTGTAGGAAGTGATGGAGAGGTTCAACTCATGGTTCCACCCCGTGCCTAATGGGCCGGTGGAAGAATCGAGACTGTTGTAGGACAGCAAAAGGAGACCCACCTGTTGTGAGTGGTAGAGATTGCCGCTCCTCAGGTTTGCCGATGAGTCCACACATACGATGTTTCGGATGGTATTATCAACGATGGACCCCTCAAAGTTGGCCGACTGCCCATCCGCCTCATCTGCCGGCCCCGCGGAACCGAGATCTCTCTGCAAAGGGCGGGTCAACTGTATGCCGGCCTGCACAGTGCCGGTAACCGGATATACGTTATAGATGTTGCATGGTCCAGGACCATATCCTCTCTCTCTACAATACGAGTCATCCCAATTCAAACCTGATTCATATACCCACCACGATGGACAGCACCAGCCTGCGTTCATCAACAAACTGCCGTGTAGCGGCCGGCAGCCGTAACCGCACAAAGAAGTCCGGATTGAAACCATTCACAATATTATCGGTTCAGTCAATCCCGATGCTCCTGAGAAAATCGATTCCGGCGGCCACTTCGGCGTCTGGTGTTCCCCCCTTCAGTTCGATGACCTTGAGGGTGTCCTCCTTGAGGTATTTCTTGATCATTTCGAAATCCAGTTCTCCGGTTCCGGGGGCGAGGTGGTCGTCGAGCCCCTTCGCGTCGTGCAGATGCATGCCCGCCAGACGATCGGCGTTGGCCTTGAGCAGGTCCTCCTGGGCGTAGAGCGTCAGGAGTTCGTTCGAACGGGCATGGCCCGTATCGTGCCAGTAGCGTAGCGGCCCTCCTTCGAACTCCCTGAACAGGATTTCGAAATCGTCGATGCCGGGCAACTCGTGGAAGAAGTAGCGATTCTCCAGCCCAAGCAGCACATCCATGCGGGCAGCCTTAGAGGCGAGCCTGTCCAGAGAGAGCATAAGCGCTTCGAGGTGCTTCGGTCTGTTCCGCTCGCGGTCTTCCTTCAAGATCCGGATGAACTCCTGCGCTTCGTCGGATTCTATCTTGCCATTTGTGTAAAATTCCTGGAGCCTGCCCGCGTCCGCATCCATCTTCACGCACCCGCAGTGAAGCACCACGACGGGGGCTTCCAGGTCGTTGGCCGTTTCAATGGTGCGGCCGGTCCATTCGACGGCGCGCATGCGCTCTTCCTTGTCGGGATGCGAGAGCAGGAAGAGGTCGCCATTGGCCAGGGCCCGGGGCGCCGTCGGGGGGAGCGGAAAATAGTTGTGCAAGCTGGTCACCTTGAGTCCGGACTTCCTGAGCGGAGTGCGCATCTGCCTGAACATCGCATCGGTTATCCGGTATTCCAGCTCGACGCCGGTGATGTTGAACCGCCTGATCCTGTCGAGCAGGGCCTCGCCGTTCGTGTAGTCGTTGGATATCCAGGAGGTGGAGAGAGCAAGCATAATCGCGCGTCACTTTGCTGTTGAGGTTGGTTATTTCGGGTTACCGAGGTTATCCGACATTCCGCACACCCCCTGATTTTATTAGGGATTTTGGCTGTTTCATAATGCTTAACATTAGCAAATTCCACTAGTTAAGCATCCATATGCGGAAAGTCGGGTTATTGTTATTGGTTGGAGTTTGGGGTCGTACCGTGAACGGGTTGAGTCTGGCCTTTTCTTGTGCGGTTACGGCCGCGGGCCGCAGCCTGTTGCGTTTCGACAGCCCGGTCGCGGCCGGCGGCCGTCACCGCACAAAAGGTACAAAGCATGTCTGAAAGCCGTAACCGTACAAAAACTTCTCCTCGGCAAAAAGTCCGGATTTCAACCATTCACGGTATACCCATTAGTCCAACCGTTCACGGCATACCCGCTCGCGGTCTTTACCGGGACGAACGGGACCGGCGTTGCGGCAGCGTCACCTCGATACTCACTTCGCTGCCGTCTCGCCGCAGCCTGATCCGGTGTGTCGGCCCGCCCGCGGACATCGCTCTGTGAATGTCCCCTATGGACTGAATCGCTATGTCGTCGATGGCCGTAATCACATCGCCGTTTCTTATTCCGGCCTTCTGCGCCGGAGTGTCGGGAAGCACCTGCGAGACGGTCAGCCCGGCGCCCGACGAGTTCTGTCCAATGATAATACCGAAGCGCCCCTTGTGGGGGTCGTCGGGCAGTTGCATTTTTTCCGTCACCCAGATGTAGTCGGCCAGTTGAGGGTCTACAGGCGTTTCGACAACATCCGCGGGAACGGGAATAATGGTTTTGTATTCGTGGGCGACGCGGCGCTCGACCCGCCGGGGCACTCCGAAGCGGTAGCTGAGGTGTCCCTTTCCGATGAGCGCCAGGATTTGCTCGCCGCTTTGCCCGCGGGAGGCCAGTGCATCCGCCAGGGTCTCGGCCATCGTCTCCTCCCAGGCGAGCTGCGCCGTGTAGAAAGATTCAAAATTCTTGATGATGCCTTTCATGTGTTCTTCGTAGTTCTTCCGCACGTATTCCCGGTGGCCGGCATCGTTGAAATCGAAGTCACGGGCGAGCTGCGAGCGCTCCTTCGGGGCCAGGGATTTGAACCCCTTGCGGGCTATGTTCCTCACCACGGAACTCGGGGCGTTGATTGCGAGGATTCCAATATGCCGGTCCCGCGCGAACACCAAGATGTCGCGATAGAGGTCGAAAGGGTAACCCCAAATATCTTTCCAGCGCACCTTGGCGACGAAGGCCTTCTCGTCCGGCATCTGCCCGGCGGTCCACCTGTTCACGATGGGCTGGACGGGTTTGGGGAACATCTCCATGGCCAGGACCAGCGACGGGTTCCTGCCGTGCAGGGCCTCAAGCACCTTCATCTGGATTCGATGGTCGTCCGGAGCGACATGGGTTTCTCCCACATAGACGATTCGAGCGTCGGAGATGTCGCGCACGAGATCGTCGAAACCGACTTTCCCGCCGCTCCGGGTGTCTATGATGTCTCCGGGCACATAGACCGGAGGCTGCGGGAGCTGAGCGACGGGAGCTTCCCCGGCCGTCTCCTTGGCGGGTTTGGTCGCGCCGCAAGACATCAGCAGCATCGGAATCACTCCCAACAGGAAAAGGTTCAGTAAATTACGCGGCATAACCGTCATTCCCCCGGTAACTGCATATCGCAGGATAATTCTATTCACGATGATACCCTCATTCTATGCGCTGCCCGATCCATATTCAACATTTTCTTCCGCCGTGCCCCGTTTTCGCGCTTGATTCACAGGCCGTGCGTTTGAGACAACACTTGAGAGGACTCATCGTCATGCCCGCGCAAACGAGAATCCGGACCTTCCAAGATGTCCCGCCCCCCGCTTTCGCTGGGGAGCGCCCCTGATTACCCTGTTCTGAACCGGGCCCGTCTTGGGGCATGGTTCACGGCTTCAATGCCGACGGCCACCGAACCCAGCACCCCACACCCCGCACCCCACACCCCGCAACCCACACCCCACACCCCACACCCCGCAACTCGCAACTCGCAACACGCAACCCGCAACCCGCAACCCGCAACACGCAACCCGCAACCCGAAGGCAACCCGCAACCCGAAAGCGCCCCAGCCTATGCTGCAATGCAATATTTTTCTCTTGACATCAACCGCAAGCCCATTAGAATAGAGAAAGTTCCCGGTAATTCGACCGACGCGGTCGCAACATTATCCCTACTTATTCTTGACGAGGAGTGTAAAGATGGACCCGATGAAACTCACCAGGCAGATGATCGACTTCAACAAGACCACGTTCGACAACAGCTTCAACACCATGGTCGTGCTCCAGGACCAGTCGGAGAAGATGGTCAACGCATTCATGGAGCAGGCAACGTGGCTCCCCGAGGAAGGAAAGAAGGCCATGAAGGAATGGCTTGCAAGCTACAAGAAGGGCCGCGAGGATTTCAAGAAGATCGCCGACGACAGCTTCCGGAACATCGAGAATTACTTCGCCTCCGAAGCCGCCAAGGCCAAATGAGAACGGGTTTTCCCGATTATCGACTTTCAATGCTCTTCGGAGCAGTTCTTCACAGTTCTTCACGGGAGGAATCATGATGGACCAGAAGCAGATGCTCAAGCAGATCATCATCTTCAACAAGAACGCTTTCGATACCGGATTCAACGTCATGACCATGATGCAGGACCAGACGGAGAGGATGATGGGGCTTCTCATGGACCAGTCGCCCTGGATTTCCGGCGACGCCCGCAAGATAATGAGCGAATGGGCCGTGGCCTACAAGAAGGGGCGTAGCGATTTCAAGAGCGGCGTTGACGAGAGTTTCAAGAGGTTCGAAACCTTCTTTGCGATTTCCTGATGCCGGCAGGCGGCTTGACGGTGGGGAAAGACGCATACAAGGGGTATGGAATGGAGACTCCCTCTGGCGCCAGACAAGAGGTGCTTGATTTGACATACTCTTCCATCTCCGCGATGCTGGGATGGAACTCGAAGTGTATCCAGTCTTATTTCAATATGGCCAAGGCGGTCCAGACGTACTGGAGCGGCGTGGTGCAGTACCTGTTCGATTTCATGTCGCCGTCCTGGACCACCATGGCCAGCTTTTCCAGAGTTGAAAAAGAAAAAGCGCCTTACATCGCTCCCTGGCAAAATGCGGAGGATCTATTGGGGCTGCTCCTCTTCAATATTCAGCTCGCCTCAACCGGGGCCACCAGCAGTATCGAAACCATGGCCGATTACCACGCGCGACAGAGGATCGCCTTCATCAATGCCGCCCTGAATACGCTCTTCGGCGGCAAGGGAGACGACATCGTCGCGTATACCGATAGACAGGCCCGGCTCATGGACCTGGTTATCAATATCTATCCCAAGGCCATTCGGGACATCAAGCCGGATTACGGACTTCATCTGGACAATGACGGATACGAAAAGGTCGCCGAAACGGAGCGGTTCGAGCTCTACCAGGTGTTGCCGCTGGACGGCAAAACGAAAGTGAAAAAAAGCGGCAAGCCGATCCTGATCATTCCGCCTTATGTCCTGGGGGCCAACATCCTCGCATTTCTGCCGTGGGAAGGAAAAAGTTACGTACACGCCTTTGCAAACCAGGGCATCCCGACTTATATTCGGCTCGTAAAGGACATCGACGCCACCGAGGCGGTGCAGTTGATGCGGGGTGAGGACGACGCTCTCGACACCCGCTACTTTTGCGAACAGATCGCGGCCCGGAGCAGCAAACCGGTTACTTTGAACGGCTTTTGCCAGGGCGGTTACGTCTCGGTGGTCAATCTCCTCTCCGGTGAACTGGACGGCCTGGTGGATGCCCTCATCACGTGCGTGGCCCCCATGGACGGGTCCCGCAGCAAGGCGCTCGTCGAGTACATCAATCACCTGCCGCCGCGGTTCAGAGACCTGGGCTATGCCGAGAAAACGCTGCCCAACGGGAACAACGTGGTGGACGGCCACGTGATGAGCTGGGTCTTCAAGCTGAAGACGATGGACAGGGAAGCCCCTCTGCTCAGCCTGTACCGCGACCTGATGATGTTCAACGGAGGGCCGCCGGGCAGGCCGTTCAAAATCAGCAAGACCGCCGCGGCGATCAACCACTGGATGATCTACGACCGGAAGGACCTCCCCGTGGGGATCACCCGGATGAGCTTCCAGTCGTACACCAACCCCGTTGAAAGCGACGGCACGCTGCCGGTAACGTTGTTCGGCCGCGCCCTCAACTTCAAACGGATAAAGGAGAAAGGAATCAAGTGGCTCACCTGCATTGCGGAAAAGGATGATTTGATCGACGAGGAAGCGGCCCTTGCCGCGCTGCCCTTCGTGGACGCGGAGGTGAGCGTGTTTCCCAAGGGCCACGGCGCGATCGCCACCTCGTGGTCGCTGGCCACGTCCGAATGCGCTCTCCACACCTATTTTACGGGCAAATCGGAGGGCAAACCCATGTACCGCGGCCCGGTCCGGTTCCAGATCGATCTGGACAAGGCCACGCCGGCCAGGTCCAGAACCGCATAAAGGTTTCACTCGTTTGAAAGTATGAAAGCGGGAAAGAAGAGATGCCGGCCGCCGGATGCGGATAAGAACAGGCCCGATCCGTCGGTCCGGCATCTTCGCGAGGATATCGGATACCGGATGAAAGCTTTGCGCCGTCCGGGCCGCCGGTATCCGGCATCTTTTTTCCGGCCGTCTTCCCCTCTCCGCTGCGCCCCGGCGCGGTTCCGGCAGATCCAGAAAACCTGAAGCCCGCGCATCCGTTTCGGCGGATACGACGGCGGGCCGTTTCGGCGCGGAAAAACGTCAAATAATCAGTAGAGCAAGACTCAAAGGGAAAATCACATGGATAAGTACTTCCTTGAATTCTGGGGAAACTTTCTGCTCAGCGCGGCCAGGGGCCAGGAGCAGTTTAAGGACCTGTCCAACTGGATGCAGCAGGGATTTAGAGGATACGAGGAACTGACGAAGCTCTTCCAGAAAGCCTACGGACTGGACAGGTCCGCCGAAGGCACCCCCGACTATTTGAGAGCGTGGGTGAACGCCCAGGAAGATTTCAAGAGATCCTTCAATGGATACCTTGCGCTTCTTGGGGTCGTTCCCCGCGACGAGCACCTGGCGCTTATTCGAAAATACGAGGAATTGAAGGAAAAGGTCGCCTCGCAGGAGGAGACGATCAGGCATCTGCGGATACTCCTTGCGGAGGCGAAAGGCCTGGACAACGAGGGGGCCGCTCAGCACATCGACAGCCTCATCAAGAGACAGGGCGAGCAGTTTCAGAAGTTGATGGATTCGTTTCGGCAGTTCGTCTCCACCGGGGACACGACGGGCGCAACGGGCGGGACGAACGAAAACAAGTAAGGGCGCGAAAGACCAAGAAAGCGAGAGGTATGCTATGAGTGATGTCGGACAGGAAAAGGCCGGCCAGGAATCCCCCATGGCGGATTGGATGAAATCGATGACGGATTTCTACGTGTCGGCCACCAATATGTGGCTCAAACCGTTCGTTCCGCAGACCGGCTCCCGGGAGCAGTCGGCAGGATACGATCCCGCCGGGATCATGGAAGACATTCAGAAGTCCTGGATGGCCCCTTTCGGCATGTTGCAGGGCATGTGCGGAGCGCAGGCGGGCGATCCCGACGCCATGAGCAGGCTGTTCAAGAGCCTGGGGTCTTTCCCGGATTTCGCGATGAAGCTCAACAACACGGCAGTGGAGGGATGCACCCACCTCTACAACGAGTGGGTGAAGCATGTCCAGACCATCGGAGAAGCGGGCAATGCATCGAGCCCGGCGAACAAGTTCGAAACCTGGGTGAAGTTCTACGAGAAGGAGATCCAGCCACTCTTCAAAGTCCCGCAACTGGGGCTCGCCCGGTTCTACCAGGAGAAGGTGAACCACACCATCGATAAGTTCAACCTGTTCCAGGCGGCGCTGGCCGACCTCTTCCAGCATCTCTACGTTCCGGTGGAGAGGTCCGTGCAGGTCATGGAGCAGAAGATCAAGGAACTGGGCAAGGAGGGGAAGCTCTCCAACGACTTCAAGGACTATTACGATCTGTGGATCAAGACCCTTGAAGGCGATTATTCATCGCTTCTCAAGTCTCCCGAGTACCTCCAGTCCCTGTACAGGACGCTCAACGCCCTGGAGGAATTCCGGATAGCGAGACAGGACGTCTTGATGGACATGTTGCAGATGTTGCCGATCCCGACCAACAAGGACATGGACGAACTTTACAGGGAATTCCATAGCCTGAAGAAGAAGGTGAAGGACCTGGAAAAGCGGGTTGGGAACAAGGAATCTTCGGTTTGACAGTAATTGAGGGGGAGATACATGATAAACCCGAGCGGAATACCGGTCGATTTGATTTTATCAAAACTGGCGGAGAATATCGAAAAGTCCCAGGAACGTTTTCTCAAGTCCAAGGACGTGCTCCTGGGGCCTCTGGACACCAGCATTGCCAAAACACCCTACGAAGTCGTCTACGAGGAAGACCGCATCAGGCTCAAGCACTACATCCCGACAACCGACATCAAGCTGAAGACCCCCCTGCTCGTCGTCTACGCCCTGATCAACCGGGAAACCATGCTGGATCTCCAGCCGGGCAGGAGCGTGGTGCAGAATCTTCTCAGCGAGGGCATCGATCTGTACATGATCGACTGGGGCTACCCGACCCGCAAGGACAGGTACCAGACCATAGACGACCATGTGACCGGTTACCTGAACAACGTAGTGGACTTCATCCGTCGCCGCCACGGGGTGGAGAAGATCAACCTTATGGGAGTCTGCATGGGTGGAAGCTTTTCCCTCATGTACTCGTCCCTGTATCCCGAGAAGGTGAAAAACCTCATCACCACCGTGACTCCCAGCAGCTTCGACACGGATAAGGGCCTGCTCCACATCTGGATGAAGGAAATCAACGTCGACGGCATGGTGAATGCGTACGGCAATATGCCCGGGGACATACTCAACCTGGGATTTCTGCTCCTCAACCCCGCCCGCCTGATGCTCGACAAGTACGTGGGGTTTTTCGAGAACATGAACGACCGGGAATTCGTGGAAAACTTCATTCGCATGGAGAAATGGATTTTCGACAGCCCCGATGTTCCGGGCGAAACGTTCCGTCAGTTCATAAAAGACTGCTACCAGAACAACCTGCTCATCCAGAGCAAAATGGAACTGGGCGGACGCCGCGTGGACCTCGCCAAAGTCACGATGCCTCTGCTCAATATCTACGGCCGGTTCGACCACCTGGTGCCGCCCGAGGCGAGCAACCAACTGACGAGCAAAGTCGGGAGCAAGGATACCGAGGACGTGTGTCTCAAGACGGGACATATCGGCATATACGTAAGCTCCAAGTGCCAGAAGGAGCTTACTCCGAAGATTGCCCGATGGCTGCAGGAAAGGGATTCCATCGAGGCGGGCGGGCCGGATGCGGGGGTGCGAACGCCGTCGGCCGACATGGATGCATCCGCGGCCGTGACGCCCCCGGCGTCCGCGTCCGGTTCGAAGGATGGTCCGGCTGAAGGAAAGGCGCCCTCTTCCCGCAAGAGGAAAGAGCCGCAATCGGGCGAAAGACCGCTCGCCGAATCGAGTCAATAGCACGCCATGGAAATGGAAAAGGTCTTCGGACCCGGGCGACGTGTCGTCCGGGTCCGAAGACCTGGGACCACGTTACGGGTTTGAAGGAATCAGCCGCCCCCGACGGAGCGCGAAAGCGGGCGCCGACGGCCGCACAGTATGCCGAAGGACTACTTCTGCTCCTTGGGAGTCGTCCGGCATCCCTTGACATGCCACGACTTGAACAAGCACTCCATCTTCTTGCGATACGTCAGCGCGACAATGATGACAATCACGGATACCACTACCAGTATATTGAATCTAACATACTGGTGGCAGCGGATATAGTCCCCTCCGAGGGTCAGCAGGATGGTTCCGAAAAGCCTGCCGATCGTGCTTACGGCCAGAAACTCGAGGGTGGTGAGATGCCCCAGTCCGCAGATGTAGCAAAGATAGTCCTTGGGGAAACCCGGTATGAGAAACAGAAGGAAGATGAGAAATATTCCCTTGCTGTGCAGGACGTAATCGAACCTGTCCATCACGGCTTTGTCCACGAACCGGTCGACGAGCGGCCGGCCGAACGCGCGCGCAAGCGCAAAGGCCACATAGGAGCCGACGACAAGTCCTATGGTGGACAGTATGACGCCGAGGTACGGGCCGAATACATAGCCGCCTATGAAGCCCGTCACATCCCCCGGTATGGGAGAGATGACGACCTGGGATGCCTGGAGCACGGAAAATCCGAGGAACGCGAGGGGTCCGAGGGAATCGAGAAACGCCATGATCCTGTCCTTATCCATAAAGAAGTGGATCAGGCCCGTTTTATAAAACAGAAAACCTCCGAGGAAAACCAAAACGATAAGAATAGACAGTCTAAGCCGGATGTGGTTCTTGCCGTTCGCGCCGCTTGCCCTTGGATCTTCCGACATAAATCAGATGACTCTCAACTTGTTTGAAATAATTATAATTCTGCTTCCTTAGTCCTCCCGCGGAGGCGCCGTTCCCGACAGATTCCGACAACAGCAGGCATTCAGGGCGGACCGGACACCCGTCCCCCTCCCCTGACAAGTCAAGAGGTCAACCAGATCCACTCCCGGCCTGAACGGCTTGAAATGGCGGGCCTACCCTAACCTCCCCGTGTACGCTATATAAGGCTGGATCAGTTAAGAGGCTGGGGAGAGGCAGTATCCGACCCCGCCCTTTCGGTAGGAGCCCCCCATCTCTTAAATATGGATTATAGCACAATCAAGTTTTTATTCACTCAAAATACATTCCATAAGCTCTTTTTTCGATAGCGCGAAGCGGGCGAGGGCCTTATCCTTCCGGGATGGAAGGAATTTCCGGATCTGAAGCGGGCATGACCGGAAAGTGCTTGCCATCAACAGCCGCAATCATTAACACCATAGGTGTCGACGCACATGAATGGAAGGAATGTAACCGGAAGTCATTTTCCGAATGTGAGAATGAATGGAAAGGATACCAGACAAATGCGCATGAGTCGCCGGCGTTTGCTTCCAGCGATTATTATTTCCGCGGGCCTGGTTATGTGCGGGTTCGCTCACGGGGAAGCACCGACGGTGCTCCACCATAACCTGTCGGTAGCGCTGCACCCTCCGTCGCAAACGCTGGAAGCCACGGACGCCCTCACGGTCAAGCCGGGTGGCGGTTCATCCTTCGTGTTTGCCTTGAACCCCGAGGCGCGTATTTCGGAAGTCAAGGCGGGCGGGCAGGCGCTCCCGTTCACATTCGAGCGGGGAGAGCTTCGCGTGTCGCCGCCCTCGAGTCCTCAAGGCGGCAGCACAGGCGGCATGGGGGGCGAGGGAAACGGAACCGGCAACCTGATAGAGGTTGAAGTTTCGTACGCGCTCACGCTCCGGGATTCTCCCCCGGCCGACACCACCGGCAGCGATGACCCGAGCTTCGGGGTCTTCGGGAGCATCTCGCCGGCGGGGGTTTTCATTTCCGGCGCTACGCGGTGGTATCCCGAACTGCCCGGCAGCCGCCCGACCTTCGCCGCGACCATTCGAGCCCCCGCGGGGATGACAGCGGTCACCAGCGGCATGAAGAGGGACATCCGTACGGAAGCCGGCTACACCATCTCCTCCTGGGAAACGGATTACCCCATCCCCGACATATCCATCTCCGCCGGGAGCTACCATGTGGGGGAAACCAGGATCAACGGAATACCGATATATACGTTTCTGTCGATCGAGAACGCATCCCTCTCGGATGACTACCTCAGCGCGTCCGCCCACTATATCGAACTCTACGGCAATCTTTTCGGGTACTACCCTTTCGAGAAATTCGCGGTTGTGGAGAACTTCCTGCCCACCGGATACGGTTTTCCATCCTACACGCTTATCGGAGGAACGGTCCTGAGGCTTCCTTTCATCCTGGCGACGAGTCTCGGGCATGAGATCGCCCATTCATGGTGGGGCAACTGCGTGTGGGTGGACTACTCCAGGGGCAACTGGTCCGAAGGACTTACGACGTATGTATCGGATTACCTCTACAAGGAGATGTCGTCGCCCGCAGCCGCCCGCGAGTACAGGCTCCAGATCCTTCGGGATTACGCTTCACTGGTTCCGCCCGAAAAGGACATAGCCCTCGAGGATTTCATCGGACGGGTCAGTCCCGCCACCCGCGCCGTGGGATACGGCAAGGGGGCGATGGTCTTTCACATGGCGCGCAGGCTGGTGGGAAACGACATCTTCTGGTCCGGGCTGCGTCAGGTTTACAGCGACAAGCGATTCCAGAAGGCGTCGTGGGACGACTTCTCTTCGGCTTTCAGCCGGCCGCAAGGGTCTGCGGGGAAGGAAACGGGACCGTTCTTCCGCCAGTGGATCGACAGGCCGGGCGCACCCGTTCTCTCCTTGGAGAGTATCCGGACGGTTTTCGGGGGCTCCGGCCGTGGCGGTTCCGGCCACGACGGGTCCGGCCGCGACGGGTCCAGGCGGAGTGGGGCCGGATGGAAGGTGACCGGAGAGATCGTACAGGAGGCCCCGTTCTATTCGCTGGATGTTCCGCTACGCCTCGAGGTGGACGGCGACGGGGCGCCGGTGGAAACCATCGTGTCCATTTCCGGAGGCCGTGAGAAGTTCAGCATCCATTCCGACAAGCCGCCCGTTCGCCTGATTGCGGACCCTGATGTGGATGTGTTCAGGCGGCTCCACGCTTCGGAGATTCCTCCCACGGTCAACGAGCTTAGGGGGACCGCGTCGGAATCCCTCGTGGTGGTGAGGACCGAAAGCCTTCCGGACGATGTCGCCGCCGCATCCGAAGTGTTTCTGAGGGCGCTCGGCCTCCGGGATGCTCCCCGGTATGCCGAGGCGGACCTCCCGGCGGACGGTATGAAAGGCCGGAATGTCCTTTTCCTGGGAGCGCCGCGTAATGTACCCCGCTTCCTCGATCTTCCGTCCGGCTTTTCCGTCGCCCCGGACGGATTCACGATCGATGGCGAGGCTTATGCCGACCCGGGCGACGCTCTTTTCATCGTGCGCCGCCCTCCCGGTTCCGATTCGAGCGGGATCGTCGCCGTGTTCCTGCCGCTCTCAGCCGACGCCGCCTCCACCGCGGCGGTCAAAATACCTCACTACGGCAAGTACGGCTTCCTGGCGTTTCAGAGCGGCGTAAACCGGGCCAAGGGGGTATGGCCCATTACGAAATCCCCTCTCATACACGACTTTCCGAGAAAGGAGACATCCTCATGAGACGACTTCCGGCCATCGGACTTCTTCTGTTGCTTGTTCTTGCAGTGGCCGTCAGCCTGCGGCTTGCCGGCGCAAACACTCGGGAACTGATACGGCTTTCCGACAACAAACGGGTGACCCTGCAGGAGGCCGCACCGGACCTGGCGAAATCCCGGATCATTTTCGTCGGGGAGTCGCACGACAACAAAGCCGATCATGCGGCGCAACTGGAGATCATCCGCGCGCTCCAGGAGTCGGGCGTCCCCGTGGCCATAGGCCTCGAGATGTTCCGCAAATCCTCCCAGGAGGACCTGGACCGCTGGACTGCCGGGAGCCTGCCCGAGGCGCGGTTCCATAAGGTGTTCAGGGAAAACTGGGGCGGCTACTGGCGTTTCTATACCGACATTGCCGCGTACGCGCGCGAGAAGAAGATCCCGATGGTGGGGTTGAACATCCCCAGGGAAATCAGTCAGCAGGTAGCGTCCGGGGGGTTTTCCTCCCTCTCGCCGGAGCAGGCTTCACAACTGCCGGACGTGCAGTGCAACGTGACCCCGGAGTACAGGGATTTCATCAGGCAGGCCTTCGGCGCACACCACCATCATTCCGAATCCTCGTTCACCCATTTCTGCGAAGCGCAGCTCGTTTGGGACACCGCCATGGCCGTAAATCTGATCGACTACCTCAACGCGCATCCCAAACACACGATGGTGGTTCTGGCCGGGAACGGGCATGCCTGGAAACCCGGAATTCCGGACCAGGTCAGGCAACGCTCTCAACTCCCCTTCCGCGTGATTCTGCCCGAAATCCCCGGGCAACTCGAATCCGAATCCGCCACGACCAAGGATGCGGACTATCTCGTGGCGCGGGGGAACAAAGGATGAGAAGAGGGAGGGTTATGCGAGGTACATCGCCCCCGCTCCACACTTCGACAAAGGCGATGAGGCGCAGAGCCCACAGCCCGTCATAGCGGCTGAGACGGGAAATAGCGGGGACCCCTTCGCCTCCGAGGGATGAGACCGTCAAGCTTCTGTGAACCGTGAGGAGATGGGCGCCAGGAGCTTTCAGATCCTGGACGTTGCGTGATTCGTACATGGCCTGGAGCGTTATCGGCTGATTGCCGAAGTAGGGGTAGGCCACGGCTTTCGGTAGTCCTTTCAGGCTGATTGTCGCATTATCTCATCAGATGGGTAATCCCAGTCGCCTGATTTCCTCGATCAGTTTTTTGTGGTTGATCGGTTTGACGATATAGGCCGTGGCGCCTCCACGGTAGAACGCTTCCATGACGTTCTTCGGATCGCCCAAAGCCGTGATCATAAGGACCTTGACCTCATCGGGACCGCTTATTCCCTTCGCCTTTTCGATCCGGCGGATTTCCTTGAGGGCCTGCTGGCCGTCGACGCCCGGCATCATGATGTCCATGCAGATCAACTGGTAGGGATTGCCCTCCTCCAGCGCGGATTTGAATGCTTCAATGGCTTCGCCGCCGTCAACGGCGATGTCGCATACTCCGTAAGGCCTCAGAATCACGTGCAGCAATTTGCGGCTGACGAACTCGTCGTCAACAATCAGGATCTTCACCAGGCTTTCCTCCGTCACGGCGATCGATTCTCCTCTCTTCCCCCCGGAAACTGCCGACTGCTTCCGTGTTTCCCCGGTTCATCCATATCCCGAGGTCCCTTGCCGCGCCGGGGAGAGCCGCGGCCGCGCAAGGCAATGCGAAGCAGGCGCACGCATACCGATGTAATCTCGCATACATATTCAGGGACCATCGCAGATGCTTATCTACCGCAGACCCGCAAAACTTCCTGGGCGATGCTTTCCAGGGGCAGGACCTTCGAAACGGCCCCCTTCTTTATGGCCTCGTTGGGCATTCCGAACACGACGCAGGTCTTCTCATCCTGGGCAATGGTGTAAGCGCCGGCTTCCTTCATCTCCAGCATCCCCCTGGCGCCGTCGTCTCCCATTCCGGTCATGATCACCCCCACGGCGTTCTTGCCGGCGTAACGGGCGGCCGAGCGGAAGAGCACATCCACCGAAGGGCGATGGCGGCACACCAGCGGACCTTCCTTGATTTCGACGAAGTAACGCGCACCGCTTCGCTTCAGCAGCATGTGGCGGCTGCCGGGAGCGATGAGGACCCGGCCGCGGATGATGGTGTCGTTATTCTCGGCCTCCTTGACGGAAACGCGGCAAAGCCCGTCCAGGCGCTTGGCGAACGCCGCCGTGAAGTGCTCGGGCATGTGCTGGACTATCGCCATGCCGGGTACGTCCATGGGCAGAGCTTCCAGAAACACCCTCAGGGCTTCGGTGCCTCCCGTGGAAGCCCCTATTACGACTACCTTCTCGGTGGTTTCCGTCATGGCGTAGGACGTGGGCTTTGCTATGACGGCATCGGCGGTGAGTTTGGGCTCCACCTTGCGGAATTCGCGAATTCGCTTCACACGGGAGAGCGCCGCCGCCTTCACCGCATCGCATATATGGACCCGCGCCTCTTCGAGGAATCGCTTCGTGCCGAGCCGGGGTTTCTGAATGACCTCGACGGCTCCGTAATCGAGGGCCCTGAGGGCGGTGTCGGACCCCTGCTCGGCCAGGCTCGAGCAAATGACGACCGGAATCGGATGCTGGCTCATGATCTTCTGGAGGAACGTCAGACCGTCCATCTTGGGCATTTCCACATCCAATGTAATGACATCGGGCACATCCTGCCGAATCTTCTCGGCGGCGATATAGGGGTCTTGGGCTGTCGCAATCACTTCAAGCTCAGGGTCCGAGTTAAGAATTTCCTTGAGAGTCTGTCGCACCAGCGCCGAGTCGTCAACGACCAGCACCCTGATTTTTCTGTTCATCCGGAGTCCCTCTTCCTATTACTAAAAAGTTGACCTGTATCATCACTGCATCATCGAATGCGCTTTCAAATTCTTTTGTACACGGTCGTTGCAATGGCCGTGAGCGGTAAGTCCATGCCGTGCAGGGTTTCGGAATGCCCCGTGAACAGGTATCCGCCGGGAATGAGATTCCGGCAGAATCGTCCGATCACCCTCTGCTGAGTGGGCCGGTCGAAATAGATCAGGACGTTTCGGCAAAATATTATGGACATCGGCTCGAGGATACCGTAATCGTCGTCCATGAAGTTGAGCCTGTGGAATGAGATCCGCGCTCTGAGTTCGGGGGCGATCCGCACGAGATCCTTGCTCCTGTCCTTGCTCCTCAGGAGGTACTTGCGCCTGAGATACATGGGGACCGGTTGAATCCTGTCGTGCTCGTAGATTCCTTTCCTGGCCTTATCCAGGACCCTTGTGGAGATGTCGGTCGCCAGAATGGAATAGTCGTGGAACCGGTGATCCTTTTCGGCATACTCGTTGAGGACAATGGCCAGAGTGTAGGGTTCTTCTCCCGTCGAGCATCCGGCGCTCCAGACGTTGAGCCTCGTTCTGCTCCCCAGGCCGTATACATCGACCAGTTCCGGCAGCACTCTGTTGGTCAGGTGATCGAAATGGGCGGATTCGCGAAAGAAGTCGGTCTTGTTGGTGGTGACGAGATCGACCATCTGGATGCACTCCGTTTCCATGCCGCCCGGCGCGAAAAGGAAGTCGCAGTACTCCTTGAACGATTTCATCCCCAATGTTCGCAGCCTCTTGCGAAGCCGCCCTTCGAGCATGGTTTTCTTGGCTCGCGGCAATTTGATGCCGAACGCTGCATGAATAAATTCACTCAGCCTGGCAAAATCCCTGTCCGCCATGACCATGGAGAATATTTCACCGTCGTTTATCGTATCCGGTACCTGGTTCGGCATTTAGTATTCTTGCTTCCTGTAAATGGTCGGTGTTACCGGTATGAGCGGCGCCCTCAACTTTCCGATCGGCTCTCCGCATTCCAGGAACACATACCCCCCCGGACTCAGGTGCCGGTGGAACTGGCGCACCAGGCTCGCCTGGGCGTCGCTGTCGAGAAACGACAGGCTATGGCCGGCGAAAATCACATCGATGGGCTCCCGGAACTTCAAACTCCCCTCGGCGAAATCGACCTGCCGGAACTTCACGGTCTCCCTCAATTCGGTGGCGACCCTGATGAGTCCCTTATTCCTGTCCTTGCTCCTGAGAAGGTACTTCTTCCTCAGCTCGATAGGGACAGCGCTGATGCTCTCCTCGCTATAAATCCCCCTCCTTGCGACATCCAGGACCTGCTTTGAAAGGTCCGTGGCGAGGATCATGAAATCAAACCCGAGGCCCGGGAACTTTTCCGCAAACTCACTGAGGACCATCGCCAGAGTGTATGCGTCCCCGCCGTCATCGCATTGGACGCTCCACACGATGAGCTTTTTCCAGATGCCGTAGCCGTAGGAACGTATCAGTTCCGGCAGCGCATGCTGGACCAGGTACTCGATATGTGCCCGTGTCTGGAAGAACTCGCCCATAGCTCCGCACTATTCCAGGTATTTCCGATCAACGATCCACGGCGCTCACGCGCTCCTCTCCTCGCTCATATTCTGCGCCAGGGACAACTCTTCGGTCGAAAACACCTTGTCGATATCGAGAATGATAATGAACTGATCGTCCCGCTTGCCCATCCCCTTGATGAACCTGGTTTTCAGCCGTGTGCCCATTCGGGGGGGCGGCTCGATGTTCTCGGGATCGAGTTCGATCACCTCCTGCACCGAATCGGCCAGGGCGCCGAGTATGGTGGTCTCGCCCTCGAGATCGATTTCCACGATGACGATGCAGGTGTTTACGGTAACCTCGCTGCTGGTCATGCCGAACTTGAGCCGCATATCGACCACCGGCACCACGCTGCCGCGCAGATTGATCACGCCGAGCATGAAATCGGGGGTTTGCGGGACCTTTGTTATTCTCGTGTAATCGAGCACCTCGCGAACCTTGCCTATATCGAGGGCGAACGCCTCATTGTCCAGGTTGAAGGTAAGGTACTGCGTCGTTTCCGTAATAGAGGGCACGCTCATCTAAGTCCTCTCCTTAGTACTGCTCGTATTCGTCGTCGTCCAGGTCCCCGCCCCCGGCTTCCTTGTCCAGGCTCAGAGAGATCCCTTTCATCCGGCTCCCGGCATCATCGATATCCGGCAGGAACGGCCGTACGGTCCCGGCTCCCGGCGTTACCCGGCGTTGAGGTTCCCGGTGGAGCCTGCCGGCGCGCTCCCGCGCCCCCGCCTTCTTCCGACCCCGCGCCCCGGCCGCACCCGTCCCGGACCAGGACCCGCCGCTCTGCTCGTCCGTCTTGAAAAATGCGATCGTATTCAAGAGCTGTTCGGACTGGCTCAGCAATTCGGTGGATGTCGCCGCCATCTGTTCGGAAGCGGAAGCATTCTGCTGGATGACCTGGTCCAGTTGCTGGATGGCCTTGTTGATCTGCTCGGCGCCGGTGCTCTGCTCGTTGCTCGCCGCATTGATTTCCTGCACGAGATCGGCGGTCTTCTGGATGTCGGGGACGATCCTGGCCAGCATCTCGCCCGCGCCTTCGGCCACCTGCACGCTCGATGCGGAGAGCTTGTTGATCTCCCCCGCGGCGGTCTGGCTGCGCTCGGCGAGCTTTCTCACCTCGGAGGCGACGACCGCGAAGCCTTTCCCGTGCTCTCCCGCCCGCGCGGCCTCGATAGCCGCGTTGAGGGCCAGCAGGTTGGTCTGGCGGGCAATCTCCTCGATGATGGAGATCTTGCCCGCGATCTCCCGCATGGCCGCCACCGTCTCGGCCACCGCCTTGCCGCCCTCCCTGGCGTCTTCCGCCGCCTTCAGGGCGATCTTCTCCGTCTGCTGGGCGTTGTCGGAGTTTTGCTTGATGTTGGCCGTCATCTCCTCCATCGACGCCGACACCTCCTCCACCGACGCCGACTGCTCCGTCGCTCCCTGGGAGAGCTGATCGGCGCTGGAACTCATCTCCTGGCTGCCCGCCATGACCTGGTTCGCCACGCCCTGTATACCCACCACCACTTCCGTCAGCCCGCTCACCATGCCCGCCATCGCCTGCATGAGCCTATCCTGTTCCGAGCGCTCCCTGATCTTGACGGTCAAATTCCCCGCGGCGATCTCCGCAGCCGCGCCGGCAACCTCGTTCATAGCGTCTATCAGGATGTTGAGGTTGTCCTTGATCGCGTTGAAGTCTCCCTTGTACTCATCGGTGATCCGGGGCGGGATATCTCCCTTGCTGATTCTTTCCACGTAGTCGGCTGCGACCCTCAGCGGACCGACCACGGCATCCAGCGTGTGGTTCACCCCTTCCACGATCTTGCGGAACTCCCCGAAGTGCCGGGTCGCTTCCGCCCGCGTGGCGAGCTTGCCTTCCACCGCCGCACGGGCCAGCGTACCGGCGTCGGAGGTCATGAGCCTGACCGCTTTGATGCATTCCTCAAGGCTGGAGTTGATCTTGGTGAAGTTGTCGCCGATAGCCCTGGTGTCGTCATCGACGGCGGCGACATCGGTGGTGATATTCAAATCTCCCTTCGCAAGCTTGCCTAAGTTCATCATGAGCTTGGAGACCTCATTCTCCTGGAACCCGGCCTGCTTCTCCATGACCCGGGCCGCCCTTTTGACGACCGTCATGTCCACGACGAATTCACGAGCGCCGACTATCTGGCCCTGGCCGTCTCTCATCGGACTTGCGCTGTACGTGATCTCCAGGTCCTTGCCCTTGGGGTGGGCATCCGTGTCCCTGGTTTCCTCGCGCCCCTGCTGCATGGCAATGGAGCAGGCGCAGTTGGGAGTGTTGCAGTCGGATGTTTTGAAATTGTCGTAGCATTTGGAGCCAACTATCTGCTGCTTTGTCGTCCCCAGCAGGTTGGCCCCCGTCTGGTTCATGTACTGGATGTTGTAGTTCCTGTCGATAGTCATGAATGGATTGGGCATGACATCGAGCTGGCCGAGCAGTTCGTCGAGGGTCTTGTTGACTCCTCGGACGAGCACGCCGTATTCCCCGGGATACCTGGAGGCATCGGCGCGTGTCCCGAACCTGCCCATGACGACGGAAGTGGTGAGGTCGTTGACTTCGGCAATGATTGCCTTTATATTCGCCGCCATGTTCTTCATCGCGGTGAGAAGCTGTCCCACTTCGTCCCCGCGGTCCGCATCCATCCGCGTTTCCAGGTCGCCCTGCGCCATCCTGTTGCTGAATTCCACGGCATTGCGTACGGGAAGGGTAATGCTTCGGGTGACGAAAAATGTCACCAGTCCGGCGATGATGCATGAAAAAACAATGAGGAGAGCGACCAGGTTGCGGGCGTTCTGAAAGAGTTCCCGAGCATCCTTACCCGATTGATCCACCAGCTTACTCTGGTAGGCGATCAATTTAATGACGCTGTCGAAATAACTCCGCTGCGCCTCTCTGAACTTTCCGAAGATGAAATTCGTGGCCATTTCCTTGTTTCCGGATTCGACAAACTTCAGCACCTCGGACTGGATTTCGTTGTACCTGATTCGAGACTCTTTCAAAGCGTTGAGGAGGACCTTCCCTTCCTCCAGTTTAATCCTCTCCGTAAGTTCTTCGATAATCCTGGTATTCTTATCTCTGGCCTCGGAGATCCTTTTCAACTCTTCCCTGGTTACGTTGACGTCATCGGTGAGAAGAGTGTTTCGGAGGGCTCGTGCGGTTACATTGAGATTCTCTTGTATGTCGTTTGCGAGTTCGGTTTTCGGCCATTTGTCGGTCACTATGTCTTCCAGGCTATGGTTGAGCCTGGAAAGGCCGTTGACGGCGAACAGACCCAGGACAATCATAAGTATAACAATCGATACGAAACCCAACCCCAGCCTCAACCCGATTTTCATGTTCTTGAGCATCGCGCCCTCCCGGCCGGCACGCTATGTACCGGAAAATCTGTGAAATGGTTCCCCGCAACTTACGCAAACAACTGTATCGCCGCCATCTCCTGTCGCGCATCCGCCACCGTTCATTTCACCACCCCTTGATTTTCAGGAGATTTTTGTATCACCGCGCCGCAAACGCGTCTCCCTCCCGTTCTCCCGCGGTCCGGGGCCTCGCGCCCGTCTCGAAGACGTCCACAAGTGGCCCGGGCTGCGGATTTACGGCGGCCCCGGGCAAGGGGAAACGAATTAGACGATTAACGGTCCGATGATCTATCGCCTTTCCTTATACCAGTCCCGGCCGGTCGAAGTCCAATGAGAGTTTCGACATTTCCGGATGCTCGCCACCGGATGCATTACATGGGATAAGATTATGATCTTATTCCGTATCAAGCATCATATTCATCTGTCGGACCGTATTCGGATTTATACTAATACCTTTCAAAATCATCATCCTCGCGGTCTTCCCGTGCGCCTCCGCCGAGATCGAGCGAGATCCCCTTTCCCCGCACTCCACTCTCGGGTTGCGGGAGGGACAGCGTCGGTCCGGATTTTCTCGACGTTCCCGGTTGGTCCTGGCGCCCCGCCCCGGAGGACGGTTTCGAGAGTCTTTTCCGGTTCGATGCGCCGCTCTTGTAAGCGGCCGCGCCGGCGCCATCGAGTCTGAAAAATGCAACGGTGGAGAGAAGCTGTTCGGCCTGGCTCTGCAACTGAGCGGAAGAAGAGGCCATTTCCTCGGCCGCCGCCGCATTTTGCTGCACGACCTGGTCCAGTTGATGAATGGCCTTGTTGATCTGCTCGGCGCCGGTGCTCTGCTCGTTGCTCGCCGCATTGATTTCCTGCACGAGATCGGCGGTCTTCTGGATGTCGGGGACGATCCTGGCCAGCATCTCGCCCGCGCCTTCGGCCACCTGCACGCTCGATGCGGAGAGCTTGTTGATCTCCCCCGCGGCGGTCTGGCTGCGCTCGGCGAGCTTTCTCACCTCGGAGGCGACGACCGCGAAGCCTTTCCCGTGCTCTCCCGCCCGCGCGGCCTCGATAGCCGCGTTGAGGGCCAGCAGGTTGGTCTGGCGGGCAATCTCCTCGATGATGGAGATCTTGCCCGCGATCTCCCGCATGGCCGCCACCGTCTCGGCCACCGCCTTGCCGCCCTCCCTGGCGTCTTCCGCCGCCTTCAGGGCGATCTTCTCCGTCTGCTGGGCGTTGTCGGAGTTTTGCTTGATGTTGGCCGTCATCTCCTCCATCGACGCCGACACCTCCTCCACCGACGCCGACTGCTCCGTCGCTCCCTGGGAGAGTTCCTCCGCCCCGGAATTCATCTCCTCGCTGCCCGCCATGACCTGGCTCGCCACGACATTGATGCTTCCCACCACTTCCGTCAGCCCGCTCACCATGCCCGCCATCGCCTGCATGAGCCTGTCGTTGCGGGAACGCTCCCGGACTTTGACGGTCAGGTTCCCCGCGGAGATTTCCGACGCCGCGAGCGTCACCTCGTCCATGGCCGCAATCAGGACATTGAGATTACTCTTTATTTCGTTGAAGTCGCCTTTGTATTCATCCGTAATCTTAGGCGGAATGTCGCCTTTGCTGATCCGGTCGACATAATTGGCGGCTACCCGCAACGGACCGATTACGGCGTCGAGAGTGTTGTTGACCCCTTCCACTATCTTGCGGAAGTCCCCGAAGTGCCGGGATGCCTCCGCACGAGTGGCGAGCTTGCCTTCCATTCCCGCCCTGGCCAGCATGTCGGCGTCGTTGATCAGGTTGTTCACCGCATCGATACAGGTGTTGAGGTTGTTCTTGATCTCGTTGAAGTCCCCCCGGTAGGTATCCGTTATCCTGGGCGGTATGTCGCCCTTACTGATCCGGTCCACATAGTTGGCCGCAACCGTGAGCGGTCCGATAACGGCATCGAGCGTTCTGTTGACGCCTTCGACGATCTTCCGGAAATCCCCGGAATGCCGGGAAGCATCGGCCCGAGTTCCGAGTTTTCCTTCCACCGCGGCTTGCGCCAGGAGGTTGGCGTCAGCCACCAGGGCGCTCACGTTGTCGATGCAGTTGTTGAGATTATTCTTGATGGCGTTGAAGTCGCCGTTGTAGGAATCGGTGATCTTGGGGGGAATGTCGCCCTTGCTGATCCGGTCGACATAGCCGGCGGCCACGTTGAGGGGTCCGATGACCGCGTTCAGCGTTTCGTTGACGCCCTCGGCTATTTTGCCGAAGTCACCCTTGTGTTTGCTGCTGTCGACGCGCGTACCGAGGTCTCCCTCAATCGCCGCATGTGTGAGCGTATTGATGTCGCTCATAACGCTCGATATGTTTTCCACCATCTCCTTCATGGCGAGCAGCAACAGGCCGGTCTCGTCCTTGCTGTTCACCCGGATATCCACCCTCAGATCTCCATTGGAAAGCTTGTTGGATATTTCCACCGCCTGCGACAGGGGCCGAACGATACCGCGTTTCAGGACGAAGGCCATCATCAGGCTGAGAAGCGTTCCGAAAGCGCCCCCCAGCAGGAGAACCGTGTCGGTTCTTTTCTCCATTTGAGCGCGAGCTTTGGCGCGCTCTGCGAGGAGCCTATGCTCCTCGTTGGTGATATCGTTGAAATGCCCGCGCATGGAATCCATCAAGGCTTTGCCCTTCCCCGCCTGGACCATGCTCAGGACTTCGTCCATCGACGCCCTGTCCTCCTTGACCTTGCGGCGCAGATCTATCAGCGGGTCAATTGCGCCTGCAAGCCATTGCTGTTGCAGTTCACGGATCTTCTTGAGCCGGTCCTGGACGAGTTCGCTGGAAGTCATGCTTTTCGTCTTGTTGAAATGGACTTCGAAATCCGCTTTCCCCTGTTTGTACGGTTCGAGGAAATCCTCCTTGCCCGTGAGCAGAAAGCCCCGCTCTCCCGACTCGATATTGATCAGGCTTTCCACCATGGCGTCGACTTCGAGCATTACATCATAGGTATGGATATTGGCGTCGCCGGCTTCCCCCAGTTCCAGCATACTGAAATAGGCCACCGCAATGATCGCGCCGAACACGACGATGGTGAAAATAAAACTCAGGTACAACTTCGATCCGATCTTCAGATTCCTCAGACTCATGGAAACGCCCCCCTTTCTTCCAACTCCCACATTACGCCTGTTTAGTCTCTTATCTGGAAATTGGTCACATGATCGGGTTCGTCATGGCCATTCCCGCCGGTAGCTCCTCGATTTCCGCATGATGGACAATCTGAGCAGCGTCCATAATGAGAGCCACGGTTCCGTCCCCAAGGATCGTGGCCCCCGAAAATCCCTTCACATCCCTGTACATTCTTCCCAGGTTTTTTATGACGGTCTGATGCTCTCCGATAACCCTGTCCACGACGAACCCGATACGCATGCCGGCCGTCTCTATGACGACAACCTGTTCGATATCGGGCGGCTCCCCCTCTATTCCGAACTGCTCGCGAAGCCGCACGTACGGAATGATCTCCCCCCTCACATAGGCGAGATGCCGCCCATGGGCCCTCTCCACATCTTCACGGGTCAGCTCCACGCACTCCTGAACGGCGGAAAGAGGGAGCACGAAAATTCCATCCTCGACCCCGACCAGCAAACCATCGATGATGGCAAGGGTCAGGGGGAGCTTGAGCGTGATGGTCGTTCCGGCCCCTTTGCGGCTGTCCACATCCACGATGCCCCGAAGCGCCTCGATGCTTCGCTTCACTACATCCATCCCGACCCCGCGGCCGGATACGTTCGTTACCTTCCTGGCGGTGGAGAATCCGGGGGCGAATATGAGGCCGAAGATATCGCTTTCACTGAGCTCGGCATCCGGCGTCACAAGGCCCCTCTCCAGCGCCCGGTTCAAAATGGCCTCGCCGTCCAGGCCCGCTCCATCATCCTCGATGCGGATCAGCACGTTGGCCCCCGAGTGCATGGCCGACAGGCAGACGGTCCCCTGCCTCGGCTTTCCGGACGCCTCCCGCACATCGGGCGGCTCGATCCCGTGGTCCACGCTGTTGCGCACCAGGTGCACCAGCGGGTCGTTCAACCGCTCGATGACCGTTTTGTCCAGTTCGGTGTCCTCGCCCTCGGTGATGATGACTACATCTTTCGCCAGTTCCCTGGAAAGGTCCCGGACGAGACGTTTGAATTTATTGAACGTCGTTCCGATGGGCAGCATCCGGATGCTCATGGCGCTGTCGCGAAGTTCCGCCGTGAGCATCTCCACCTCTTCCGCAATGGTGAGCAGCGCGGAGTTCTCCGTGGACGCGACCATCTGGCTCAGGCGCGCCTGGACCGTGACAAGCTCGCCGACGAGGTTCACCAGGTGATCGAGCTTTTCGGCGGGCACCCGTATGCTCGACAACGCCTCTTCGTTCTGACGCTTCTCAGCCGTCTGCCGTGAACTCTGTTGCACGGCGAGAGCGGATTTCACATGAGCGGGCTCCACCACCCCCGATTCAACGAGAATCTCCCCGATGCGCTTCCGGCCTCCGAGGGCGCTTTCTATCTGCTCGGGCGTTGCGTGCCCCCGTTCGACGAGAATCTCGCCGAGCTTCTTCCCGGCGGCATCGCCGGAATCCGCATGAGCGGCCTCACCTGTATCGTCGTCCATCTCCACGGCCGTATCCGCGACGCCGGGCGGGTCCTCCCCGATATCCGGGTCCCCAACGACTTCGATCCGCAGGTCTACGTCATCCTCGATCAGAATGAAAGCATCGCGGATGTCGTTCATGTCCCGGACGGTCGTAAGGGTAATGTCCCAACTCGTATAGCATTGCTCCGGGTCTATTTCCTCCAGTCCGGGAATGGCGTCCCTCTTCGCCGTGATATCGGCATCTCCGAGAGACTGCAGATCGTTCAGCACGTAAATCGGGTCGCTCCCCTTGCGCAGAATGTCACTGTGCGGGCGGAAGGAAATCCTGTACGCGTGGACCTCGCCGCCCGTCCCGTTCGAAGCGGCCCCGAAACCGGACGACGATTCGGACGCCGGGGCGTTCGCGCCATGGGAAGCCGAAACGGCGGACGAGGGCGAAGCATCGACAACCGCGCCGGGGGCGGCAGCGGTCTGGACGGGAAACTTCGCGATCTCCCGCGCCGTGATGGGATGGACCTTTTTGCTTCCCAACTCGAACACGCTGTGGATGATATCCGGATCGATAATGGTGGCGAAGAGCACGAACAGGGGCAGGCTGTTGGATATGCTGTCGTCCTCGAGCAACCCCACTGCCCCGATGTCCACCTTGCTTTCCATGATTGCGCCGCAGTCCTGGAGAAGGTTGGCTATGTCGAGCGGCGTCTTCCCCTTGCGATGGACGTCGTGGATGAGGTCGTATTCGATGAGGTAGATGAATTTGCCCGCCTTGTCCGCCTGGTCGAGATCGAACCGGGAGACCGGAAAGACGCTCCTGCCGTCCGGCAGGCAAATATCGACCATCTCCAATAGAGTACTTCTCTCCTCGGAGGAAAGACAGGAGCTCGCCAGGTTCACAAGGGCCGCCACATGTTCCGATATGTCCATCGAGTCGCTCGCATCCACCCGGTCGATCAATTCTCTCAGTCTGTCGAACGACGAAAGGAGAACGTTTACGACATCGGAGGAGGGCAGCATCTCGCCTCCACGGATCATCCCGAGCACGTTTTCTATCTTGTGGGCCAGGTCCTTGACGTTCTCCAGTCCCAGGAAACTCGCTCCCCCCTTGATGGAATGCGCGGCGCGGAACACCTTGTTGACCAGTTCCTCGTCCGCGCCGGCTCCCTCTTTTTCCAGAACCAGGAGATCTTCTTCTATGCTGTCGAGATGCTCTCGCGATTCCTCCACGTACATTTGCAGAGTTTCATCGTCCTGAATCGACATACCAACCCTCTATCCCTCGGTAATCTCGGCCAGCCGGCCGACATCCAGAATGAGAGCCACCGACCCGTCTCCCAGGATGGTGGCGCCGGAAATCCCTTCCACATTTCGGTAAATCTTGCCGAGATTCTTTATGACCGTTTGGTGCTCACCGATGACTTTGTCCACCACGAACCCGACTTTGGCGTTTCCCACTTCCGTAATGACAATCTGCTCCACGGCAGGAGGGTGTCCATTGATCTCGAAACGTTCCCGGAGGCTTATGTAGGGAACAAGCTCCCCTCGAATGTAGGTCAGGCGCTTCGCGTTGGATTTCTCGGCATCCGTGCGTTTCAGGTCCACGCATTCCTCCACGGAAGACAGCGGAATCACGTAGTATGAGGCGCCGATCAGGACCAGGAGCCCGTCGATAATCGCAAGCGTGAGCGGCAGCTTGAGAGAGATGGTCGTTCCAACCCCGAGTCGGCTGCTGATATCTATCGAACCGCGAAGAGCGTCTATGCTCCGCTTGACCACATCCATTCCGACACCGCGGCCGGAGACGTTGGTAACCTCCTTTGCGGTGGAAAAACCGGGAGCGAAAATGAGGGAATAGAGCTCCTTGTCCCCCATCTCGGCATCGGGGGCGATAAGCCCCTTCTGTATCGCCTTCTCGCGGATGGCCTCCGCGTTCAGCCCCGCACCGTCGTCGGCAATGCGGATCAGCACGTTGGCTCCGGAATGGAACGCGGAAAGATGCACGGTCCCCTGTCTCGGCTTCCCGGCGGCGGCCCTGACATCCGGATGCTCTATGCCGTGGTCCAGGCTGTTTCGGATAAGGTGCACGAGAGGGTCGTTCAGCCGTTCGATGACCGTCTTGTCCAGTTCCGTTTCCGCGCCCTCGGTCACAAGCTCCACCTGCTTTCCCAGGTCCCGGGAGAGGTCCCGGATGAGACGCTTGAACCTGTTGAAGGTCGATCCGATGGGGAGCATGCGGATGCTCATGGTGTTGTCCCGAAGTTCGGCGGTAAGCCTCTCGACCTCCTCGGAGATGGAAACCAGTTCGGGGTCGGACAGGCTCGAAGCTTTCCGGCCGAGGCGCGCCTGCATCGTCACCAGCTCCCCTACGAGGTCGACGAGGCAGTCCAGCTTTTCGGCGGGCACCTTGAGCGTCGATACGGCCTCCTCTTTCCGGCGCCTTTGCCGGACCTCCTGCAGTTGGTGCTGTTCCGCCAGCGCGGCCTCGATCTTTCCCGAATCGACCAGCCCCTCATGGACCAGCAACTCTCCGATGCGCTTCTGCTTGTCGAGCGCATTCTTCAGCCCTTCGGGCGACACGTCTCCGCGCTCGATGAGTATGTCTCCGAGCCTTTTGATCGAAGAACCGTCAACCGGGCCGTCACCGTCGGGCATGTCGATGACGTCGATTTTGATCAGGCAGTCATCCTCGACAAACTGGAAGACATCCCGAATCGCGTCCTCGCCCGCGGCGGTCCCGAGTATCACGTCCCAGTAGGTGAAGCAGTTCTCCGGGTCCATTTCCGCCAGGTCGGGAATGGTATCCAGCTGGGCCACGATTTTGCATTCACCCAGGGAGCGGAGTTCGTTGAGCAGCAGAATCGGGTTCGTGCCGGTGGCGAAGAGATTGGGGTTCGGTCGAAACTGGATGCGGTACGTCGTGGTATCATCGACACGCGGGGTGGAAGCGGGAGGCTTATTCGCCTGTGCGCCCGCGGGAAGACCGGCGTTTGCGGGAATCATTGTTCTGAAGGCGTCGAGGATGGCGTGCGCCTTGCCGTTGTTCGAGTCGGATTCGCCGACCCGGCAGATGCCGAGCATGGCGCGAATGTGGTCGCCGGCCTGCAGGGTCAGGTCTATCAATTCTCCGGTGACGGGCAGCTTCCCGTTGCGGACCAGGTCGAAGGCCGTTTCCACCTCATGGGTGAAGACGGCGATCTCCTCGAAGCCGAACATCGACCCGGACCCTTTGATGGTGTGGAGGGCGCGAAAGATGCGCCCAATAGTATCCATGTCGTCGGGTGACTGATCGAGTTCGAGTAAAGAGGTGTCCAGTTCCGATAGTAACTCGCACGCCTCTTCCCTGTATGTCTCTCTATAGGTATCCCTCATGGGGGCGTCCTTTTAACCAAGGACTTTCTTGACCACCGCCAGAAGCTGTTCAGGCTTGAAAGGCTTCACGATCCACCCGGTTGCCCCCGCGGCCTTGCCTTCCTGTTTTTTTTCCGCTTGAGATTCAGTCTTAAGCA
>CAYOVG010000040.1:0-28446 GCA_964407285.1 uncultured Syntrophobacteraceae bacterium
CAAATCGCGGAGGCGCAAACGGATGTCGGCGGCCTCGGGATTTCGGACCGTAACTCTTACGGTTCCCGCGGGGCGCCCGTGGACCATGAGAATACAGGCCCGGCCGGGAACCCGAAATCGCAGCCCGTAACTCACGACTCGCAACACGGGTCCCTATGTAACGTCCTGATCACTTTCGGAGGTTCAGACCCCGCGGACCTCACGCGTAAGGTCTTCGAAGCCGTCAGGAAGAGGAAATGGGACGGGGTCTTGTTTTCGATCATCCTCGGTCCCGGATACCCGGATGCGGAACGGACCGCAACACTACTTGAGAAGGGGCGCAATATTCATGTGTTCGTGAATCCTCCCGGCATCCTTCCCATGCTGCAAGCGTGCGATCTCGCAATTTGCGCCGGAGGGAGGACCCTGTACGAACTCCTCTGCCTGCGAAAGCGGTTCCTTCCCATCGCATCCGCTCCTCATGAAGCGGAAGTCGTGGAGGAGGCCCTCAGGCAGGGGCTCATCACCACAGGTCTGACGGAATGGAACGAGGACCGGTTTTTTTCCGCCCTGGATTTGCTGATTTCCAGTCCCGCACCACAACCGGAACCGGCTACCCGTCGTTATGGAGACACAAGATGAAAGTACTATTGATAACTTATGATAACGATATGTTCATCGGCTTCTTTCCCATCTCCCTGGTGTATGTGGCGGGGGCGCTCAAGCGCGCAGGACATGAGGTCGAAGTGTACAGCCAGGACAAGCACCATTATCCCGAGGAACATCTCACCAGCTACCTCGATAACAATCATTTCGACGTGGTGGGCGTCAGTGTTATAGCAGGCTACTACCAGTACAGGAAACTGCTCAAGATTTCCGATGCGATCAACCGTTCGAGCAGAAGACCTTACTATGTTATCGGAGGCCATGGTCCGTCTCCCGAACCGGAGTTTTTCCTGCGAAAGACACTGGCGGACGCGGCGGTTATCGGAGAAGGGGAGCTGACGGTCGTCGAACTGCTGGATGCCCTGGAGAATCACGGACCGCTCGACAAAGTGCAAGGGATTGCCCATCGGGACGGCGAAAAGGTGTACGTCAACGAAAGACGCCCTCTTATCGAAGACATAGACAGTATTCCCTTTCCCGCGTACGAACTGTTTCCAATCGACTTCTACAGGCTTCTCAGGCTGATACCCCATACGGAACGGACCGACTTCGTTCTGCCGGTGTTGTCGGGCAGAGGCTGCACTTTCAAGTGCACCTTCTGCTACCGCCTCGATGAGGGCTTCAGGCCAAGGAGCAGCGAGGGCATTATCGAAGAAATACGCATGCTGAAAAGGGATTACGGAATCAACTATATCTCTTTCCAGGATGAACTGCTGATGACGTCTATCGAACGTACGGTGAAGATATGCGAGGATTTCATCAAAGCGAACCTGGGTTTCAAGTGGGCCTGTAACGGCCGCCTCAATTATGTCCGGCCGGAGGTTATGAAACTGATGAAGCGGGCCGGGTGCGAGTTTGTCAACTTCGGGATCGAATCCATGGACGAGCGGGTTCGCAAGAACATGAAGAAGGGGCTCACGACGGGCCAGATCATCAGGGGAGTGGAAACCACCCTTGCGGCGGGACTGACTCCGGGGCTGAACATCATATTCGGGAACATAGGCGATACGAAGGAATCCCTGGAGAGGGGCGTTCAATTCTTGCTGAAGTATTGTGACGGGTGGCAACTGCGCACTATCCGGCCGGTGACTCCGTACCCGGGTTCAGAGTTGTACTACCATGCCATGGAAAAGGGTCTGCTCAAGGATTGTGAAGACTTCTACGAGAACAAGCACGTCAATTCCGATCTTGTGAGCATTAACTTCACGAACCTGAGTGACGCCGAATTTCATGAACTCCTGTTGGATGCAAACACCAGGTTGATTCAGGATTACTATCGGAAGCAAGCAAATATGACAATCGATAGTGCAAGAAGCCTCTACCTGAACAAGGACGACAATTTCAGGGGATTTCGTCAGACCTGATCGAAGCGCGCCAGGGCGCGGACCTTTTGGAATGAAACGAGGCCATGGAAATTCCATCGCGCGCGGCAGGAACTCAAACGCGGGCAGATCCGTCGCCATGCGGCCGCACCCTGGTCGTGGAGCGTTCGTTGGGATGTCGTTCCAACAGGTCCGCGCCCCTTAATCCAGTGGAGCACTTATGCGACATGTCTTGCATAAATCAAGTTCATCATGTCGCATATCAGCCAACAGATTTCGATAGTAATTCATTTTTTCGGAAGTCCACAAATCACGGAGAGAATGCTCCAGTAAATTACCTACCACCATTTTATTGTCAAAGTCGCCGCAACATGCCGTAACGCTTCCATCCCAGTTGATAGATAACTTGTCAAATACTTCCGGGCATTCCATATGTGCATTTGTTCGGATAGTCTTCTCTCTTAGCTTTAATATCGTCAACTTATCTATATCTCTAAGCTTGCAGACATCAAGATTTATTATGTCTAAGTTGGTCCTTCCCACTGTTACCAAATCCGCAAAGCCCGACAGTCCGCGTTTGAATTCTCTAACACCATCCAATGACTCACAGGTAACTGTAGAAGATACATGTATATAAGGATAATGGTTATCACCCCTCATTGAATGAAAGAGTTTTATTTTATGAATCAATTCATCAAAATAATCAATATTTCTCATTTCGGCGTAACCGTCGCGGTTTATACCCTGAAATGAAAACTTGATACTTTCTATTGGGATATCTATAAGGTCAGAGATCATTTTTTTATTCAACAGGCTGCCGTTCGTATTGATATGTGTAATGATACCATTATCGTGCGCTATCCTTAGATAGTCTATCAACTTTGGATGTAATGTAGGTTCACCCCAGCGGATGAATCTCAATGGAGTCTTATACTCTTTCAGTTCATCAATAATCTTATGGTAAAGCCGGTCGGACATCATCCCTTTGGGACGACTATGAGCGCCTGTTCCCGTGGGACACATTAAACAGTTAAAGTTGCACTTGTTCGTAATTTCTATGTCAATATATCTTGGAAAGCCAATTAAGTCGGCATTCTTCCGCTTAGAGTCGCCTCTATTGCACTCACGATATATGGACTGGAATGGATTAACACGCATACCGCCCTCATCCAAAGGCCTCAAGGAGGTGATCGAACCGACACTTCTTCCGCGGACGCCCCTTCCCGCACCATGCCGCGGCATCAGATGGTATAAACGCCCGGCTTATAGCGATCCATGTTGCCGGCAATCCAGTCCACGGTTCGGCGCAGTCCCTCCCGCAGGGAGATGGAAGCTTTCCAGCCGAAAGTCGCATACGCCCGACTGCCGTCCGCCAGGAGCCGTTGCACCTCGCTCCCTTCGGGCCGCACGCGCTCAGCTTCCCGAGTGACACGCACCTCTTTGCCCATGACCTCTCCTATGGCGCGCACCAGATCACCTATGGAAATTTCAAATCCCGACCCGGCATTGAACGTTCCTCCCACAGCCCGGTCGCATTCCGCAATCTTTATGAACGCCTCCACGGTATCGTCCACATACGTGAAATCGCGAGTAGGAGTCAGGCTTCCGATCTTCACCTCTCCACCTGCCAGCACCTGTGTAATGACGGTCGGGATCACCGCACGGGACGACTGCCCGGGTCCGTACGTATTGAACGGCCGCAAGATCGCGACGGGCAGACCGAATGAAGCATGAAAGCTCTCGGCTATCTTGTCCGCAGCCATTTTGGACGCCGAATACGGAGACTGCGCCTGGAGGGGGTGCTTTTCGTCGATGGGCACATAGAGCGCCGTGCCGTAGACCTCGCTCGTGGAAGTGTGAACGACCCTGGTCACCGAGTGGTTCCTGGCGGCCTGCATAACATTGAGGCACCCCAAGGTATTCGTCTCTATGACATCACGCGGATGCGCGTACGAGTAAGGGATGGAAATCAATGATCCGAGGTGGAAAATAACGTCCACGGACCTGGAGGCATCATGAACGGCATCCGAATCCTTCAGATCACCGTGGACAATTTCCAGGCCGGCCTTTACGGCGGGAGCGACGGATTCAAGCAAACCGGCGTCGTTTCTTGAATTGTAGCGCACGAAACAGCGCACCCGACACGCTTTTTCCACCAGCCGTTCCACCAGGCGACTCCCGATAAATCCCCCGGCCCCTGTAACGAGAACCCGTTTCGAGTCGAGATCCACAGCTTTTCACACCCCCGTCAGTCGGCCGGATGAATTCTTTTCCTCTATCATTCTATTCACCCACTCGAGATTTGCGGCGGCTTCCTCGCAGGAGTAACCCTCTTTAATCAGATGGGCCAGAATATGCCGGGCAACTTCGAGTTTTCCCTTGTTCACATTAATGACCGCCATGTTGTTCAGAACTGTCGCCTTAACGCCATTGATCCCCGACAACATGCCGGAAAGGATGGCAGACGCTTCGTCCAGCCTGCCGTCATTGAACAATTCCACCGACTTCGCTATCGTCTCCCGCATTTTGACGAACACATCGATAGAATCGATCTCTTTCCTCAAGTTGTCGTTTTCGGCCTTAAGTTCATAGTACATTTTCTTGAGCCTGGCAGTGGTGAAATTGAGGCAGGCCTGAGGCACATTTTCATCAAACCCCGCGTTCAGAGTCTCAAACACATCTTCATCATCAGCGATGGCCGGAAAAAAATCACATTGAACGCCGCAAGTCCTGAACTCGCGTAACCTGCCTTTCAGGAACGGCCCCAACCATTGCGGATCGTGCAAGTGCTTCTTTGTAACGGCGTATCTCGTGAGCAGCCAGTAGAGCAGAGCATCTCTGTCAACTTTTCTTCCAGGAAGTAATTCCCGGATATTGTCCAGGTTACTTGCGTCCGAGAGAAAATCCACATCCCCGGTGTTTACGACTATCTTATCCCATATGAGCGCCTGGAAACATAAGCTCGAGTCATGCGCAATCACCAAATCCGCATAGCTCAGAAGATACTGAGAAGGGGCGTAATACTCGGAAATATCTTCATAATAAAAAAAGTTGGGAAACACGTCCTTTATGTAGGATGCAATGTCTTCGGTTATAGTGTTTGTATAGTCCGGATGAGGAACTACCAGCAGCGCTACGTCGGGCGGAATTTTGCTCAATATAAACATGATATAATCGTAGTGACTCTTGAACTTATTCCTGTACTTATTGCTGTATATATCCATCAAGCTCAGCGGGAGCAACGCGGTGTACTGATATTGCTCTTTTATCGGAGCCACCAGGCTATCGTAAGGAGACTTCCTCCTTATCAGATCCTTACAACGATTCTTGAAGGAGCCAAGCAACTCCCTCCGGCGCGAGTCTAATCCGATCTTCAGGATTTCATCGCTGAATGCGTTCGGGAAGGATGACTTACTGAAAACCATTCCCAAGGGGTCCAGGTACCAGGTCATGGGGTAAGGGGCCCTTGAAAACAAAGACACTTCATGGTGTAAAACGAGCGCCTCCGGAAAGGCTTTGTGCAGATATGGAGCGGGTGAAAAGGTTATGACGACATCCGGCGCAAAAGTCCCCAGTTTGCTCTTCACAAGATTTGAGAAGTAGGAAATCTGTTCATCCGTAAAGGTCCCCTTGTACCATGCCGCCGATATCTCAAGCCAGTTCTCGACGCAAGGAGGATTCAGCTCCTCTTGCGTAAAGAAAGCCTTCTCGATACCTTCGATATCGCCATGCCTGGCTCCCAACGGTTCGTTCAGCGTTATGCAAAACTCGAAATCCGATTCGTTGCCCGCTTTTTTCAGGGTATCTATCATGTCCATGCTGAAAGGCTTGACCCATGGTTCTCTCAGGTATGGCCTACCCAGATCGATTCGCGGTTCAACAAAGAAAAGCACCTTCATTGCATATCCTCAGCCGGGCAACCCGGCGACGCTCCGGTTCACGACCCGAATACCGTCTATTTTATTTTTCAACCGTTTCAGCTTTTCATCCCTGATTCCGCCCTTCCGTCCGCACATGGATTCGAGGTGTCCGTAGAGCAGCTTCACCTTTGAAACCGATTCGGGGTCCGGAGCGCCGGCCCATGCCGCCATACATTTGCCGACAAAGCTTTCCGCCATATCAAAGGCCTTTTGGGTTCTTCCGATTTCATCGAGCAGCACCACAAGTCTGAATACTATTCTGAAATCGAGCTGAGACTTGTTCAGATGCAGGTTCAATGTATCTATCCATTCGAGCAGAAGCCTCTCGGCACAGAAGTCATGAAAGGAAAGCGGTCCATCCTTGTATCGGCTGAGACTGAACCCGATTTCGCGGAACAGCGGCAGGAAATGCTCGAGATGCTTGACGGTCTTCAGGATGCGCCGGGTTTGCGTAAGCTGATCGTGAACTTGCAGGTCCATATTGTAGTAGTATAAGACCCTGCAGTACTCCATGCGCAGATGTATATCGAAAGGCATCAGACGGACAGCCGTTTCGAACATGGAGAGGCCTTCCTCCGCGTATCCGAGCAAAGAGGCGATCCTGGCGCTCAGTGAGGCTATCGGCCCCGAATGGGGGTCCAGCTTATGGGCGGCGAACAAATTGGCGAGAGCATCGTGGACCTGTCCCCTGTCCACCTGGATGACGGACATGAGGTACAAAATCGCGGCCTTATAGCAGTTCTTATGGCGATACGGCGCGTCGCCGCGTTCCCCGTCGGACAGAATCGCCAGCAGATTGACATTGATGGAACGTCGCAGTAGTTGATTGAAGAGTCTGAAATCAACGTTGTACAGACACCAGGGATCAAAGACGGCGTCCTGCGAGTCCATCAGTTTCAAGGTTTGGCGGAACGTGTCGAGGGCCTTTTCAAGTTCGGCCATACGCCAGTAGAGGAGGCCAAGTTGAAAATGGGCCATCACATACGAAGGGTATTCGGCAATCGATTGCTCCAGTAGAGGAACGACTTCCCGCGCTATCTCTTCACTCGACCCCTTGCTGTTATACAGAAAAGCGAAACAGGCTTTTGCGGTCGCCAGATTCACCAGCGCCATGGGACTCCGCTCGCACTCCAGGGCCTTCCGAAGCTGATCGACGCCCAACTCGAGAACAGCGCTCTTGTTGATGTTCAGAAATCCTTCTCCTGAAACTCCTTTGAAATACTGATAGTAGTAGACCTCGCCCCTCTTCCCGCACTGCACGGCTTTGGAAAACCCCTTAAACGGCCGGACGAAACCGCCCGTTCTCCGCGCGATGATTTCACCAACGAAATCAAGCAAAGCCGTGAACCTTTTCCTGGCTTCAAAACGGTCGATGACCTTCGCGTACACTCTGTCCGACATGCCCTGCAGGTGGTCCCGATTTTCGATGTACCAGGCGACCTGGTCCAGGATATCGTCCTCGGTGACGGGAATGTACTCCTCATGGGGCGTGAAGTACTTCGCAACCTCTTTCCCCGTCTCCAGGACAACCGTTCCCTGCACGGAAGCCTCGAATATCCGCCCCGACATGGAGCCGAACCTGTGGTGGGAAAGCACCAGCCTCGAATCCCTCAACAGGTCGAGGTACGCATCGTAATCTCTGACCTGGTCGGGAATATGGACCGAATACCTGTCGGACAGGGTACACAGCTTCATTATGAAGCGGGAGCGGTCCGGATGTCCCAGGTCGTCCACAAAGGTCGTGTAAAGAATGTCGTATTTCCTGTCCCGCATCTTGCGGGGGCTGGGGGCGGCAAATTCCCTCATGATGCCGATAGGGTGAAAGATCTCGATGTTTCGGGCTCCGACGGCCCGGAGAAGCTCCTTCTCACGCTCCGAAACGGAAATAATGAGGTCGGACATCTCCACGAACGTTCTCGCCGGCGGAATGTCGTAATCCCAATCGAACGTCAGAGTAACGACCGGGAAGGGAGCATCTTCTATCCCGAACGGCAGCAGGTTCCACTCGACCTCCCGGAGCAGACAGAAATCGGGCGTCCACCCCTCGGGAAGCTTGTCCACCACTGTACTGAACGGATCGGCGGGCTCGATGAGGATATCGACGCCTTCGCTGTAGCCGAATGTTAGTACTTCATGGCCTCCGGATACGCCATCCAGGAAATTCTCACAGTAGTTCGACATGTACTTGTATCGTACAGGAGCTTTACCATATCCAAGCAGAAGGACCTTCATTCAACATCTCCAGGGGACATCGACAACCATCGCGCAGTGAATCAGCAGCGTCCACTTGTTTCCAAAGCCTGTTTCAGTCGAGCCATCTTCCCGAGTTTTGCCGAAAGAACGGCATCGCCCGTCCGGGCATGTCGCAAGACGTAATCGGCGATGCCGGCGACCCGGTCGAGACTGTCCCCATCCATGCAATTATGGCGAGCATCGATATAGGCATTGAGGATATCGACAACCGTGTCCGCCTTCCCCAACTCGATCAACAACTCCGCCAGCCTGGAAATTGTCCTGATATCCGTAGGGTTTCTCTCCAGATAGACAAACAATTCCTGAGTCCAGGAATGAAGCAGTGAATCATGGCACAGGTCATAGGGATACCCCTTTTCAGCCCTGTATCTATAGAACGAACTGGACAACTGGTTCAACTTCGGGGCGAAATGCGCCCAGTGGGCGAACGTTTTCGTGATATTGAGAGATTCCCGGAGCAACCGCATCACCAGGGTATCCATCCCGTAAGCATACGCTATGCGCATGAGTTCGATCTTCCGGCTCACATCCATGGGAGTCATGCTCAATACATGTTCATACGCGGAAACACTCTGCTCCCTGTATCCAAGGACCGCGGACAGCCTAGCCAGTTTCGTCGCGATCGGAACGGAATCGGGGCACAGGCGATACGCTTCGGCCATGGCGGTCAGCGCTTCGTACGGCCGGCCATGGATCTCTTCCACTTCCCCGAGAAAGTAGTGGACAGCCGCCAGGTAAAGGTTTCCGAGATCGGCCGCCGCGGACGCACCTTCCCCGGCGCATAAGCGGATGAGATGTTTATTGACGGCTTTGCACTGATCCAGGGGATCGAATTCACGGCTGTATACGCACCAGGGATCGAAGTTCTCCCGCCTGCTCAGGGCTGTTCTCGCCGCCAGGAGGGCATCTCGCGCACTCTCGACATTTCCGGTTCTCACCATCAGGATGCCCATGTAATAGTGAGCCATTGCATGGGAAGGCTCCATGGCGATGATCCGGCGCAGAAGGGACGCCACTTCGAGTTCTCCGTCCATGGTCCTTCTGAAATCGTCATACTTGAAGCCGTATGCCGTCCTGGCGACGGCGAGATTGAGAAGCGCCCTGGGAGACGGCTCCGCCCGCGCGGCCCTTTCGAAGAGATCGACGGCATGGGCGAAGAATTCCTTTCCCTTCTTCTTGAAAAAATCCCCCGGGGCCGTTCTGAAAAAGGAATAGTAAAAGATCTCTCCCTGCCGGGTCAGCCTGTCGCCTTCATTCATCCGGTTGAGTTCCCTGGTTGCCGCGACCGCGCTCCCATTCCCCTTCACCTGTCCGTAGATGAACTCCATGAGTTCGATGAAGCGTTTCCTGGACGTATAGCGATTCGCCACCTTATCGTATATTCGCCTGGACATCCGCTCCAGCGCATGCGGATCGCTCAAGAACCGGTCGATCCGCCCGACCAGGTTTTCCTCCGTGACCGCCACATATTCAGCGTCGGGTATGAAAAACTTCCCGGCCTCGGCCCCGGAATCGATCGGAACGGCCCCTTGAGCCGCCGCCTCGAAAGCGCGGCAATTCAAGGCTCCGAATCGATGGTAACATATCACCAACTTGGATTGCCGAAGCAGGTCGATATAATCGGTGTAGCTGTCGACCGGTTCCCGTATGTTGACGACGTATTTTTCGGAAAGAGAAGCCAGTTTCGAAATCCACCTGAACCGCTCCGGCTGCACGGAGTCGTTGAACCAGGTGGTATAGAGGACATCGTATTTCCTGCCCGCAATCGGACCGGGAGCGGGGTCCACGAACTCCTCCATAACCACGGCGAAGTGAAACGCCTTCACATTGCGCGCCCCCATGGCCCTGAGCGCTTCCTCATCGTAGGTCGAAGGGGTTATGACGAGGTCCGTCGCCTCTATGATCGCCTTGGCGAGCGGGAGGTCGTAGTCCCAGTCGTAGATGAAGCCCACGGTGGGAAACGGCGCGTGTTCGACGCCTGGAGGCAAAAGGTTCCACTCCGTTTCCCACAGCATACAGAAGTCGGGCTCCCAGCCGGGAGGAAGCCTGTCGATGACGACCTGGAAATCGTCCTCGGGCGTTATGGTTATGTCTACTCCATCATTGTACCCGAACGTGATGATCTCATGCCCGGCCATATACCGTTCCACGAAATTATCACAGTGGTTGGAGAGCAGCTTGAACCGTGCGGGAACGTTTCCCAACCCCAGCAGAAGAACCTTCATGTCTTTTCCTCAAGCGGCAACCGCGATGCATACCACTCAATCGTTTTCTTGATACCCTCATCGAGGGCGGTCACGGGGACCCAACCCAGCCGCTCTTTCGCCCTGGACGCATCCAGGCTCAGGCTCACCTTGAGCGTCGGCTTCGAAGGATCGTTCCCGACAGTGACTGTCCTGCCGGAAACAGCGATGATCCTCCCGACGAGGTCGTTGACGGCAACGGCGCTCCCGTACCCGATGTTGTACAGGTCGAACCGGGATTCCTGCCTCTCGACGCACAGGGAAACCGCTTCCACCAGGTCGGACACGTAGAGCAGGTCCCTCTTCTCCCGTCCGTCTCCCCATACGGTTATCTTCCCGCCTTCCGGAGCGGTCATGACCTTGGTCACCGTCGCGCCGAAGACATGGGACCGCTCCAGGTCGTACTTGTCGTGGGGCCCATAGATGTTGGAATGCCTGAGCACGCTGTACTTCGTATCGCCGATGCGGGAATAGAACTCGCACATTTTCTCGATGTAGACCTTCGTCCACCCCACCCCGAAATAGGGGGGATACATCTCGACGTTCGGATCGAAGTCGGTTTCCTTCACCGGCGCGTCGGAAGACCGGTACATGACGGAGCAACTGAAGAACACCACGTGTGACACGCCGTGGTCGAAAGCCGCCCTGAAAACGAGCGAGTTCATGACGGCGTTGTCCGTAACGTGGCAGTAGGGTTTCCCGATAATCTCGCGGGCCCCCGAGGTGGTCGCCGCCGCCTGTACGATGATGTCGGCTCCCTCGACGATACGGTTCACCTGTTCGCGGTCGGTGAGGTCCACGCGAACCATTTCCATTTCCGGATGCGCCCAGGGAGTTGAACTGTGGAAGGTCCCCCGGACCTCCATATCGTCTCTCTCCAGGAACGCCTCCGCAATATTGCGGCCGATGAATCCGGTGGCCCCCAGCACGAGGACCCTCTTTTTAACCATTCCTCCACTCCCGGATGAACTCGTTCAGAACCGTTTCGCTCGTCTTGTCGAAAGCGGGAAAGTGCGACGCCACCTTGCGGTTGGATACGTCGCCCACGTCATACACGCGGCTGCCGAACACGACCTCGCGGCCCGTCACAGCGGCCGCATCGGAGAGCATGATGCTCTCCGAAGAGGCGATATTGAAAGTCCCCCTCACATCACGGTGGATCGAAAAGACTATGAAATCCAGTATATCGGAATAGGAAACGTAGTTAAACCGCGAATCTCCGGAAAGATAAAGGGGACCGGTCTCCCCGGACAAGATCCTCAGAAGCGTATTGCGCCTCATGGACGGCCCCAGCATGGTCGTCGGCCTGAGGATCAGGTGATCGGGGCACTTCTCCCGAACGATGGATTCGGAGATCAGCTTGGTCAGGGCGTAGATCCCCGTGACGTTTTCGAGGGGCAGGACCTGGTCTTCCACGTGGATTCGACCGTCCCTCGGATAGAGGTCCACCGTCGAGAAGAAAACGAATTTTCCGTGAGGCATGGACGCCAGTTCCCGCGTCAGCAGAACGTTGTCCTCGAAATAGCCGTGGAGGCTGTTCGAATCGACATCCTTCATGGAATTGAAGGCGCAGTGCACGATCACATCGACGCCCCTGTCCCGGACCTCCCGCAACTCCCGGGGAGACGTTGTCCTGGTCAGCGCAAACCCCTGCAACCTTTCATGAATGAACTTGCCGATTCCGCTGAGAGCGCCGCTGGTTAGAATTCTCATCCATCATTCTCGCCGTTATCAGGTAATCGCCCGGTGGTTGTGGAGTGAACGGAGTCCGGACCACCACCCGCGAAATGGTTCGATCTCACACCCGCTCACAGGAATAGAGGTACAATCCCTTCTTATTCCCGTACCATATCACCTCCCTGCACCAGTCCTCCCAGGAGGACCATGTGAGCGTGCTCCTGTCCACCCTGTAGACGGTATCCTCCCTCTCGAGCGGGACGGACGTCCCCCGGATTTCGGCCCTGTAGACATCCCATATGTTGTACGACAGCTTCAGACGGATATCCTCTTCGACGAAGGGAAGCCTGATGAGACTCCTGTTGAGGAGCACCGCCTCCGACATCAGTCCTTCCGGCAGGACCAGGGATTTCTTTTCAAGAAGCTCCGCAAGCGCCCGTTCGGCCTCGCTGTAGAATTCCTCCAGGCGGCCCTCCCGAGCGCACAGTTCTATGAGGGCTAGTTCGTCGGCGGGCCACCAGATATTGAGCCACTTCCGGGATTCGCAGTATTCCGCGCCTCCGTTTTGAATGTCCCGCGCTTTTGCCTCAAAGGCGGACCGGATCTCCGACAGGATCGGCGACTTGGCCTCGTCCGTGAAGAATTCGATCATATCGCGAAACCCGAGCGCGCAGGTCTTGTGCAGCAGAATCAGCGGAACCTGGAGCACCTTGTCGAAATGCAGGAATGCCGTCATCCAACTGAAGACCCTGGTTTTGATCCAGTCCTCCTCGGGCATGGAGTTCGTGGCGACCACAAGGTCCTGGGTTTCCCGGATTTCCTCCACATCGGCCAGGCTGCCGTGGATATTGATGATGCCGGTTTCCCTGGTGACGATCCCGTACTTGCGGACGTACTCCGGATCGGCCATTTCCGTGTTCGGCAGCAGCGTCAGGTTGTTGAACTGTATTCTGCCGTGCTGGCCGTTTTCGATGACGGAAGACACGCCGTCCTTGAAGGTCTCGTAGGTTTCCCGGGGAAGTCCCAGGATGAGGTCCGTGTAGGTTTCGATGCCCTCGGCCGTAAGGCTGTGCTGGAGGTCGTTGAAGGCCTTCAGCGAGATGTTTTGACGCTTCACCGCCTTGAGGGTATCCCTGTGGGTGGACTGCAGGGAGAGGGTGACGCCCTTGTTCATGCGGGCGTCGGAGAGGGCCTTCTGAATCCTGAAGGAATGATCGGTGGAGTTCTTCGTGTTCTGAACGGAAAAGGCTTCGGGATAGCCGTATTTTTTCTTGTTCTCCGCGAAGCGGGCCACGATTTCCAGGTCACGCTTGAGAATCCCGAAATTGGCGTCGCAGCAAAAGACGAATTCGACCTTGTGTTCGCTGAACCAGTCGATTTCTCCGAAGATCGCGTCCAGGTCTCTCGGATAGACGGTGCTGCGCGTTGCGGACCCCCAGTCGCAGAAGGTGCACGAGAAAGGACATCCCCTGTTGGTTTCCAGGAGTCCGAGCCAGACCTCGCCGGGGTTGGCCCGCACCAGGGGATCGAAGAGCCCTTCCAGGTATGGCGAAGGGGCCTCGTCCAGGTTGGAGATCCTCGGGCGTCCGGGATTACGGACCAGCATCCCTCGCCCGTCGAGATAACCGATGGAAGGAATCTCCTCCCAGTCGCCGGTCGCGCAATGTTCCAGGATGGACAGGAAGGGGACCTCCCCTTCGCCATGGCAGGCGATATCCACGAAGGGGTTCGCCCGCAGGAACGGCTCCACCCGGTTCGGGACCTGCGGACCTCCGAAGACGACCAGCAACCCGGGTTTTTCCTCCTTGAGCCGCCTGGCGACTTCGAGCGAGATCCTCGCATTCCAGAGGTAAGTGCTGAAGAATACCGCATCGGCATCGCGCAGCATCGGCAGGATGCTCTCCACCGGCATCCTCTTGTAGATCGCCGGCATGAAGTCGAACCTGTCGGGTTCCCTCAGATGCTCCAGGGCGTACGCCTGGAGGACACCGATCGAGTACGGAAAATAGTTCTGGCCGGAAAAGCTGTTGTTGATCTGAACCAGTCCGACCCTGATCCTGCCGTCGTCGCCGCCGATTTTTTTCATAGGAGTCGGTTCCTGCCCTCCGTTCGTCCGCCGTCCGTCCTTTTTCAGGGTATCAGGGACTTTTCGTGGAAGACGTTGTAGTGTTCGGGCATTTTGCCCCTGTTCTCCCGGTACCACTCTATCGTTTCGCCGATGCCGTCGTGGAGGGAAACCTTCGGATTGTAGCCGATCTTCTCCCTGGCGAGGGTGATATCGAGCACCCGGACGGCCTCCCCTTCCGGTTTCGACGTGTCCCACCGGACGTTCAACCCCGGGATGTGGGAGGAAATGACATCGACGAGCTCCCTGATGCTCACGCCGTACCCGGCGCCGAGATTGAGGGGAGTACAATCGGCGGCCTTCTCCAGGGCGAGCAGCATGCCCTCCGCGACATCGTCGGTGTAGACGAAGTCCCTCACCGCCGACCCGCTCCCCCAGACGACGAAGGGGTCCTCCCCCTCGACCGCCCGCCGGACCAGGGAGGGCACGACCATGGCGGAGTAGGGATCGAAGCTGTCGTTGGGTCCATAGGTGTTCGCGGGCCGCACGATTGCGATACTGCTCCAGCCGAATTCCACCTTGTAGCTCTCCGCCTGCAGTTCTCCGATCCTCTTCGCCCAGCCTGCGTAGAGGTTGGTATGGTGGGGCGGACCGTCCCAGCCGATTTCCTCCTTCTTGGGTTCATTGGATGGAGGATAGATCCCTATGGTGCTCGTGTAGAGGTATCTTTCCACGTCCGCGGTCCTGGCCGCTTCCATGAGGAACGTATTGAAGACGAGATGCGGAACGAGGAAACCGGCGGCCTTGGCGACTCCGGTCGAAACCGCCCCCTTCGTTCCGGCCAGGTTGAACACGTAGTCCATCCCCTTCACGACTTTCCTGCAAAACCCCCAGTCCATCAGGTTTCCCCTGACGAACTCGGCTTCGGGGCGAGCAAGGGACGGGGAATCCAGGGACACGATGCGCACCGCGGCCCCCCGCTCCAGAAGCATCCTCACCAGCGGCGTCCCGATCAGGCCGGTCCCGCCCGCAACAAGCACCTTCTTTCCCTGGTACATCCCGGAGACTCCTTCCTAAAGAACGCCCACAAGGGGCCAGGCTACAATTCGTACACGACCACGGGTCTCAAACCCGTAACCCCGAACCCCGCAACCCACAATCCACAACCCACAACCCACAACCCACAACCCACAACCCACAACCCGAACCCCGCAACTCGAAACCCGCAACGCGCAACCCGCAACCCGCAACCCGCAACCCGAAGCCCGCAACCCGAAAAGTCCAAGCTACGATTCATCCTCAAGAAATACGGTTCATCCGTGAGTATCGCTCTTAACCCGCTCCCGCCAGTAACCGAGCAGGTGCTCCAGGCTCTCGTCGAACGCGTATTCGGGCTTCCATCCCGTTGCGGCGATGAATTTGCTCACATCGGGGACCTGCAGCGTGACATCGGCGGGACGCAGCAGCGCGGGGTCAATGCGGGTGGGAATGGGCCTCGACGCCATCCGTATCAACCGCTCCAGCACCTCGCCCACGGTGACCGTGGTGGTTCCCCCGATGTTGTACGCTTCACCGGGCCGGCAGTGGAGGAGAGCCATCCAGTAAGCCCGCATGGCGTCGCGAACGTCTATGATGGTGCGCACCGAATCCAGGTTCCCGTGGACGATCTCATCCTGCAGCCCCGCTTCCACCCTCGCCACCTGGCGGGCGAACGAAGTGGCGAACAGGTCCGTGCGCCTCGGGTTGAGGTAGGCGAACATGCGGGTGCGCACGATCGGCATTTTGTAGCTCACGAAGTAGCTGAACCCCAGGAGGTCCTGCGTCGTCTTGGAGACCGCGTACGGGCTTACCGGCCGCAGGGGAGCGTCCTCCCGAATGGGAACATCCTTCGGGTCCACCTGGCCGTACACTTCGGAAGTGCTGCACAACTGGATCACGGGATTTATGTCCGCCATCCGTATCGCCTCCAGCAGGTTGAGCGTGCCGGTGACGTTGTTGGCCATAACGGACGTGGGAGTGATAAAGGATGCGCGAACGTTGGCGTGCGCCGCCAAGTGGAAGACGGCGTCCGGCCGGACCTCCCGAAGGGCGGCCAGCACGGACGGGAAGTCCTCCAGGTCGGATTCGTACACCTTGACCTTGCCGGAGACATTGAAGAGGTTGTCCCGGGCCACGCTGTGCCACCTGGACAGGCCGAAGACTTCGACGGCCGGATGGTTCTCGACGATGTACTCGGCCAGGTAGCTCCCGCCGGAGCCGCCGATGCCGGTGATGAGAACGCGTCCAAACTCCCTCTTTTCACTGCTCTCCAAGATGCATCTCTCCCCTTTCGACCACGAAAGACACGAAAATCACGAAAACAAGAAGAGGGTTCTTTCGTGTGTTTTCGCGTTTTTCGCGGTCGATGCGTTTAAAAAGGTCCTTTGAAGGCGACCGCTTTGAGGTCCGGCCGTTCCCGCGGCATCCATTCCGGCTCCCTCCCGCGCACCATCGCATGGGCCGCCGAAGCTATGGTGCGCGCATTGGGATAGAAAAGGTCCTCCAGGGAGGGCGTCGTGGGGCACGTGACCGGCGCAAACCCCATCCGGTGAACTCTTACGTCCCGCACTCCCTGGAGCCGCTCCACGATCCGGGCGACGATCTCCGCGCCGGCCCCGCATGTCGTCCACGCGTTGTCCACGACACAGAGCCTGCCCGTCTTCTCGACGGACCGGCAGATGGTGTCCGTGTCCAGGGGGCTCAGCCAGATGGGATCGACGACTTCCGCCCCGATGCCCGCATCTTCCAGATAATGCCGCGCCCGGAGGCACTCGAGCGCCATGTAGGAAATCCCGACGAGCGTTACGTCGTCGCCTTCCGCCGTCACGCGCGCCCGGCCGGGCGCGACGGCATAGGCGTCCTCCGGCACGGGCCCCTCCTGGAAGTGCAAAAGCCGGTGCTCCACGTAGATCACCGGATTGTCGTCGCGAATGGCCGCGATGAGGCACCCCTTGGCGTCGTAGGGCGTGGACGGCGCGACCACCTTGAGTCCCGGCACGTGCATGAAGAACGGATAGAACGCCTGGGAATGCTGCGCCCCCTGCCCCCAGCTCTTGCCGATGATCGACCGCACGACGATCGGTACGTGCTCGCATCCCCCGTACATGTAGCAGGTCTTCGCCGCGACGTTCACCAACTGGTTCATCGCCAGCATCAGGAAATCCATCCGCATATGCACGTGGATCGGCCGCATCCCCGCCAGGGCCATGCCAACGGCCGCGCCGGTCATGGCGTCCTCGGAGAGAGGCGTGTCGAAAACCCGCTCGCCGCCGAACTGTTCGGCGAGCCCCCTGGTGGTCCCCAGGATCGCCTTCGGATCGTCAACCCCCAGGCCGAGGACGACGACGGAAGGATCGCGCTCCATCTCCTGGCGGGTCGCTTCGCGGATAGCCTCGGTAAAGGTCAGGGAACGTTCCATGGATCGCATTCCTTATAGACATCGGTGAAGAGTTGAGATGCGTCGGGAAAGGGACTCGCCTCGGCGAATTCGAAAGCATCCTCGATCTCCCGCTCGACGCTCTCCTCGATTTCCCGGCGCAGCGCCGGCGAAATCATGTCGGCCATGCGCTTCACCTGGTCGCATTCCATCCAGGGTTGAGCTTCCGACCGGCAGCGGTACCCGAGGTGAAAATCCTCCAGCGGTCCCACGTGTTCCATCCACCTGTAGGTCATGCATTCCAGGAAGCGCGGTCCGGTCTGTTTTTCGCGGATAAGTCGCGCGGCAAGGCCGACCCTGTCGTGAATTTCGAGCACGTCGTTGTCCTCGATCCGCTCGGCGGCGATACCGTAGGCGCGCACCCTTTCGACCAGGTTGTCCGCGGGCCGGCGCGCCAGTTGATGGGAGTGGATGGCGTAGCGGTTGTTTTCGCAAATGAAGAGAATGGGGAGCTTCTTGATGGCCGCGAAGTTGACGCTTTCGGAGAACACCCCTTCATCCACCGCGCCGTCGCCGAAAAAGCACGCTGTTATGCGGTCTTTCCGCCCGTACTTCATGGCATAGGCGTAGCCCACGGCGTTGGGTATATGGCTTGCCACGATCGCCGTCGTTCCCATGACGCCGCGCTCGACATTCACGAGGTGCATCGAGCCGCCCTTCCCTCCCGCGCATCCGCCGGCCTTGCCGTAGAGTTCCGCGATCATGGCGCGAAGATCGCCATGTGCGGCAAGATACAGGGCGTGCCCCCGATAGGTGCCGAACACGACATCGTCGGCTCTCAGCGCCTCGCACACCCCGACCGAAACGGCTTCCTGCCCTATGGAGAGATGCACGGGGCTCTTGATCTTGTCGGTCGGGTAGACCCGGGCGATCCATTCCTCGACGCGCCTGATCCTGTAGAGAGACCGGTACAGCCGCGCATGGAGAGAAAAGGGGCCGTCATCGGGCGAACATTCCAATCCGGGTTCCCTGTCAAGGAGGCTCATACGGCAAAACCTTATCCTTCCCGCATTCCCGCGATTCCGGGATTCCGTGATCGAGGAGTTCCGGGGGTACGGGATTCCTGGGTTTATTTTTGGTGCTTCTCGAGAAATTCCTCTATTACTTCCAACACATAGTCCATCTCTTCCAGCCCGAGATCCTGGTGGACCCCTATGTGCAAGCCGTTCCTGCCCATGAATTCGGCGTTGGGGAACCGGCCTTCCCGGTATCCCAGGTAGGCGAACCCGGGGCATTGGGTCGGCATGGAGGCGAAGAGCGTGCGCGTCTCGATGCCGTGCTGCTCCAGGTAGCCCGCCAGTTGATTGCGGGTGAAGGACGCTTCCTCCCGCACGATCATGGGAATGGCGTGAGGGCCTATCCTCTCCTCGGGTGCTTCCCTGATGGTCGAAAGATACGGACTGAACCGGGAGAACCGGCTGAGGACGTACAGGAGGTTGAGGCGGCGCTTCTCGAGGATTTCGTCGTAGATTTCGATGTTCCCCAGGCCGATCGCGGCTTCCAGTTCGTTCATTTTGCTCGAGTACCCGATGCGCTCGAACTGGAACCGGATGTCCTCGCCGTCGTCTCCCCGGAACCTTCGGGGGCAGTAGGATGCTCCCATGTTGAGCGCGCACTGTCCACACTTGCAGGCGCGCCCGTGAGCGCGCAGCGACCGCAGCACCTCGGCATAGCCTTCATCGTTGGTGGTGACGATCCCCCCTTCTATGGTGGTGATGATGTGGGCGACGTAGAGGCTGAAGGCCCCCATGTCCCCGATCGACCCCACCTGCTTTCCTTTGTACAGAGCGCCGTGGGCCTCGGCGGCGTCCTCGATCACATGGACCGCGCGCCGCTTCGCGATATCCATGATCGGGTCCATGTCGGCGGGCTTGCCCATGAGGTGCACCGGCATGATCGCCTTCACCCTGTCCGACATGACCGCTTCAATCGCGCTCGCATCGATATTGAGGGTTTCCCTGTCGATGTCCACGAACAGGGGTTCGAAGCCGGCGTGGATTACCGCATGCCCGGTCGCCACAAAGGAGAGGGCGGGCACGATCACCTGGTCGCCGCATTTGGCCCCGTAGTCATGCAACACGGCGAGAGCCAGCGCATCCGCGTCCGTACCGGTGCTTACCGCCACGGCTTCTTTCGTCCCCTGCAGTTCCGCAAATTTTTCCTCGAACAGGCGGACCAGCTTGCCGCTCGACACCCTGCCCGCATCCAGGGCTTCATCGATGAGGACCCTGGAGCGGCCGGGAATGGAAATCGTCCCGAAAGGGACGCGAAGTTTTTTCTTCATCCGTCGGTTTTCTCCTGCTTATTCACCCCCGCCCCCGATGCTGCCGGCTTGAGGGGCTTTCAGGGAACTATGGAACTCAATTCCCGGAATGTGTCAATGCATTGTCTCGAACGTTCCTCCTCCAGCATGGAGAAGTCCTCCTGCGGATCGAAGAAGACGATCTGGCTTCCCGCGAATTCGAACCGGAAGGGCACGTAAATCAGTTTATTGAGCCTTTCCCTGACGATCTTCCGCTTCGCAGGCGGGACGAACAGCAGGAGAAAGCCGCCTCCGCCCGCCCCCGTCAGCTTTCCGCCGACGGCGCCCGCCGCCTGCGCCTCCTCGTAGATCGCATCCACCTCGCTGTTGGTCACCTTGGAACTGAGGCTGCGTTTGGCGCACCACGCTTCGTGCAGCAATTCCCCAAAGATCATGACGTCCTGGCTGCTCAGCACGGAAATGCTCTCCTCCACCAGGTCCTTCATGATGCGCAACTGCCGTTTCTTCGAATCGATCCCGTTCACGTAGCTGTCGGCAATGTTGGACGCCGTACGTTTTATTCCCGTGTAGAACAGCATGAGGTGCGAGTTGAGTTCCCGGACGCGGTCCCTGGAAATCGTAATCGGCCTGACGGAAATCTCTCCGTTGGGATGGAAGAGGATGTGGTTGAAACCGCCGTAAGCGGCCGAAACCTGGTCCTGGGACCCCACCGTCTCCCGGAGGATGTCCTGCTCGATTTCGATGCTTTGCATGGCCAGTTGGCGCTTGCTGGGCATTTTGCCCGTGAGAGCGAGGAGCGCGTGCAGCAACCCGACGGTGAAGGAAGAACTGGAACCCATCCCGCTGCGGGCCGGCAGATCGCCGTCGTGGTGGATTTCCAGGCCCCGGTTGATCCCCAGGTAGCGAATGACCTCCCGGACCGCCGGGTGCTCGATTTCCTCGGCCGTCCGGCAGTTTTCGATCCTGGAGTAGACGAGCCGTATTTTGTGCTCGAAGAAAGGAGGCAGATACCTGCACGTAAGATAGCAATACTTATCGATGGTGGTCGCCAGCACGGAACCGCCGTGATTGCGATACCACGCGGGATAATCCGTCCCGCCTCCGAAAAAAGAAATGCGGTAAGGTGTTCTGCTGACTATCATTGCATCCTCTCCGCGGCATATGGGTCCATGGAAGGTCCACGTCGGCCGGCGCGCCTCGATATGTGGATTCGTCGTGTTGAAGGTCCCGTATTCACCTTATCGGACGAGAGCGTCTTTTCGTGAAATTTTCATGCCGGCAAAGCTTCCTGACAGGAGAAGCGAACCGGCGGTTCGCCGATCGCGGGACCCCGGGATTACGGACCGAAAAACTCCTCCGCCTCCCTGTAGGATTCGGGGGTCCCGATATCAATGAAACGGCCTTCGCTTCGGAAGCCGTAGAGCCCGTGGCCGATCCAGCCCGGAAACACTTCCTTTTCGAGCGATACGGCGGTCCCGGCCGGGACCTGCGCCACCAAGTCCCGGCCGATGATGTATATCCCCGCGTTTATCCAGCCCGGGCCGCTGTCGCCGCCCTTTTCCACAAAGGCGGAAACGGTTTCGTCGTCGTTGGTCTCGACGCGTCCGTAGCGGGACGTATCCGGGACACCGGCGAGAAGAACGCCCGCTTTCGCCCCCCTCGCACGATAGCGGGCGAGGAACAGCCGCAAGTCCGCATCGTGGAAGGAATCGCCGTTTATCACCAGCACGGGGTCCGAAGCGATGAACGGAAGCGCATGCCGTATCGCCCCGGCCGTGCCGAGCGGCGATTCCTCCCGCGAGTGGACGAGCCGCATAACGCGGTCGAGGCCTGCGCCGCCCCGGCAGGCGGCATACGTATCCCCGTAGGCCTCGCGAATCCGCTCTCCAAGGTAGCCCGTGCACAGGACGGTCCGCGTGATTCCGAAGGAATGCAGCCGGTCCAGCAGGTAACTCAGGAACGGCCGTCCGCGGACTTCGGCCAGGACCTTGGGACGGTCCGGCACGGCGGAACGCAGCCGCGTCCCCAACCCGCCCGCGAGGATAAGCGCGTTTACGGATTCCAATTCCATGTCGCACGTCATCGTTACCGCTCCGGAATACATCGATACATCTTCATTTTCGCTTCAACCTGGTCACATCACGCGTTTCACACGTTCTTCAGCGGCGCGCGTCCCAGCATGCGATACCCTTTCAGCAACTCCCTGACGCCATCGTCCAGGGACCGTTTGGCCTCGAAGCCCGCTTCACGCAGCCTCTGGTTGGAAACGATGTAGTTGCGCTTATCCGGGTCGGAGCCGATCCGGGCGAAGTGGATGTAGAACTCGGGCACGTACTCCTTTATCTTGAGGGCGAGTTCCTCCTTGGAGAGGTTGGCCGCATCGAGACCGGCATTGTACGGCCGCCCCACCATGCTGTCCGCATTCGCGATGCAGTGGAGGAAGCAATCCGCCACATCTCGTATGTGGATGTAATTGCGCTTGAAATCTTTTTCAAAGATCACCAGGTAGCCGTCCTTGACGGCGGCGTAGGTGAAATGGTTGACGAGGAGATCGAGGCGCATCCGGGGCGACATTCCGAAGACGGTGGCGAGGCGAAGCGTAATGGCCGCGGGACTGTCCAGCAGTTCCCGTTCGGCCTGGACCTTGGTCCGGCCGTACAGGGAAATGGGTTCGAGAGGGGTTTCCTCCGTGCAGTAGACGCTGCCCGATTTGCTTCCATAGCCGCTGTTGGTCGTGGGGTAGACGACGAGCTGCCGGGGGCCGCGCAGGCGGTTTATCATGCGAATGGCTTCGAGGTTGACTTCTTGGGCGTCCCAGGGATTGCGACTGCATGCCGGCGCCCCTACGAGCGCGGCGAGAGGAATGATGATATCCGCCTTCGACACCAGTTCCCGCATGATCCGCTCGTCACGCACGTCGCCGTGGACGAAATCGAAGCCGGGAACGGCGCAAAGGTGAAAAAGGCTGTGCTGTCCGAACATGAGATTGTCAATGACCGTAACCTGGTACCCTGCGCCCGTAAGGTGCTCACACAGGACCGAACCGAGGTAACCCGCACCTCCTGTAACGAGGACATGTGCTCTCATCTCTTGTCATTTTCCTCCATGAAATTGACGCCTCCGAGTTCTACAGGCATGACCCGGCTTTCGACGCGCACCCGCGCGGATACGGGCCGGGTACGGGCTGAAGCCTCGAAAATGACGGCGAACGGGCCGGGGGATACCATCCAGGCCTTGATGTGATGCAAGGAACAGACCATGGACGGCCCGGCAATCCGGCGGTTGTGAAAACACTGAATCAAATTGCAGCGAACCCAATGTAACATATATCTTCTTCAAGAATAAAGGCCGATTTGATGGGAGGCATGTTCCGGGCTGCGGCCGCCCGCGACCGGAGATCCGGGCGGCTCGAGCGGCAAATCCCGAATCCTGAAGGACAGGACTCCGGAGAGCGGCGAGGACGACGCCGTGGGGCCAGGGGCGGCGAATCCAGATCCGGAAGGGGCATGGTCCAAGACAGGGCAACACTTAAGAGGATTGCCCCCGCGCCGGCGCGGGGCCTGGCGCCGACCAGTTGCACGTGCTCAACGCCTTGGGTCGCCCCCGCGCCGGCGGGGGCCGGAGAACCTTGAACAGCCCGGGTTCCCGCCGGCGGGGGAATGGCGACGAGTCCTCTCGAGCGTTGCCTCAAGGTTACGGTCCATGAACCATGGCCCAAAATGGAATATCCCAAAACGGCATACTGCATTGCACCTCTGTGAACCCAAGGCATTCGAGACCGCAGTCCTGCCAAAATGGAATACCTTCCATGGATTTCTTGGATTCCCGCCACATCACGGGATCGTCGTCTACCGCTCCGCCGCCATTCCTTTCATACAACTGTCCGCAATTGTTGTCGTTCCCGGAAGATCGCATTTCCATTGACACAATGGCATAATGTATGCAACACTTAACTTAGAACTTTGAATTGCAGTCAGACCATATGTGACTTCGTGCAGTGGAGATACCACGTTCGACAAGGGATAATGGTTTCGAAGTGTTGCAGGCTCATTTTCGCATATGAAGAGCGCGTTGGGCCGTTCCCGATTATGGGACATGGGACGGCAGACCGCGAAGATCACGACCACACGGCATGCCGTATGAGGGGCGGCAGAAGCGGCCGGTTACGAGGGGAAAGGCTGCGGTCCGGGGAGGTTTGCGGGATTGAGCGCGGGTCTCGGGTTCGACTGCCGGCAATGAAATGAATGCAAGCGAGTTCTGCAACCATTTACGGAGGGGAGGGGACAATGGGAGAGCAGGTTCGTTGGTATGTGCCCGTGTCGTATGCGGCAGAATTGCTCGGATGCCCATGGACGGAGGTTAACAGGCTCATCGAAGGCGGAGCGCTCGAATTCATCCGAACGCCGAAGAACCAGATAAAGGTTTCGATGGATTCGATCAACCAGCACCTGTACTGGACGCCGATGGAGAAGGTATGAGTGTCGGATGACATGTCTGATATTATGATGCGAGTGTCGGCCCGGACGGGTCCGGTTGCGTTCGGGATGAAGCGAAACCGGAGCGGGACCGGAAGAAGGGATGGAGGATACGGAATATGACGGAACATGGAAATCTCATCAAAGTCTTCGAGTATGCGCTCAACCAGGAGGAAACGGGAAAGAGCTTCTTCGAGCATTCGATTCAGAGGATGGGAGTCGGCGCGGCGGTCGGCGCGTTCAAGCGCCTGATTGCGGAGGAGGAGAAACACATAGAATTCGTGAAGCAGATCCTGGCCGGCTTGAAGGCCGGCAAGGAGGTCGATCCTTCCGAACTCGAGAACATCGCTCTCCAGCCGACCAACTACTTCGACGAAAGGGCCCGGTCCGAATTCCTGCAGCGGTGCATCGACGGCTCCATGATTCCCGACGTTACGGTATTCAATACCGCATGGCTCATCGAGAAGGACCTCAGCGAATTCTACGAGCGGGCCGCCATGCAGACGGAAGGCCGGGCAAAAGACGCTTTTCTCACGCTCTCCGCATGGGAGAAGGCGCACGAGCAGTTTTTCAGGGAGTACAGGGATAAGCTCTCGGATGTGTACTCCACAATGCCGTGGGGAGGATGAGAGGCAATGTCGTTGATTCAACGCCACCCCCGCGAAGCCCGCCCCCGCGCGGGCGGGAGACCTTGGCCGGAGCGTGCGCTGCAATTTGCATGCGACCCGCCCCCGCGCGGGCGGGAGACCTTGTTCCCGCGATCCCGCGCGTTGGCGTTGACGTAAGGGTCCGCAAGGGGTAACGGTAGGGCGGGGTTTCGTCTTCATCGGTCAGGGGTGGCGGGGACGAAGCCCCATCGGCTTCAAGCCGGCGGTAAGCACATGGATTTGCAGTTGCGAAGCCAATGCCGGGAATCCCGACCGGGCGCTTCGCGCGGCTTCGGCTTTCAGCCGCGACCTGTTGCATTGCGACAGTCCGGTCGCGGCCGGCGGCCGCGACCGCACAAAGCACTCCACCACCGGATTGGTTGCGTCATTACGGGGGCATCCCGATGCCCCCCAAGCCCCCCCAATCCATTCCAGTCAACTCCATCCACTCAAATCCATCCACCCGCTCCAGGCAAACAAAATTCCCCCCTCACCCACGCTCCCGCAGCCAACGCCGCAGCAGGGGGACCCGCAATTTCCACTCTCCCCGGCCTGCCTCTTCCACGAGCAAACGACGGCGAAGTCCCTGGTAGACGACTTCCTCATCATAGGGAATGGGCTGAGTGTCCCGGCTGCGAAAACCACGCAGGTAATCCCACTCCTCCCGGCTTGATTCGCCGTGCAGCAACTGCCGGAGCACGGCGTCTCCCGACACTACCGCCTTACCGATGGCGTCTCCGAGCAAGCCCGCGTCCGCTCTCTCCCGTCCCCGGTCATTGCACAGATCCACGACATTTTCGGCGATGAGTTGCACCAGGTGGGGCCAGCCTCCCGCCTCGCCATGGATACGCTCGATGCCGCCATTCCCCCAAAACAAGGAATCGAACCGGGGGCGCTTCGGGTCGTCCCGTTCCCAGAGGGGCGAATGACGTAGCGGCTCCGTGAGCAGGATGCGGGTCTCGGCCTCCGTGAACGGAGGGACTTCCAGAGTGCGCGCGCTGATCAGATAGGAGGGCCAGGGCGCGTGCGTCAGTTCGCTGATTTCATGGCTGCCCACAAAGATCCAGGTTATGGAGCGATGGAACTGGATGCACTCCCTCAGAGTCGCCAACAAATCCTCGTTGAAAACCCCCTCCCCGATCTTCCGGTCCAGGTTCTCATATTCGTCCACCGCCAGCAGGAGCCGGTTCCCTTCTTCTTCCAGCCGCCTGTTGCAGGTTTCGAACAACAGGATGAAATCACGGAGTGTGGGATTTTCCCGGATGGAATGATCCATTGACGGCCATGGAGAAGTCAATGACCCCATAATGGTCTTCAGAAGCATGGACTGCGAAGTGAATGCATCCGGATTCTGCATGGAGATCACCCTGGCGCGCACCGATGTGGGCAGAAAGGCGTCCAGGTTCATCAGGATGGTCGATTTGCCCATGCGCCGCCTTCCGTAGAGGATAATTCCGGGGCAACCCGCGGCAAGACTCAACTGCCGATCGAGCCCGCCAAGGACGCCGTCACGCGGGACAAAGGCTTCCTTCCCGCGGTCCACGGGATCACCCGCGCGAAATACCTGGGGGGACGGCTCTCTCGTCACGACAGCGAGGACCTTCCGGTATTGTTCCTGCGCAACAGCAAGCCAGTTGCCGGCGGCCCGGCGAAATTCCGTGGCGAGCGGTTCCGGGAACCCGGCGACCTGACTCCGGAATTGCTCGATCGTCTTGCAGAGCAACGCGGCTGTGGGTTCTCGCAGAAAAGCGCGATCCAGAACGTCCAGGCGCAACTGAAGCCCGCATATCTCCCCGATCAGGTCACGCACCCGGGCCGTCCAGGCCGGAAAACCATCTTCCCCTTCGGGCAGGTGGGCGACAATGCCGTCCAGGCGGCGCAGGTCCTTTTCACGGCCCGCTTCACGGGCGATCAGGATCGTTTGGGCGCGAAGGGCCGCCATGCGCTGGCTGGGATAGCGATCGATCAGCCGGGTGATTTCGCGGCGCCCCGCCGCGGGGTCATGTTCGGCATAAGCGACCAGCAATCGGTCCAGACCGGGAGCGGGGAGAGAGCACATGTCGTCCCAGGCGACGGGATGGTATGGGTACCAGGATGCTCGAAGGATCGGCCGGACAAAGAAGAGCTGATAGGGGTAGTAGTATGCTCTGAGCAGTGCAATGGGGCATGCGATTCCCCCGGCGATTCCCCCGGCGATTCCCCCGGCGGTTCCCCCGGCGATTCCCCAGGCGATTCCCCAGGCGATTCCCCAGGCGATTCCCCAGGCGATTCCTCCGGCGATTACCCCGGCGATTACCAAGGCGATTACCAAGGCGATTACCAAGGCGATGTCTTTCGCAACGTTCCATGCCAATGGGAACAGCAGCCGCGGGAAACCGCCGTGCAATTCGCTCAGAGACCGGAAATCCCACAAACCGGCCGACAACGCCTGGGAAGCGATGCTTATGATCAGTATGTACGGCATCGCATGCAGGAGGAGGAAGATGGCCGAATACAGAGCGCGCCGTCGATCCAACTCGCGGAGGGCATCATCGAATGCCTTCGGCTTTCGATAGAGCAGCGCAAGCCACCACAGCGCCGAACGGTGGTGACTCCATCGAAGCGTTATCCGGTCCAACGGCAGAGACGTCATCGGTCCGCCCTCAGTTCGACCGTCTTGACGTCGATATGGGAGAGCGGATGGCCAGGGGGAAGCAGCTCCCCGAAGGGCGTTCGAGACTGGAACAACAGCACGAGCCTGCGAGCTTTGCCGGGTTCAGGCATAATCAGGTAGCGAAACGTCGCGAAGAGATCCACATCGTAGTAAGGCCTGTGGGGAGCCAGATCGAAACGGGTGAGGGCAACGAGGGGCGTTCGTGAAAAGGCGCCCAAGAACGCCTTGAAAGCAGCCAGGTCCCGTGTCCCCGCGGCCAAGGGGGTCCGGCTTCCGAGCGCCTTGCCGACGGACGCCAGCAATCCACGGCGAGAGGTGGTATCGGGGTCTTCCAGGTCCACCACGGCAAGTTCCGGGAGATGGTCACGTTTGATATGGTCCAGGAGAGCGCGCCAGTTCGCGTCGCCGCAAACGACGAGATTGACCGATTCGCCGCGCTGCAGGCTCCGCACCACCTGATCGCACGCGGAGAGCCACACGGGCGCGGACACACCCAACCGGGTCGCTTGACACTCCCTGAGCAGCGCCGACCAGGGTTCCGGTTCGGCATCATCCTGAAGATCCGCATACAGAGGCGGATTCCAGCCGTCGAAACAGCCCGGAAGGTCGCACGTCTCCCGCAGTACGGGCAAAACGACGCCGTCCTCGAACTTCGGGTCGCGAACGAGCGCCCGCTCCATCTCGTGGGTACAATACGGGCTGTTGAAATAATCCGGCGTCAGCACCAGCAGATGCCGGTCCGCCTGATCCTGCTTGAGAATTCTGGTCCGCAGGAATCCGTTGAAATTCAATAGACTTAGGAGTATAT
>CAYOVG010000041.1:0-28040 GCA_964407285.1 uncultured Syntrophobacteraceae bacterium
GGGGGCAAGGGCGGAAGCGGTCGTGAGGACCAGGCGATTGTGCCCCTCCCTGAGCGCGCGCAAGCCGCCGGGAAGATCCAGAACTTTTCCCGAGCCCGTCTTCGCGCTCCAGGTCCGCACGAGTTCCACATGAACGGAGTAGAACCCCAGCATGTGCCCCTGCAGCTTCGAGACCGCAAAGCGAAGAATGCGTCTCGCGAGGGCGGGGCCTTCCGACTGCAGAGTTTGCATGTCCAGTACGACGCGGGAGCGGTCCTCGTCCAGGCAGACGGTCGGCCAGAGCGCTTGCAGGCGTCCCTCCCAGAACGACTCCTCGTCCCTCGCCAGTTCCGCATGCCGGCATATGGCGTCGACCGCCCGGGAGTGGAAATATTTTTCCAGCAGAGGCAATATTTCCAGCCGCAGAGCATTGCGCCGACAGAACGGCTCCAGGTTGGAGGCATCCACCCGGAAGGAGAGGCGCTGCCTCTCCAGGTATTCCATGATTTCCCCGCGGGAAGCGGAAAGAAGCGGGCGCACGATGCCGCCGGCGGCGAGGGGGCGCATCCCCGCCAGGCCGGAGGGGCCCGCGCCCCGGAAGAGCCTCAGCAGCACCTCCTCGGCCTGGTCATCCGCGTTGTGGCCCAGGGCCAGCTTCCGTGCTCCGGATTGCGCCAGCGCTTCCCTGAAAAAGGCGTGTCGACAGTCGCGGGCAGCCATTTCCAGGGACATGCCGCTGCTCTCGCGGTACCCGCGCACATCCGCGCCGCCGGAGATGAAGGGGCATTTCCAGCGCTCGGCCAGAGCGCGGACGAATTCCATGTCCTCTTGCGAAGCGCTGCCTCGCAACCGGTGGTCGAAATGAGCGACGGTGATCCGTTTCCAGTTCAGGATTTCCCGCAGGGAGTGCAAGGCGTGCAGGAGGGCCACCGAGTCCGGCCCTCCTGAAACTGCGGCGATGATGTGGTCTTGGGGGGTGATCAGCCGATGAAGGCGGATAAATTCCAGGATTTTGGAGTGGAAGGGATCCGTGGGATCGCTCCGCTTTACACTCATGAAGTACTGCCGCAGTCCGCCGGACGCCGGAGCGTTGCCGATGCGGGTTTCTCTTCCTGTTCCCGTCCCTCCGCCGTGGGGTTATCGGCCGGTTCGACGGTGAGCAAGGGAACGGTATCCTTCATGTTCTTGCCCTGCACCAGCAGCCTGCCCTCACTGTTGAGCACCGTGTTGTCCTCGAGGATGATCAGGCCGAACCGCTCCGCCACCTCGCTCCGGTACTGGTACTCCATGGAGCGCTTCCGGAGCCTGTAGTTCATGATGAGCATGATGAGCCCGAAGACCACCGCCACGCCCCCTATGACCGCCAGGGAAATCAGAATGATCTTGATGGACTTCTCGCCGACCGTGCCGACGAAGTTCACGATATCGTCAAGCCGGTAGAAAAATCCGGCGGCCAGCGCCAGGAGCATGAGAAGGCCCAGAAACGGGAGCTTCTGGAAAAGGTTCACCATCATGAAGAGCTTGTAGACGTTCCCGGACTTGTTGCCGGCGAACTCCGGAGCGGCTCCGCCGTCCGCCTCGCCCTCCTCGTGCGCATCGGCTCCGCCGAAGTACTTGTTGAACCCGACTATTATAACTCCCAGGAGAAACGTCACCGCCACGGGGACGAGAAATGCGATCAGGAAGTAGGATTTCCATGGAAACGGCGCTTCCACGGGGCCGTACCTGTCGTATCCCTGGTTCCCCATGTGAAAGAGCCAGCATGCGGAGAATACGGCCACTTCCAGCCAGCCGAGAAAAATGACGTATTTTTTGAAGATCGTCTTTCGCTCGGATTCGTCGTAGAGAGCGGCGATACCACGGGGCTGTCTTTTCTTCGATGCGGATGCATCATCGTTGGGCGTTTTCATGGCGTCCTTATCAGTGTTCTTCCCGTAATGGACCAGGATCTCGAGTTTGTTGACTTTGTTATATAAATATTTCCATAAACATGCCATTTAGCAGTTTATCAGAAGAAAAATGCAGGGTCAACGGTCAATCGGCCGTTCGACTCGAACTGCTCCGCGCGAGCGCTCTCACGAAAAACCGAACACCTCCTTCACCAGTTCCCGATAAGCCCTGGCCCCGGCCGACGACCGCGCGTACTCCGTGGCGGACACCCCGCTGCGCGGCGCTTCGGCGACTCTCGTGTCGACGGGAATGATGGTCTTGAAAACCTTCTCACCGTACCTGCTTCTCATGTCTTCCACCGACCTTTGGGCCTCCCTTGTGCGCTGATTGTACATGGTCCCGAAATAGCCCAGTATTGTGATGTCGGAATTCAGCCTGCGCCGGATCTTTTCCACGAACCGTCCGGTGTCCTCCGCGACTTTGAGGTCCATGTAGGCGGTCCGGAAGGGAACGAGCACCCCCTGGGCCATTCGGAGCGCGTTCACCATCAGGAAGGGAGACATGGGGGGAAGATCCATGACAATGTAATCGTATTCGTCCGCATGTCCGGCGAAGCGCTCCAGGAGGAATTTCTCCCTGCCGGCCTCCGCCCCCAGTTCCGATTCGCAACTCGCGAGGCTGTCGTCCGATACGGCGACATACAGATTCGCGACGGTAGTTTCGCACACGGCCTCCGAGACGTTGCCGTTCGGGTCGCACAGGACGTCCGCGAGCGTCCTGCTTGCGGAATCGAGCTGAATTCCCAGGTGTGAAGTTGCCCCGGTATATGGATCGAGATCCACCAGGAGCGTTTTCTTTCCGGCGTTTGCAAGGCAGCAGGCGATGTTCACCGCGGATGTGGTTTTGCCCACCCCGCCCTTGAGAGACAAGATGGCCACTATTCTCATGTCGAGCATCCCGATTCTCCTCCTTCTTCCGGCGGCCGGTCCGGTGGTCGGCGGCGCATCGACGCCTCACCGGAATAACGCCCACCGGCCTGAATGGATGGATGATGCAATGATGCGAACGGGGCAAAACCAACATTTCGGGAAGATCGAAGAGCGGGAGTTCAGCTCTTCGACGGAGGCTGGTCTCCCCCCTGGACGTTCACGGCATAGTACCGTCCGAGTATCTCATCGACCTTTCCCTCCCTGACCAGGGTCTTCAAGAGCGGAAGAGCACTCATTCTATCCATTTCCAGGCGCGTCGATATCTCCTGGACCGTTGCTCCCAGATTGGTGGCTTCCAGGTAAGACATGATGCTTCGGGTCGCCTCGGCCCTCGGGTCGGCGGCTGCGTCGGCGTGGGTGTGGGCATCGGCGGAAGATCCGGCGCGAACTTCATCGGGGGCGTCAACACCCTTCTCAGCCACGCCGGGGGGCGGCGCGTCGGGCCGCGGGATTTCGGTTGTTCCTCCGCTCAGCCCCAGCAGCGCTATGGCCATATTCCAGTTGAATTCAATGAGTCCCGTAATGCACTTTCCAAAAGCGTTCATCATACGCCTCCCTCCTGTCATACCATCCGGAGAAGTGAAAAGATCAGAACGGGTCCGAACCCGGCGCTCCCTTAAGACACTCCTTTCGAACTTTGCTTCAAAAGGCTTCGGAGACAGGAGCAGGTCCCGTTCTCATGGCGCCACGAGGATTAAACGCGCAACTGGTAGAACATATACAACACGATAGTTAAGGATTCAAGCGACTTCATTCAATGGTTCAGGGCGGCTTCCCGGCCCTTTCTCATTACTTGCGCCTACATGAAGGAGCCCATTGAAGTCGGAATCGCGGCAGGAGTCACTCCTCGTTCCAGAAGACGATCTTTCCCCAAAATACGGGTTTGAGCCGCATCCTGCCGTCATCCGCTTCCTCCAGGTATATCCGGGCGCATTCAGTGCAAGCCGGACCATATTCCGCCCGGTCCTCAAAAAAGGAAGGAATCCACCCTTCTTGGACAGTTTCCTCGGGTGACTCGGCAACTTTTCCGCATACAGCACACAGCATCGCATTCTCCATTGAGAAATCGGGTTTACGGCAACGGTGAATGGTAGCCGAGGACCCGTTCATTGTCAATTTGGGGAGGCGTCCTTGAGGCGGCGGTTGTTCTTTTCATGAGAATCCCATGCTGATTGTATGTTAAAATATTAATATAAGAATAAAGCGGAATCTGTTGATACGCAATTTAGAAGGGATATAGGGATGGCGGCAGGCCCGAAACGGAAGCCGAAAAAGAAAACGAAGAGCGAGCGACGCAAAGCGGCGAGTCGATCTCTGCATTCGAAGCTGCTGGAGGAAATGGGTGGAAAAGGGCAACTGGACGATACGTTGGTCCTCGTCGATCCCCCCCGAGCGGAAAAAATGTCCGAGGTGCTGCTCGATTATGCCGAACCGTTGATGGACGAGATACCCGTCGATGATGAAGCGCAATCCCGGAAAGCTTTGTCGATCGCCATGTTGTGTTGGAATGCCGCCCTTGCGACCGAAGAACAACGCGAAGAGATGCTCGTGAAATTCCTCGAACTCACAAAAGCGAGAACCGAATCGGAACGGGAAGAAGTTCTCGAGATGCTTCGGTTTATGGTTCAACGGAAAAATGAGTTATTTCCGAAAATCGAGCGGTTCATTGTCGGGTTCGAGGTTAAGACAGCAAAGCGAAGAAGAGAAGTTGTCGTGGTGTCGACCTTGGAGAAAGGGCACATCAGGAAGCTGCTGCCGAAGGTGAGGAAGCCATGGTGGCGACGCATCCTGTTTTGGATGTGAAACGGAGTCGTCGCCTTTCTCGAATCCCTCGACCACGGAACCCTCTATCTGTCCGCGGGCTTCTCAAATCATCTTCACATATTTCCCGATTTGGGTAGAATAGATTTCGTAAGATTCGGACGGATGGAAAGGCGCTATGAAATCATCGGAGAAAAGGAAGAGAATTCCCTGCCCGGGAAACGACAAAGAGGTATTTCTTCCGTGATTTTCGTAGCCTGAATACAAATGGAATACGCGCGAATACAAGGCGCGCACGACGGAGCGGACCCTATTTCTTTGATTCTTCGGAGGAAAATTCAAATGCAAGAGGCTCTTTTCGAAACCCGTTTTCCGGACCTGCAACTCCACTCCCGTGGAAAAGTAAGAGATGTCTACGACCTGGGGGATTCCCTGCTCATCGTGGCCACGGACCGCATATCCGCTTTCGACGTGGTAATGCCCAACCCCATCCCGGACAAGGGCCGGATACTCAACCAGGTTTCGGCTTACTGGCTGAATTACCTGGGCGACATCACGGAAAACCACATGATGAGCACGAACGTGGACGAATACCCGGACTCCTGCCGCCCGTACGCATCGGACCTGGCCGGGCGCAGCATGCTGGTGAGGAAAGCGAAACCCCTCCCGGTGGAGTGCATCGTCAGGGGCTATATCATCGGGTCGGGGTGGAAAGACTACAAAAAGACGGGCAAGGTCTGCGGGATCGAACTGCCCGCGGGACTGCGCGAGGCGGAAAAGCTCCCCAAAGCCCTCTTCACGCCCTCCACCAAGGCAGAGATGGGGCAGCACGACGAGAACATCTCCTTCGACCGCATGGTCCAGGCGGTCGGCGAGGAAACTGCCGTCAAGGTCCGTGACGTCAGCCTGAAGCTCTACGAAAAAGGGGCGGAACACGCGCTGAAATGCGGGATCATCCTTGCGGACACCAAGTTCGAATTCGGCGTGCTCGACGGTCGCCTCATCCTCATCGATGAAGTGCTCACTCCCGATTCGAGCCGTTTCTGGCCCGCCGACCGCTATGAGGTGGGCCGGAGCCCGGAGAGCTTCGACAAGCAGTACTTGCGGGACTACCTGGTTCAGTCGGGGTGGAAGACGTCCGATGCTCCCCCGCGGCTTCCCCCGGACGTGGTCGCCAACACCAGGGCGAGATATCTCGAAGCCTTGAAACGGCTGACCGGCAAGGACCTGGCGTGAGCACGGGACCGGAGTGCGGCCGGTCGCCCGCGGGCGGCTTCGGCGCGCTCGCTGCCGTAAGCCTTTCCATGCTGGACTGGAGCGACCGGAGTTTCGCCGTTTCGCGCGGCGCCCCGGACCCGGCGCTGGAGGAGTCGCTTGCCCGGTGCGGGTTGCTTTCGCCCCCGTGGCTGCTTACCATGAGCGAGGGAGAAGCGTACGCCGTCGTCGACGGGTTCAAGCGGCTGGAATGGCTGCGCGGCCGGGGGACGGAGCGCGTCGAGTGCTTCGTGTTTCCCCGGACTTCGGACCGGAACCGGCTCATGCTCCGCCGCATCGAGGCAAAGCTCTTCGGCCCTGCTCCAAACATCGCCGAAAAGGCCTGGATCGTGGCCCGGCTGGCCGAAATACTGCCCGGCGAAGCTCTTGGTCCCTACCTGAAGGCGCTCGGCATCCCGGCGCGGCCGGAAGCGGTCGAACGGTGGACGCGGCTGGCGTCCGCCGACGAATCCCTCCTGGAAGCCGCGGCGCTGGAGGAGATCTGCGATCGAGCGGCCCTCGAGATGGTATCCTGGGAGGAGGGCGACGCCAGGGCGGAGGCAGTGGCCATGCTCAGGGAACTGCGTTGCAGCGCGAGCATCCAGGTGGAATTGCTCGAGAGGATTACGGAAATAGCCCTGGCAGGCCACGGAGCGGCGGACAGGGCGGGGGTCCTGCGCGCCCCCGAGGTCCGGGCGGTCCTCACCCATGCGAGCTGGAACCGGCGCGCAAAAACTCAGGCATTGCGGGACCTCTTCCACAGCCGGCGATTCCCGAGGCTCCATGCGCGAGAGGAGCGCTTCAGGCGCGAAGTCGCGGCGATTCGCTTTCCCGATTCCATCCATATCATTCACCCACCCGCCTTCGAGGGCGAGGAGTGGCAGCTGAGGGTCCGTTTCAGTGACTCCGAGGAGTTGCGAAACATGCTGGAAGAGGCCCTGGGCATAGCCGGCTCCCCCGGGTTCGAAGCCCTGCTGCTGCCTCACGGCGCGGATTCCTCGGCGCCGGCGGAAGGGCATGGTGTGAACGGGCCCGGCCCGAACAGGCGCGGCCTGAACAGGCACAGCCCGGACAGGCGCGGCTCGAACAGGCGTGACCGGGAGACGCACGGCCGGAACCGGGAGGGCGGGGGAGAAAAGGAGTAGCGAATCGTGAACGTGCATACCCAATGCCTGACGCCCGACGACTGCATCCTTCTGCTGGTCGATATCCAGAAAACGATCCTCGACCTGTGTATCGACGGGGAAAAAGTGCGCGAGAACAGCGCCCGCCTGATCGATACGGCCGGGATTTTCAATATTCCGATCTTCTTCTCGGTTCAGAATACCGAAAAGCTCGGCGGTTTTCTCCCGCAATTGCTGGAAAGAATTCCTCAACCGAAGGTATTCAACAAACTCGAATTCAGTTGTTTCGACAATGAAGCCATTTCCGGCGTGATTGGAGAAGTGGGGAGGAGGACCCTGCTGATTGCCGGGATTGAAGGCCATATCTGCATCTTCCAGACGGCGGTCGGCGCGTTGCGCGCGGGCTACCGCACACACGTGGCCGCCGACGCGGTCTCATCCCGGAGCGCATTCAACAGGGACAAGGGTCTCGAGCGACTGGACCGGGCCGGGGCCGTTATCAGTTCGACCGAGATGATCATCTTCGAACTTCTGAACCGTGCGGGCACTCGTGAATTCCGGGCCGCCCTGCCCATGCTCAAGGCGCTTTAGCCCGAATACCTTTGCACCTCGAAGATGCGCCGGGGCAGGGGCCGGATGCATCGGAACGCCGCACGACCGCCGCGCGCGCCCGGCTCATTGGTCCCCACCGGCTTGCGCTTTGCGTTACAATATGAGCATGGCGTCGCCGTAGCTGAAAAAACGGTAACCGGTCCGCACGGCTTCCCGGTAAGCGTTCAAAATGGTTTCCCTCCCGGCGAACGCGGACACCAGGAACAGCAGGGTGGATTTGGGCAGGTGGAAATTGGTGATCATGGCGTCCACGACCGTAAAACGGTAGCCGGGATAGATGTAATGGTCGCAGGCCCCCGAAAACGCGGAGACCTTTCCGTTCGGGGAGAGCGTCCCCGCCCATTCAAGCGTCCGTACCGCCGTGGTGCCCACGGCCACGATTCGGCGGCCTTCCCGCCTCGCGCTCTCGATTCGCCCGGCCGCCTCCGGCGATATTTCCGCATATTCGGAGTGAATGCGGTGTTCCCGTATATCCTCGACCCTCACGGGCGAAAAGGTCCCATACCCGACATGGAGGGTCACTCCGACCGGCTCGACCCCCATGGCCTCGAGTTCCTCCAGGAGTTCCCTCGAAAAGTGGAGCCCGGCGGTGGGGGCCGCCACGGCGCCGGGCCGGGCGGCATAGACCGTCTGGTAGGCGGCGGCATCGTCCAACCGCGGACACTCTCCGCCCTCCCGGTCTCTCTGGATATAGGGAGGGAGCGGCACTTCCCCCACTTCCGCCAGCAGATCCAGGAGCGGTAGAGAATTCGGAAAACGGACCCGCGTCTTTCCCTCTTCCGCTGTGGTCAGCACTTCCGCCCGCAGACCGTTTTCCAGGGTGACGACGCTCCCGGCGCGGGTCGGCTTGGCGGCCTTGACCAGGCAGATATATCCTTCCTTCCGGCCGAGTTCGGGCTCCTTGTACGGGTCCAGCACCAGGAGTTCGATCCGGCCTCCCGTGTCCTTGCGGCCTTTCAGCCGGGCCGGGACGACGCGGGTATCGTTCAACACGAGGACATCGCCCTTCCGGAGGTAATGACGGATGTCCTCAAAGCACCGGTGCGCCAGGTCCCGCGATGAGCGGTCCAGCACCAGCAGTCGCGACGCGCCACGCCTGCAGGAAGGGACCTGCGCTATGTATTCCGTCGGGAGATGGTAGTCGTAGTCGCCGAGAAAAAAGGCCGTTTCCGGATTGCCCTCCAATTACCTACCCCCCATGCCTCCTGCCCACGTAGACGAAAGCGAGACCCACGATCATGAGGAGGATTCCGAGTACTCTGAGGTGGCGGCTGGGCCGTGTCATCAATTGATGGAACCAGCCCTTCAAGTGATCCGGAAAGGCAAAATAGGGCAGCCCTTCGAAAAAACAAATCAACCCTACCATGGTCATGAGATATTCCACGTGCATTCCTGTTGTACCTCCAAAGCTTCAATAATTCTTCCGGTGTTTGCGTGTGAATGGCCTTACGTAATTTCCGGGCGGCACGTAGAGAGGCGTGGAGCGCGCCACGGCGCTGTAATGCCCCGCCATGTCGGCGGGCGTCCCCTCCGAATCTTCCTTACGTGCTGGAAATTACAAGATTATGAGCATAAAAACGGGAGCGAGGCAAGAGGAAAAATTCGTTTTTGCAAGGAATGAGGGTTCTCCGTCCCATTTGACGCCGTCCCGTGCGTACTGTCGCCCGAAGCACACAACCATGGAGAGTATGAGCCATTATAGGCGGTTAACCGGTAACGCCGACCGAATCCCATGCGTGTACGGAGTATCCTATGAGACTTGAATTTGTCCTTGCGATCCCGAGCGTTTTTCTGTAATAAGCATTTTGACGCTATTCGCATCCCATACCAGGAACTTATTCAACCAGCGGCTACATCATTTCGATTTCCTGTTCTTATACGCCAGTGCATGGATATAGGGAACGACGTCGGCGATTTCCCGTCGATTCGGATGACGCATGGTCCGTGTCTTCAACGGGCTTGGGCTATTTCTGAAATCCAAAATACCGGCCCATGGCGGGACCGGGAAGACTTCGCGTCCCCGCTCCGCAATGGAGTGGTAACCACAATTCTGGAAATCACCCCATATGGTTGCCGTGAAATACGATGTGCCCGGGAGTGTGAGGGGAGAGATGCGCCAAGACGGTCTTTTTCACATTCCACGTACGGTCACGGTCTGCTTACATGCTTTTCCGTCAACCCGTGCGCCGACACTCGGTCTGAAAATCGGAGGTCGCGACACAACGGGCATTGAGCCGGAACTTGGGGGCCGGAGAAACCGGGGAGAACTCCATGGACGACCTGGACGGCCCGGGAGCAGGGCCGGTCGAGTCACGAGAGTAATGTAAAACCTCTCTTTGCTCTGCTCACCTTTTCCCGGCGTCGTCCGGCGCAGGGAGCATGTTGTGTCGCTTCGCAAAGATGGAGTGGACAATGAAGGTATGGAAGCTCAAAATATCCGCTATTTTCTGGTTCTTTTCTCTCGGTTTGATCCATTTTCTTTCTTCTGGAATACTGAGCGTTTTCCTGGTAACCGACGCCTTCGGCCAAAGTGTGCGGTATCTATCTCGACTGGGCAGTGACCTTACAGCCGATGGGCAGTTTGGCTATCCATACAGCATAGCCGTGGATGGATTGGGAAATGTTTATGTAGCTGATAGTGTAAACAATCGTATTCAGAAGTTTTCAAGCGACGGTACATTCATTGCCAAGTGGGGATATTTGGGTCCGGGTGATGGAGAGTTTTTTGAACCGAGTGGTTTAGCAGTGGATGGGTCGGGTAACGTATATGTAGCCGACGGCAAAAACAACCGCATCCAGAAGTTCACAAGTAGCGGAACATTTGTAAGCAAATGGGGATCTTCAGGCTCGGGCGACGGGCAGTTTGATTACCCGCGGGGCATAGCGCTGGATAACTCGGGCAATGTCTACGTAGCCGACATCGGCAACAACCGTATTCAGAAATTTGACAGCAGCGGATCGTTCGTGGCGAAGTGGGGAACTAACGGTACCGGCGACGGGCAATTCAATCATCCCGAAGGCGTAGCGGTAAACGGCTCGGGCGATGTATACGTCCTCGATACCGGTAACCAACGCATTCAGGTGTTTACCGACAGCGGGGCCTTTGTTTCCAAATGGGGTTCCAGCGGTTCGGGTGACGGGCAGTTTTCTTTCTACTGGGGTGGCGGCGGTCTGACACTGGATAGTTCGGGTAATGTCTATGTGGCCGACAGCAGCAATAACCGTATCCAGAAATTTACGAGCAGCGGGACCTTCATTACCAAGTGGGGAACTGGTGGAACAGGTGATGGACAGTTTGCTTATCCTTCGAGCGCGGCGGTGGACGGTCAGGGTAATATCTATGTGTCCGACGCGGAAAACTACCGCATTCAGAAGCTTACGAGCAGTGGAGTTTTCGTCTCAAAATGGGGCGCCGACGCCATGGCGGACGGACACTTTCGCTACCCCGACGGTGTGGCGGTGGATAGTTCGGGTAACATCTACGTGACCGATGCCCAGAACCGCGTTCAGGTGTTTACAAGCAGCGGGGCCTTTATGGGCAAATGGGGTTCCGACGGCTCAAACGACGGACAGTTCAGCGGCCCGCGTGGAATAGCGGTAGATGGCGCGGACAACATCTATGTAGCCGACGGCGGCAACAACCGCATTCAGGTATTTGACGGCAGCGGAAACTTTATCACGAAATGGGGGACCTATGGCGCAGGTGACGGGCAATTCAATCAGCCTCTCGGCATAGCGGTGAACGGATCGGGACACGTCTATGTCGCCGACAGCGGCAACAACCGGATTCAGAAATTCGACGGAAGCGGGTCGTTCCTTTCCGAATGGGGATCTTACGGTACGGGTGACGGGCAATTCAAATATCCGCAAGGCGTTGGAGTGGACAGCTCCGGAAGCGTCTATGTGGCCGATACGGAAAACTACCGCATTCAGAAGTTCGACGGCAATGGGAACTTCATCGCCGCCTGGGGCGTTTACGGCAGTGAGAGCGGCCGGTTCGTCTGCCCTGACTCCATAGGAGTGGACGGCGCGGACAACATCTACGTGACGGACAGTTGCAGCCACCATGTCCAGGTGTTTTCAAGCGACGGGACCTTCATCGCCACGTGGGGATCTTTCGGTTCGGGCGACGGATTGCTCGACAAACCGAACGGCATAGCCGTGCATGGCTCCGGCAAAGCTTATGTCGCGGACGAATTCAACCACCGTATCCAGGTCTTCCAGGTGGATTTGGCCTACAGCATTCCGGAGATACCCTTCCTGTTCAAATGGGGATCGGATATTTCCGCGGACGGTAGCATGTTGAATCCCGAGTGGATAGCAGTAGACGGGGCCGGTTACGTCTATGTGGCGGACACATGGAACCACCGTATTCAAAAATTCGCCGGCGACGGGACTTTCATCGCTAAATGGGGATCTTACGGCTCGGATGACGGACAGTTCATCGAGCCGCGCGGCATAGCCTTGGACGGCTCGGGCAATGTCTATGTGGCGGATACGAAGAACCACCGCATCCAGGTTTTCACGAGCAGCGGGACTTTCACGGCAAAGAGAGGCTCTTACGGTTCAGGCGACGGGCTTTTGAACAATCCCCGCTCCATTGCGATCGACAGTTCGGACAATCTGTACGTAGCCGATACGAACAACCATCGTATCCAGGTCTTCGACAGCAGCGGAGCATTCGTTGCGAAGTGGGGGTCCGGCGGTTCGGGCGACGGGGAATTCAATCAACCCTATGCCGTGGCGGTGGACAGTTCGAACAATGTGTATGTCGCCGACGCTTACAATTACCGCATCCAGGTGTTCTCGAGCAGCGGAGCCTTTGTTTCCAAATGGGGAACTTACGGCTCGGGCGACGGGCAATTCATGCGAGCGGTCGGCGTAACGCCGGATGGTTCGGGCAATATTTATGTGACCGATAACAATGGCGAATCCGACGTAACCCGCATCCAGGTATTTTCAAGCAGCGGCGGCTTCATCAGAAAATGGGGCTCCTACGGTACAGGAGACGGGCAGTTCGGCGCCCTGTGGGGTAGCGTAGGGATAGACGGTTCGGGCAACATTTACGTAGCCGACACGAACAATAACCGTGTTCAGAAGTTTTCCGGCAGCGGGACCTTCATCACCAAATGGGGCGTCGCCGTTTCGGCTGACGGAAGGCTCCAGTATCCAATTGCCTTGACGACGGATGCCGCGGGTAATTTCTATGTGGTGGACAGCGGCAATCACCGTATTCAGAAATTCGCGGGGAATGGGGCATTCATCGCAAAATGGGGCTCCTACGGTTCGGGCGACGGGCAGTTTTGTTGGCCGAACGGCGTGGCTGTGGACGGCTCGGGCAATGTTTATGTTGCAGACTATAGCCACCAGGTATTGAAATTTACAGGGGATGGGACCTTCATCGCCAAGTGGGGCTCCTACGGCTCGGGCGCTGGAGAGTTTCAGTTCAACTGGGGCAGTGGCGTAGCGGTGGATGGCTCGGATAATGTCTATGTGGTTGACAGCGGCAACAACCGGATTCAGAAATTCGACGGCAGCGGGACTTATATCACCGAGTGGGGAACTTACGGCGCAGGCGACGGGCGGCTCAACAACCCGCTGGGCATTGCGCTGGATGCTTCGGGGAATGTTTTTGTGGCGGACAGCGGCAACAACCGAATCCAGAAATTCACGAGCAGCGGGACTTTTGCGGCGAAGTGGGGATCGGGTTGGAGTTCTTCAGGTTCCGGTGAAGGGGAGATGAACTACCCAGCCGGTATAGCATTGGATGGCTCGGGGAACATGTACGTGATCGACAGCAATAACAGCCGGATTCAAAAGCTGTCGAGCGCCGGAGAACTCACGGCGGAAACGGGGTCCTACGGTACCGGCGACGGGCAGTTTCAAACTCCGTACGGCGTCGTGGTCGCCGGAACGGGAAACGTCTATGTCGCCGACCTGGGCAACTATCGGATTCAGGTATTCGGAACGACCCCGATCGCCGGCTTCAGCGCCGGCCCGACCTCGGGCGTTTCGCCCCTGACCGTGAACTTTTCCGACGATTCGATCGGTCCCGTCTCCTCGAGGTTCTGGGACTTCGGAGACGGAGCGACAAACGCGGCCGACGCCGACCCCGCTCACACCTTCAACACCGCTACGGACGCGACGTTCACGGTCACATTGACGGTCACCGGTTCCGGAGGATCGACCAGCACATCCCAGTCCATTTCGGTACTGGCTCCCGCAGCCACCTCGACCATTGCCACTTCGTCCACTACCACAGCCGCCACGACGACGACACCGACTACAACCACAACCGCGCCTTCAACCACGGCCCCATCGACCGCTCCCACGACTTCGACCGCGACGACGTCGATCGCCGTCACCGTTCCGCCAACGGCAGTCACCACATCCACGTCTGTTCCTTCGACCACGACCATCACGACAACGGTTCCCGCTTCACAGCCCGACATCACCGTCACAGCCGGTTTTACGGACTTCGGTTCGGTACGCGCCGGCAGTTCCTCTTTGCCTGTTCCGGTGTCGATAGAGAACAGCGGAACCGATACTTTGCACGTATCCGGCATGAGCTTTTCCGACAGCGCCAACTTCTCCCTCGATCCCGACGGATGCTCAACCACTGCTCCTTCCATCGCAGCAAAGGGCAGTTGCAGCGTTTCAGCGAGGTTTACTCCTCAATCGGAGGGGTCCTTCGCATCCATGCTGACCATCACATCCGATGATCCCGACACTCCGAGCATGACTCTGACGTTCACGGGCTCCGCCACGGCCCCGGGTATTTCGGTCAGTCCGTCGAAGCTCGATTTCGGATCGGTGAAGGTGGGCGCTTCGACGGAAAAGGATGTGACCATTTCCAACACCGGTACGGAAAGTCTGAGCGTGAGTTCGATCTCGCTCTCCGACGATTCGTCGAGCGCCTTCAGCCTGAATGCAGTCGGGGGCTCCAAACCATGCGGCCCCACTCCCATATCCATCGCCGCCGGAGAAAGCTGCACGGCATCGGTGTCTTTCAGCCCCTACTCGGTGGATGCCTACAAACCCTCTTCCGCCGACGCCAACACGTTTCAGGGCTCCCTCACCATCCAATCCGACGACCCCGATACCCCCTCCTTCACGGTGTCCCTTACAGGTGTGGCGACCGTCTCGGGACCATCCCAATCCTTCACCCTATCCGTCCCTGCCGCGACCGCCGAGAAGACGTCCACGGCCAACGCATACCGGATGGTGGGACTCCCGGTCGTGCCTTCCGATGCCGATGTGTTCTCGGCTCTTTCCCCTGCGTTCGGGGGAGGCTACGATGCCGGAATATGGCGGATCATGGTCTGCGAGCAGGGGACCAGCTACGTGGAAGTGACCGGCGCGGGGCAGAGCAGCATCGCTTTTGGCCAGGGATGGTGGCTCATCTCACGGGACGAGAAAACCATCGAAGTGGAAGGAACGCCGCTCAGCGTGGATTTTCAGAAAGCCCTCTCCGCCGGGTACCAGGTGGTCGCCTGCCCGTTTCACGACCTGTCGGCGTCCTGGTCGGATGTGACGGGGGATTCGAGCAATGCTTCCCTCGGGCTGGGAAAGAACCTCTACTACTGGGACGGATCGGGCGAGTACGTCAAGGCATCGAAGATGGATCCGGGCAAAGCCTACTGGGTGTGGGCCGATAACGCGGGGACGCTCACCATCAGGAGAAGCTATGCATCCGGCTCCCGTTCCACACGGTTCACATCCTCCACCCAGCCCGCTCCGCCGCCCGGTCCCGGAGCATACGTGCGGGCCTATGCGCCGCAAGGGAGGAGCAGGAACGGCTCCGGCGCATGGATACAGTGGAACTCCCGGGGCATAGCTCCGCAGGGCCATACCGGGACCGTGAACATCCACGGCTCCACCGATGGAGGGAAGACCTACTCGCTCATTGCAAAGAACGTGGAGAACACCGGATACTATCTCTGGAAACCGAAGAGCAGAGCGAAAAAGTGCACGATCAGGGTCACCTCCACCGTCTATCCGTATATCGGTTCCACCACGGGATTATTCTCCGTCAAATAGGATTGTCCGGGGATTCACAGGCTCCTCCACAGCGAAGACGGAAAGAGGATCGACCGTAATTTGAAGAGGTTGGAATTACTGCTTGAGGAAGGTGGCGTTGGGCTGTATGATTTCGGCAAGAATGCGGCGCAAGCCGGAGAGAAGCTTCGGCCGAGCGCGGGGTTCGACGCCGAAATCATACAGAAGGCCCTTCAAGGGGTATCGGCTGGACCCGTTGTGGCGCACCCGCTCGAAGAGAGATGCGATGGAAACGACGGCTTTCCAAGCGGCGGGTCGAGGGGCGGCGGTGGATGGAGCCCGGAGAAGGCGATCTCCAGGGCGTTCTCCATTTGATTCGGGGATACTTAACCACAGACCGGATTTGGGCGCAGATGCTAAGTTGGGTGGAAGTGGATCTTGCCGCATTGCGGCACAACTACTGTCAGATTCGTGCAAGGCTCGCTCCTGGAACGAGCATCATGGGTATCGTCAAGTCGGACGCCTACGGCCACGGCATGATCCCCGTTGCACGGGAACTCGTTCTCTCCGGAATCGACTTCCTGGGCGTCAGCAAGTTCTGGGAAGCCCTGGAATTAAGGGAATGCGGCCTGCGGGTCCCGATACTGACCCTGCTCGGACTGGAGCCTCCGGAAATGGAAGATGCGCTCCGGCAGGCGGTCCGTCCGCTGATTTTTCGCCTCGATCACGCCAGGCTCCTCAGCCGCGCCGCATGCCGCCTCGGCGTGAGCGCCCCGGTCCACCTGAAGCTGGATACGGGAATGGGAAGGCTCGGGGTCCCGCTGGATGCGCTGTGGCCGTTCCTGGATGAGCTGCTCTCCCTGCCCGGAATACAACTGGAAGGCATAGTGTCCCACCTGGCCTCGGCCGACGAGGCGGACGAATCGTACACCCGCCGCCAGGTGGGGCTGCTGGTGGATGTGCTCCAGCGGATGGAAGCCGGCGGCCGGTGCGTTCCTTACGTCCACATCGCCAACAGCGCGGCGATCCTGGCCCTGCCGGCATGCCACTTCCACATGGTGCGGCCGGGGATAGCCTTGTACGGTTGTGTTCCCAACGAGAAGCCGGCGGACCCTCCGGACCTGGCGCCCGTCATGCAATTCAAATCCAGGATTTTGCAGATAAAGCAGGTCCCCGCCGGCCAATGCATCGGATACGGCAGGACCTTCACCACCGCGTGTCCCACTCGCGTGGCCACGATACCGGTCGGATACGACGACGGGTATTCGCGGCTCCTCTCCAACCGAGGACAGGTGCTCATCGCGGGCCGGCGCGCTCCCGTCATCGGGACGGTATCGATGTGTATGATTACGGTGGATGTGAGCCATATACCGCAGGCGCGCGAGGACGACGAGGCCGTGCTGCTGGGGACCCAGCAGGGGGAGCGTATCACGGCCGAGGAAGTGGGGCGCTCTTGCGGGACCATCAGCTACGAAATGCTTTGCAGGATAGGGAGGCACCGCTTCAAGCGCTTTTTGAACGCCTCCGAAACCGGGGCGCAATGGGCGGACCGGGTACGGTAGAGATCGGATGTAATAGAGGCGAGGAGAAGTGTCGCTGGTGATATAATCACCAACCACCCATCGGATTCCTGACTCCCGATCAAAGGCGGGCGGAAGTTTGGCGAGAGTTCTTCTATTCAACCCACCGGGGCCGGAAAACAAAGCGTTCACAAGGGAGGGGCGGTGCACCCAGGAGGCGGGTATATGGGCCACCCAGTGGCCGCCCGTGTCGCTTGCGACGGCCGCCGCGTTGCTGGAGCGCGACGGACGGCGGGTGTCGGTAATCGATTTCCCGGCCTGCGGCGCGGGAGAGGCGCTTTTGCGTGAAACGATCCTCCGCGAACAGCCCGACTTCGCATTCTGGGCGACCGGGACCCCCACCCTCGATTACGACCTGAGCCTGGCGCGACTGTTCCGCCGCCTTTCCCCGCGAACGCGGACAGGGGTGATGGGAACGCACGTGACGGTCCAGCCGGAGTCGGCGCTCACCGCCGCCCCCCTGGACGTCGTGGTGCGCAGGGAGCCGGAGCGCATCATTCTTGAGTTTTGCCGGGCGGGCGCGGACGACGACAGCCCGGAATTCATGGCGGCGATAGCGGGTATCTCCTACCGGGACCCCGCGACCGGGGCCATTCGCCATAATCCCGACGCCGAATTCCTCGCCCCGGAAGAGATACCCCCGCCTGCGTGGCGTTTCGTGGACACGAGCCGCTACCGCCTGCCTTTCACCGGCCGCCCCTTCCTCATCGTCGCTCCCATTCGGGGGTGCCCCTACCGGTGCACTTTCTGTACCGCGCCCGTTTACTACGGCCGGAAGCTCCGAAAGCGGCCGATCGTCCGTGTGGTGGATGAAATGGAGCATAATGTCGGGCGGTTCGGCATCAGGGACTTCTTCATCTGGGCCGACACCTTCACCGCCGACCGGGAGTACGTCCACAGCTTCTGCCGGGAAATTCTCCGGCGAGGCCTTGCCTCCTGCTCGTGGACGTGCAACAGCCGCGTGGACACGGTGGACCGGGAGACGCTCGCCCTCATGAAGCGCGCCGGGCTCTGGATGATCAGCTTCGGCTTCGAATCGGGAAACGAAGATATCCTGAAAGCCGCCCGCAAGGGAATCACCCCCGCCCAGTCCGTAGCGGCGGCGACGGCGGCCGGCGAGTTGGGAATCGCGGTCGCGGGCCACTTCATCTTCGGGCTCCCCGGTGAAACCGAGAAGACCATGGAGCAGACCCTGCAACTCGCCCTCGACCTGCCCCTGGACATCGCACAATTCTACGTCGCCGCTCCCTTCCCCGGCACGGAACTGCACGCGCGGGCGGTCCGCAGCGGCGGGCTGAAGCCGGAGGCCTCCCTCTTCGGCCAGTCCGCGGCGGTGCTGGACCTTCCGGGGCTTCCCGCCTCTCGAGTGGACGCCTTCCGCCGGCGCGCCTACAGGAAATTCTACATGAGGCCCGCGGCCGCGAAGCGCATCCTCGGGCTTCTGCAACCCGGAGCGGTCGGACACGCCGCCGGCGGCTCCCTTCGCTTCCTCAAATGGGTGTTCGGACGATGACGGACCTTACGAATTCGACGGACTTCGTGCTCGGAATATGGGACGGCCACGACGCCGGCGCCGCGCTCCTCCGGGGAGATGAAATCATCTTTGCCGTCAACGAGGAGCGGCTCACCCGCAGGAAACTCGAAGCCGGCTTCCCCGCGGGCTCGATAGCGGCCTGCCTCGAATATGCGGGACTCGCGCCCGGGGATGTCCGCGACATCGCCGCATCGACCTTCGACCCCGCCAAGACGCTCACGCGCCTCTTCCCCGGACTCAAGGAGGAATACTACCTGCTGCGCCGGAGGAAAAAAGACCCCGGCCCCTTCGACGGCCTGAAGAAGGCTTTCAAGTACCGGTTCACCGAGGCGGCGCCGAACCGGGTTTCGGCGGCGCTCAGCCGCATCCACCTGGACCGGAGGCTCCGGTCCCTGGGATTTCGCGACTTCTCGCTCCACCTCGTGGACCACCACGCGGGACACGCCCAGGCCGCCGCCCGTTGCAGCGGGTTCGCCGAATGCACGGTGCTCACGCTGGACGGAGTAGGAGACGGGCTCTCGGGAAGCATCAGCCGCTTTCGCCGCGACGGCCGCCTGGAGCTTATCCACCCGGTACCTGCGCGGGTCTCCCTGGGCATTTTCTTCGAGCACGCAACCAACCTCCTCAATATGAGGGAACTCGAAGACGAGGGCAAGGTGATGGCCCTCGCCGATTACGCCTACCCGATACCGGATGAGGAGAATCCGCTGATGAGACTCGTCTCCACGCAAGGGACGGATATCGTTTCCAGGTTCCGCTCCAATGCGCTCTACAGGGAAATGAAGAAAATCCTGTGGCGCTACCCGTCGGAGCAGTTCGCGTGGATGGCGCAACGCGCCCTGGAGGAAAACGTCGTGCGGCTCGCGCGGGAAGCGCTCGCGCGGGCCGGTCGGGCGGACGCCTCGGCGAACATCGCCCTGGCCGGAGGGGTATTCTCCAACGTCAAGCTCAACATGCGGATCGCCGGGTTGGATGGAGTGGAGGGGGTTTTCGTGTTCCCGCACATGGGGGACGGAGGGCTCGCGCTCGGGGCCGCGATGGACGTAAACGCCCGCAAGTTCGGCGTGGAGCGTTACCGGCTGGAACATCTCTACCTGGGACACGGCTTCGGGGACGGCGAGATCGCGGATGCGCTGGAGGGGTCCGGGCTTGCGTTCAGGCGCCTCGAACGGGAACGGATCGCGGAGACGGCGGCGGAGTCGATACTCGGGGGCGAGATCATTCTCTGGTTTCAGGGACGCATGGAACTCGGGCCGAGGGCGCTCGGGAGCCGGAGTATTCTTGCCGCGCCGAACGACGGATCGGTCAAGGACCGGCTGAACCTGGCGCTCAAGAAGCGCGCCTGGTATCAGCCGTTTTGCCCGAGCATGCTCGTGGAGGACGCCATGTCCATCCTGGATGCGCCACTCCCGGCGGATATGCCGGTGAATGCGCCGTACGACGGGAGTGAACGGCGCAATGAGAAGCACGCGGAACGAAACACGGATCGAACCCTTGCTCCGGACATCGACCCGAATATGGAACGAAACCGCTTCATGACCACGGCGTTCAGAGTGCGTAGCGCATACCGGGGGCTCATGGAATCCGTCACGAACGTTGACGGGACCTGCAGGCCGCACTTCGTGAAGGGGGAGAACCCGCTGTACCGCGAACTGCTGCTGGCGGTCAAGAGGCGGCTTGGAAAGGGCGTGGTGTTGAACACGAGCTTCAATATCCACGGCGAACCGGTAGCGCGCACCCCCATGGAAGCCGTGGACATGCTGCGAAGGACCGGGATACGCCACCTGTTCATAGGAGACTTCCTCGTTGAAAACGATACTGGCGGCACTGCAAAAGATCCTTGACAATCATGCCTGGTCCGGGCTCCTCATAGGCTCCTGCTATTTGATCATCCTGGTCGCCGATGCCGGCGTCATCGGCTTCGTTTCGAAAGACCGGATCACGGCGGCGCTCGGCAAGTGGGGCGCCTGGATACTGAAGGCCAATTTTTTCCTGGTGATGGCGGGAGTCGTAATCTGCCGGGAGGATATTTGGGGCGCGTTCAAGGCGCTTCGAACTCAGCCGCGGGGCGACAGGCGCGTCGCCTTCCTCGCGGCGGTGGTGCTGACCGGTTTTGTCCTCGCCTGCTTTGCCGCGCCTCGCACGCACCGGATCTATTTCGACGAGGACATCTACGCCAATGTGGGACAGACCATCGCCCTGTCCGGCCAGGTCGGCTTCGCCAATTACGGGACGTACGAATACGGCGAGTACCAGCCCGTCTGGACGGAGTACAACAAGGAACCGGCGGGCTGGCCATTCCTGATCAGCCTGGCGTTCGATCTTGCAGGGGTGAACGAACACCACGCATTTCTGCTCAACAACCTCCTCTTCACGGGAGGGATACTGATCGTCTTCTTTATCGCGTGGGAACTCGGAGCGGGCTTTTATGCCTCTCTATTTGCGGCCGCGGTGTACGCTTTCATCCCGCACAACGCGTTGTGGGCCAATACGGCGGCGGCGGAACCGTCGGCGGCGTTTTTCACCGGGTTGTTCGTTCTTTGCTTCATTGTCGGCATCACCGGCGGACACACCCGGCGCCTGTTCCTGGCAATGGCGGTACTGCCGTTCGCGTCCCAGATGAGGGCGGAGTCCGTGCTCATCTCCGTATGGGCGGCAGCGGCGGCGGCGCTCCTGTCCCCGCGACTCCTGGCGGACAGGAGGTTCTGGGCGTTGGGGCTCATCGCGGCGCTTTTTCTGTCCCCTCACATTCTGCACACGTATGCGGTGAGCGGAAACACCTGGGGAGCCACGGGACCGAAGTTTTCCCTGGAAGCTTTCCGGCACAATATCGGGGTGAACGGGCCCTACTACCTGGACGACCGGTTCATACCGGCCCTGTTCACCATCCTGGCGATTGCCGGACTCATCTTCGGCCGGCGCGTGACGCCGGGGCGGCGGTTCCTGATGCTCCTGTGGTTCCTGCTTTTCTGGGGGATCTTCCTCTTCTTCTACGCGGGGAGTTACCGCTACGGCGCGGATGTGCGGTTCGCGCTGCTTTCATTCATGCCCCTGGCGGTTTTGTCGGGGATCGGCTGGGGGCTTCTGCTCGATACGGCCGCCGAACGGTTCCCGCCGGCCACCGCAATGGGGGTGGTCCTGGTTCTCATGTTCCTCGCCGTCCTCGGACCGCTGCACCTGGTCCACCAGGTCGGACAGGAAGCCTGGGGCGCCCGGTGCGATCACAAGTATGCGGAAGAATTTATTAAGAAAATACCTCGAAGGTCGATCGTCCTCACGCATATTCCCACCATGCTCCTACTGTGGGAGCAGAGCGCGATCCAGACTTCCGCCGGGATAAACAATCCCGAACTCATAAGGCAGCTCATCACCCGATACCAGGGACATGTATACTTCCACTACAATTTCTGGTGCAACGTGAAGAATGATCCGAATGCGGAGATGTGTCGCGATATCGGAAGGAGGTACAACCTGGAGGAGATCGCCCATGCGGAGGAGCAGGATTACAGGTACGGACTCTACAAGGTGAAGCTGAGGTAACGCCGAGCTTGATTTCTCAAAGGCCGACCTCGAAGATTCCAGCGACGGCCATGCCGCCCGGCGCTCCTATTCCGAGAAGATGTGCGCCAGGATTAAATCGAAGACGGCTTGCGCCCGTATCGGGTCATGATCGAGCAGTTCGGGAGCGGTCGTCATGAGGATCGGACCATCTTCGATTCTGTCGGTTACGCGCCCGTGCGAGCCTCGCACCAGGGCGGCGTCGAGCGGGATGACCTCGAGCAGACAGCGAAATCCCAGCTTTTTCTTGAGCAGCGTCCACGCAATCTTCAACCCGGGGGAAGGTATTGCGGGATCGAGGAAGAGTTCGCAGGGATCGTATCCCGGCTTGGCGTGAATGTTCACGGTTCTCGCGAAATCGGGGGCCCTCGAGTCGTCCTCCCAGTAATAGTAGGTGAACCAGGCGTCTTTCTCGGAGATCAGGATAAGGTCGCCGGAGCGCGGATGGTCGAGCCGGTATGCCTTCTTGCCGTCTTCCCCCAGCACCTGTTCGATTCCGGGCGTATGCTCGAAGCACTCGCGTAGCCTGGGGATGGCGGCCTTGTCGTCGACGTAGACGTGAGCGACCTGGTGGTCCGAAACGGCGAAGGCCCCGGACCTGCCGAAGTCCGGATATTCCCGCCCAAGGTCGACCTTGAGCGCGAGGCTCCCCAGGCTGCGCAGCAGCCGGTTCGGATGCACGGGTCTCTTTACATCGGTTACGCCGTATTCGGAAAGCACCACTACGCGACAGCCTCTGTTTTGAAAGAAAGCGATGAGCCTTCCGCAGAGTTCGTCTATTTCACGAAGGTCCTTCCGAATGTTTCCGGAAGGGCCAACCCGTTGCAGCACGTAATCGAGATGAGGCAGGTAGATGAGATGAAGGGTCGGCCGGTAGCTGTCTTCCATGGCCATGGCGGCTTTGGCCAGCCATTCGCTGGATACGATGGACGTTCCGGGACCCCAGAACTGAAAGAGGGGGAACCGGCCGAATTCCGAATTGAACCTCTGCCTGAGATCGGACGGGATGGTGTAGCAATCCGGGATCTTTGTCCCGTCCGAGCAGTATACAGGGCGAGGCGTCACCGCATAATCGACGTCGGTCGCCATGTTGAACCACCAGCCGGTATTCGCGCACGTAAAGGAGCTGTTGCGCCGCCTGGCTTCATGCCATATCTTCTCGCCCTGCACGAGCCTGTTGGATTGCTTCCAGAACATTACTTCGGAAAGGGAACGGAAATACCAGCCGTTTCCGACAATCCCGTGTTCCGACGGGGGCCGGCCCGTCAAGTACGTCGCCTGAACCGGACAGGTCACAGCGGGAGTGATTGTCTCTATTCCCGCTCCGGAGGCGCGAAGAGCGTTCAAATTGGGCGCCCGATCATCGAGCAGGGAACGTGTCAGGCCCACTACATTCAGTACGACCGTTCGTATCATTTCATTTCTCTTCCATTCGGGTCCTAAAGACGCGGACGCCGACGTCGCCTGCCGGAAGTTCCCCGATCATGTGACGTAGAGACGGCGAGCGAAGTAAACCGAAGGGAGAATGCAAAGCGCAACGGGCGCTCCATACATCCATCCCTGTACGCCTGCTGCGTAGACGGCCCCCAGGAAAGGGATTCCCAGCACCATCGCCTTGACGGCCGCTCCGATGGTTTGGGGCGTCGGTTCGAGCAACGCGGCAAAGAGAGGCGGGCCGGTGAACAGGACGAAGAGGCAAAGGAAAATGTAGCTGTCCTTCAGTATCCACTTGCCGAACATGAGACCGGCAATCCCGAGGACAACGCAAAGCCACCCGCACAGTACGATCCACCTCTCGTGCTTCAGTTCGGCGTCCACTTCGGACCGGCTGAGAGTAGTCAACGAGAAAACGTAGACGAGAGAGATCCACGGAAAAATTAGAATTCTACCCGCCGGTGGAAGCGCCGGGCTCATTCCCAGAAGGAGATTCAGGAAACGGCACACTCCCATGTTGATTTGCCCCCAGTATTGCATCTGCTTTGTGACTGCATCGTAAGAGACAACAGAGAGAGCCAGGCTGCATGCGACCACGAACGGCGCCCAACCCGCCCGAAGGGCCGCAAACAGCCCCAGCCCAAACAGGGCGAGGAGAAGCAGGTAAGCCTCGCGAACCGATATCCTGCCCGACGGCAGAGGCCGGAAGGGACGCTCTTTCCGATCGACGTTCAAATCTTCTATATCGTTCAGGACGCATCCCCCGGCGTATATGGCTGAAGTGGAAAGCAGAAGCCGGATCAAATCAGGCCATTCAATGTGAGAGCCGCAGGCAATGAAACAGCCCGCCAGCACGTCCGCCATGGCCGTGAACAGATTGGGAAATCGCACCAGTTGCAGGTATGCTTCGGCCTTGCCGCGCATCTTCAGTTTCAACTCATCCTTCCACGGACAGAATGGACTCCCAACGAAGGGTCAACAGCACTCCGGCATGGAGGCCGGTTTTCGATATCGGGATTACATTAAAGAGACGGGTTTCCCTTAGCAACAGGGCGAACAGGGTATTTACTCGATGCGGATGACTGAAAATATCCAGGAGAGCGTGGGGGATTTACTACCATGGATGGGCGCCCCTGTTGCTCATCTACCGCGCTGCTCTCACCACAATGGATCGGCAGCCCACTTTTGATAATGCACACCCCTCGTGTGCCGCCGTTGCCTCAATCGTCTGGTCCGGTTGACGTCTTCCGGATGCGATATTTACAGTAGAACAGAAGGAGTAGAGCATGCCGGCAGAGCCCATGGGAATCGTTTCCCACGATACAAGGTCGATGCGGCTGCGGCGGGCTTTGACTGTCACGTTGCGTTGATACGGCCTTTGGCCCGAACGGCGGGATGTACGTCGGTTGACGCTGCATCTCAACCCTGCGTGGACCCTCTTGATACGAAAGAAAGGATAAACCCGTGAGCGCCTTTTCAAACAGGACACCAGTCGGTTCGCCCAAGAGGGCGGAGGACCTGCTCGAAATGTATTTCCTCGATATGCGATGCGCCCTGCTCGAGACCGCCGCGGCGCTGGATCGAATCGAACGGGCGGAGGGAGGAACGCAAGCCTTCCGTGACCCGCGCATCCTCAACTTGCTGGAATCGTTGAGTATCCTCAGAGAGACCGGGAACAACCGGGCGGAGCGATTCCTGCGCCTTTTCTCGGAAGAGGGGTGAGAGATGAAAGTCATAGAACCTCACATCCACATGATTGCAAGGACTACGCACGACTATGAGCGCATGGCGAGAATGCACACCGTCGCGTGTTGCGAGCCCGCGTTCTGGGCCGGCTACGATCGGACCTCCCCCGAGGCTTTCCATGATTACTTCACTCATATCTCGCAGTTCGAGCCCACCCGGGCCGCACGGTACGAGATCCTCCACTACTGCTGGATTTGCATCAATCCCAAGGAAGCCGACGACCTGGTCTTGTCGAGGGCGGTTATAGCGCTCATCCCGGAGTTTCTCCAAAAGCCCACGGTGCTCGGAATCGGAGAGATAGGACTGAATCGGAATACCCGAAACGAAATGACCATCTTCGAGGAGCAAGTGGAGCTTGCCCTCGAATACGGGCAGTTGATCTGGATCCACACGCCCCACCTCGGGGACAAGCTCAAGGGCACGAGAATGATGCTCGACTGTCTCAAAGGCCACGGACAGGTGGACCCCGAAAGGGTGTGCTTCGACCACTGCGAGGAGCACACGATCGGTATGGTGCTCGATGCCGGGTTTTGGGCTGCGATGACCATTTACCCCGTTACGAAGAATTCCCCCTCGCGGGTGGTCGATTCCCTGGAGGTGTTCGGCATCGACCATATGCTTGTGGATGCTTCGGGAGATTGGGGGCCGTCCGACCCCGGCGCACTCCACGATGCGATCTTCGAGATGAGAAGAAGGGGCCACCGTGAAGAGCACATCGAGACCGTCTTCTACAATAACCCGTGCTATTTCCTGGGCCGGTGCGAAAAGTTCAGACCACGGCCCACAAGGGCGCTTCGTTCCTGAGAAGGCCCACTCCCCGGCTGACGGCGCCCGCCCGGCGCCGGATCAAGATGTCTCTCATCGAGGATGATCGTCCTTCCGGCAAAATACCGGCAACCGCCTCTGTCCCTTGTGGATCGGCGTTTCTGCCCCAGCGAGAATCTCTCCTCGATCCTTCAATGAGTATTTTTCTCCCTCGAAGACCACATTGCAGTTGAGTTTGCCAATACCGTTTTCAATGTCGGCGGATGAGCAAAAGTTTCTTAACGAAGCCTGTAGGCCCTTTCCCGATGCGGCCTGGGGATTCCGCGCTCCAAGATGTCAAACGACTTCCGCTCAAGTACCCGGGAACCGAATTTCGACTTTGGTGTGTTCTTTGCACATTTTTGCGGAGTGAACTCCGGATATGGTAATGGATACTGCTCGCGGCAGACATGCCGCTTGAGACTTCTTCAGCTTACGGGCCCCAAGATGGGATTCCCGTCGATGCTCCCGTTGTCGAGCCGGCCGGGCAAAGCTCGGGAAAATGTCCGGTTTTCATAACTTTTCTGTGGCGGAAAACTTTAGAGACGCTGTTCTTCAAACGGGGGGTGAATGGATTTTTTTATGGATATGCCGAAGATGAAGACTTCCACAAGACTTTTCTTCTGCGCTCTCTTCTGCGCCCTCGGCTTCCTGGGCAACCGGCTCAAAATCGAACTCTTCTTCAATGTGGATTTCCTGGTCGGCTCTTTTTTCGTCATGCTCGCCGTCATAACCGTCGGCGGAGCCTGCGGAGCCGTAGCCGGCTTTGTCGCCGGGACCTGCACATACTTTCTTTGGAATCATCCCTGGGCCATCTTTATTTTTGCCGGGGAAGCACTGTTCGTCTCGATACTCTACTCGCGTCGCAGAGGCAATCCGGTCATTTACGATATTCTCTACTGGCTATGCCTCGGCATGCCCATGGTCTATCTTTTCTACCACTGCACGATGGGCATCCAGGTGCAGAGCACCCTCGTCATCATGCTCAAACAATCCGTCAACGGCGTCTTCAATGCCTTGATGGCTTCACTCGCCCATGTTCTCTTCAGATTCGTGAAGAGGAGTACGGGAGCGAGGATAGCGTACTCCCAGCTGCTCTTCGTTACCATGGCCTCCCTGGTGCTGCTCCCTTCCATGTACCTCTTCATTATGGAAATGAGGGAGTACCAGGAGAAGAGAGCCGCATCCTTCGAATCGAGAGTTACCTTTGTCTCCAAAGCGGCCCGAAAGACTCTGGCGACCTGGATCGACGAGCACCACAGGAACGTCCGGATACTGTCGGAACTGATCGGAGACCCCGACACAAGACCTTTTGAGGAGATGCAGCATTATGTGGAACTGATCAAGGCAGCCACGCCGGCTTTCAAGTCGATGGGCGTTTTCAATGAAAACTCCACCACGGTCGCCTACTCGCCCCTGGATTTGGACGGCAAATCCACGCTGGGGATCAACTTTTCGGATCGATCCCATGTAGCGGGCATGAAAAGGGACAAAAAACCATACATCTCCGATGTGCTCGTGAGCAAGCTGGGAAACCCTTCCCCCATCGTCTTGCTCCTTGCTCCCATCGTCGTTTCCGGTGAATACAGAGGTTACTGCAGCGGTGTGGTGGATATCTCTCAGCTCAGCGCCATCCTGGCGAACCTGGTGGAACCCGGCATCGATATCACCGTCACGGACGGGCTCGGCAGGGTAATTGCCGGCTCCGGACCCGGACTCGGAACCATGGAGCCTTTCCCACGTCCGAATTTCTTGGACGAAGCGGCCACGGACTCCG
>CAYOVG010000042.1:0-27881 GCA_964407285.1 uncultured Syntrophobacteraceae bacterium
AAAAAAAGAGGGAAAGGAATCCAGGAGTTCCGAAGCATCCAGCGAATCCAGGGCAATAGCCACTCTATTGCCCCGGGCGCTTAGTCCCCGGGCCAGCTGGACATTATAGACCCCCAGACCGAATGAGATAGAAAACAGAAAGGGATTCATCGCACTTTCTCCACACCGCCCCCCGGCCGAATGCGCCGGCCCGCCGCCACACGCGAAAGAGCGGTTCCGCGCATTTGGGGGCGGTCAGTCCACGGGCGCGGGCGCCGGACTGCGTTTATCCGCGTCGACGGGGGCAAAATCGCTCCACCGCTTGCGCCGGCCCAGTATGCATGATTCATGAATGGACCCTTCGTACTTCCAGCCCAGTTCCTCCAGTACCCCACGCGTAGCGGCGCACCCGTCCGGCACGGGCAGGACAATCCGTTCGACGCCGCCGATCCCGGACGCATCGCGCAGGATCGTACCGACAAGCGCCATCGCCGTCTCCGTCCTTTCCCATGCTTCGGGAACCATGCAGACATCCGGCAACAGCGTACCGTCGCCCCACTGCCGGCATTCCGGGAACCGCCCGGCCGGGAATGCTTCTTCCGCTACGGGCCGCTCCGCCAGCCAGCCGAAATGAACCAGCCGTCCATCCTCCACCGCCGTATAGACATGCTGCTCGTCCTCGAAGCGCGCAACCGCCGCCGAGAAGAACTCCCGCCGCGATGGTTCGTCCGGCGACATGGGCCGATACTGCAGCAGCGCTTCGATGTTGTCGCGCCGGACGAGCGGCGATGGGACCATCCGCCCCGCCTCCGCCACGCCGATGGAATAGATGCGCGTATGATCGATCGAACTCACCCATTTGCGCATACCCGCCAGGGTAGCGCGTAGCGCGGCAGGGCGCAACCCGTTCTTCACCTTTCCGACGCTATCCAGGTCGATCTTCAGCGATTTCAACACCTTCCTCACCACGTCCCGAACACGTTCCGCAGCCGCTTTCCTTGCACGGTCGCGAGCATCGGCGAAAATGGCGAGAGTGTGCACCCGGTCCCAAGCATTGGCAAAGCGTTCCTTGTACGTGTCTCCGCCGGACGTCAGATCGAACTGATCGAACCCTTCCTCCAGCAGCATGCGAGACAGGAACAACATGTGGAGTTTTGCCGGCGAATGCTTGGCCAGCCACGGATCATGATATATTATCCCGAGCTGCAACTCCTTTTTGCTTGGAACACCCAGGTGGAACGACGCGACCGTATCGCCGACCGTCATTACGGTCACATGGAGCAACCCCGGCACTCGCATCATGTCGCGGTGAAACGCCATTTTCAGGCGGTCGTTCAGAAACGGCGTCGCGCCGTGCACGGCGCCGTGCCGTAAGTTGTAGCCCGGCACGATCCGCGCGAACAGATCGTCGAATTCGGCCGGATCGCGGACACGGCGAAATTCGAGCTTTCCGAGCTTCTCGAGCCGTTTCATCTTGCTCTTGTTACCGCTCTTGCGCAAGGATTCGGCGATGGCCTTCCCGTCACCCAATTTCATCAGGGGCCGCGGATGCGATTTCAGCATACAGCATGCGCCCGCCTCGCCCGAACGGGTCCACTCCGTGGGCGCCCCAGGAGGAAGATATTCGAACTGCAGCGGCGAACCGCCCATCAGCGGGCGAATCTCCGGGAGAGCGCCCAGGATGAACGTCTCTCCCTCCTCCGGCGTTGCGATCCAGGACTTATACTCCGCATGCCACATTCCCGCGACGGCGAGGCCGTATTCCGTCGACGCCGCCAACGGCAGCAAACCGCACAGCCCGCCGTCGCGACTCAGCCCCAGCACGAGCACCGGCTCCACCACTTCACGGTACCTGTCGCACCAGCCCGCCACGAACCCCGGCCCCTGAAAGGATGTCGCCCAGGGACAGGACCTCAGCAGTTCCTCCCATTGCCGGAGGAAGCTTTCATCCGAGAGCAACGCCCGGGCCGAAGGACCCCGTACGATTTCGATCCGCATCTTCTCCACTTTCCCCAGCGCGTCGGAGATTCAACTCGATTTCGACGATTTCGCCGACAGAGTCATCCAACCGGCTTTAATCACCGCCAGCGCCATTCCGAACCGTATCCAGACATCGTTCGTGATGAATATGTAGTCAAAGTCAAAAAGGCGGTTAATGCAATATCCTATGAGACTGCCGACCAGACCCAGCGCAATGTAAGGCGTCGTCGATTCGGTCGGCGAGCGGCCGACACGCAGCAACTTGATCACCACATACATGATAAGAAAAAGCAGAAGCAGCAGCGCCGGTATGCCGAGTTCCGACGCCACGAGCAGGAATTCGTTGTGCACCGGCCACGGGAATTTGTAGGTAACGGCATCCGGAGTGAAATCGTACTGATTGGCGACACTTGTGTAATTCGCGAGGCCGACTCCCCAAAACGGGTTCTTATAAATCATGGCTGCCGCCACCATGGCCATGGGAATGCGGATACCAGCCGCATTGTTGTCGTCTTCGAACAGCCGATTCCTGATGGGTTCCACAAATACAATGAGGGATACGACAAAAATCACCAGCGCCGAGGTCAGGACGAGAAAAGTACCGAAAGCCTGTTTTGTTTTGCGCACGCGGCATAAGAAAATGGTCAGTCCGCTCCCCGCCAGCAACCCTATCCAGCCGGCCCTGGAGTAGGTGATGATGAGCAGCAGCACTCCCATGACGCATGCGGGAAGGACGAAGAGTCGCTTGATTGCGGGCTTGATCGGCGCAAACAGGAGCGCAAACCCGAAAGGGAGCACCGATACCAGGTACACGGAAAGGCTGTTCGGGGAGCCGAGAGTTCCTCCCACTCTGCCCAGTTCGTAATAACCGGCCAGTGCGTTGACGAACCCGGCATTTTCGCCGAACACCTCCAATCCCAGAAGCCCTCCCGCAAATTGCTGGAGAAAACCCACGATCGTCTGAACGACAACCGTGCTCAGAAATGCGTACGCCACAAAGAGAATGGTGTCGTCTTTATCATTAAGAGTATTACCGAGATAAACAAACACAAACCACGATTCCAGGAACTTCGCCATTATGGTGAATTTGATGAGATCGGGGTAAAGACAGCGTCCCATTCCAACTAATGCGACGATCCAAATCAAAAGAAAAGGTATGGTAACGGCCGGGAACAGATCGATATTAGGTCGTACGATGAAGATCTGCCGTATTGTCCAACTGAACAGAAGATAAAAGAACGGTATCTCCCACATGGAAATGCTCAGCCCGACGACCGGCAATATCACCGATGTTTCGAAATAGATGGGGTGGTAATCCAGGTGGATCGGCACGAAGAAAATCATCATAAAGAGCGAAAAGAGATACTTCTGAGCAGAGGGAAGAATCAGGATGAGCGAGGCGCCGAGCGGTATCGACAGGAGAAAGACAAGCCACTTACCACCCATCTGAGACGACCGGATGAGGAGAAAACTGCCGATCATGCCCAGCAGAAGGATGATGGATATATCTCTAACCGTAACTAGATTCAAAATCCTGGCGTTCATCTCTCAATTCCGGTCTCGAGCCTGGCAAGGCGGTAATCTGAATATAAAAGGAACAAGATGCCGGCAGCACGATTCGCCACATCGGCGTCACGGCGCTTCGCGGTTGTCCGAATGCGGTTTGAGGGGGTAGAGCCGTTTGTACCGCAGGATCTGGAACTCCGCGTCACCCTCGATCGCCTGAAACCGGATTTTCGAACAAACATTGTTGTTGCACCTGCGGCGCGGCGTCCAGTAACTGCTGGTCCAGAACCGAACGGGCTCCCTCAAATCATGATCGGACCAGACCATCTTGAAGTCCCTCAGGGAAGTAGGCTCGCTGACCAATATGGCGACCGAGGAGGGACGGGACATCGGTCGAATCTGGACTAAGATGTCACTGTCCTTGTTCATCTCGAACGTGAAGTAGGACACGAATTCCTTATTGTTCCGGCTGATATGGTAAGTAAGACCCGGAACCGACTGGGTCCCATGAAATCTGCGCCGTCTCTCGGACATATAGTCCCGTTCGGTGTAATCGACCTGGGCCGTGACATCGCCCGCAAACAGGATGATGCAGAGCAAAACGAGGAAAGCCGGACGTGGAATTGATTTGAATTCAGCCATATGCATTGCGCCGCGCCTCGTTCTCAATGGATGGATTCGAGTTCTTCCAAAAAAATATCCCTCAGCAACCGGGCGTTCTTATTGATGTCGAACACGTTCTCGCAGCACCTTCGGGCACGCGAGCCCATCTCCGCGATGAGCCGGGGAGTTTCGGCAAACCGCTCGAGACTCTGAGCCAGGCCTTCGGCCGACCTTGCGGGGAAGAGAACGCCCGTCCCGCCATCCTCCACGATTTCGGGCAGAGCGGTAATGCGCGGCGCCACCACCGGCCGGGCCATCGCCATGGCTTCTATGGCCGTCATCGGGGTCCCCTCGCTCAAAGACGAAAGCACCATGACATGAGCCCAGTTAAAAAGCCCCGCGACTTCCTCCTCATGAAGCGGCCCCGTGAACTCCACGCAGTCACGCAGGTCCAGCCGGGAAACCAGGTCCTCCAGTTCCCGCCTCCTTGGGCCTCCCCCCACGATTTTACAGTGAAACGCCGTTCCCCCCTTCTTCAACAGGCCACAGGCTGCTATGAGGATCTCGTGGCCCTTTACGGGATGGAGCCGGGCCACATTCAGAATACGCAGGGGCGGTCCCGGCGCGGGCTCCGCCGGATCGGCCCATACCCCGCGATCCAGCTCCAGCCCCAGCCGGACGAGATGGAAACGCTGCTGCAACAAGGAAGGATAACGGACCTTCAAGTCCTCTATATGGTAACGGCAATTGGAGACGATGAAACCCGCCGACCGCAGCTTCTCCTCCTGGAGCGGCTGCGGCAGGAGCGCATCCGAGCCGTGTATGCTCACGCTGTAAGGCATTCCCGTCATGGCGTTCAGGAACACCGCCACGCCCGCGGCGCCGAAAGCGAAATGTACATGGACGTGCGCCACATCCTTTTCGGCGAAGTAATCCGCAAGAACCATCGCCCCCAGGAAGTAGGCGCAGTACCTGTAGAGACTTCCGGGAGACGCGATCGAAAGCGAAACGAGGAGTTTCACGCCCCGGAGAAAACGGGACGGCGATCCCGAAAAGAACCTCCAAACGCTCCTCCGGCAGTCGGCGGCCCGGAAAGGACGGACATAGAATGTCTCCCGAAGGAGTCCCGCATCCCCGGGATGAAAATCCCCGCTCTCGGGCGGGCGCCACGAAACCAGGACCGGGTCCACTCCCAACCGTTTGAGAGCGTAGACCTCCCTTTGCAGAAAAGTCGTGGAAAGTCCTGGAAAGATATCGAAAAAATATGCAAGCTTGCCCATGCGTTCTTCCATTGTTCGCACTCCCGCCCTTCTTCGGACGGATACACTCGCCGGGGAGAATGCGGACCGTAGCGCGGCATTTCTCGAAAGACACTCGTGGCCCATTGCTGAAACAGGGAGTAAGGACGTAAGAACGCGCTCATCGTCCCCGGCAATCTTGAAGCTTCTTCAAAGGGATGTCAACAGGTATTATGGCTTGTTTCAAGACATTCAAAGGCGACGCGTCATCCCGCGCGGCCGGTTATGTAATCTTCGGTAAGCTGTTGGGCCGGCCGGGTAAAGATCGTTTCGGTGGCGTCGAATTCCACCAGTTTTCCCAGCCAGAAAAACCCCGTTTGATCGGAAACGCGGGCTGCCTGCTGCATGTTGTGAGTGACCACCACGATGGTGTAGTTTTCCTTGAGCGCCCACATCAATTCTTCTACCTGCTTCGTGGCGATGGGGTCGAGCGCCGAGCACGGCTCATCCATCAGGATGACTTCAGGCCTTACCGCAATGGTGCGTGCTATGCACAGCCGCTGCTGTTGCCCCAGGGAGAGACCCTGGGCATCCCGTTTGAGCCTGTCCTTCACCTCTTCCCACAGGGCCGCCCGCTGGAGGCTCTCCTCCACCAGGGCATCCAGGTCGCTCTTCTTGCGCTGTCCAAGAACGCGCGGACCGAAAGCCACATTGTCGTAGATCGACTGGGGGAAAGGATTGGGGCGCTGAAACACCATGCCCACTCTCATCCGCAGTTCGACGACATTGACACCCGGTTCATAAATGTTCCGGCCGTCCAGCAGTACGCCACCCTCGGCGCGCGCGCCGTAAATGGTGTCGTTCATGCGATTCAGACATCGCAGAAACGTCGACTTGCCGCACCCGGACGGCCCGATGAGGGCCGTTATTTCTTTTTCCCGGATGGCGACCGAGATGTCCTCGAGGGCGAGATGATCGCCGTAATAGAAGTTGAGGCGTTCTACCTTTATCTTATCCATCGGTCCAGGTTATCCGAATCTTCCCGTGACATAGTCTTCCGTGCGCTTGTCGGAGGGGTTGGTGAAAACATCCGTTCCCGGCCTGTATTCTATCAGTTCGCCCATCAGGAAGAACGCGGCGTGATCGGCCACGCGAGCCGCCTGCTGAACGCTGTGAGGCACGATGATGATCGTATACTGCTGCTTCAATTCAAAGAGCGACTCTTCCACTTTCCTGGTGGAGATGGGATCGAGCCCCGAAGTGGGTTCGTCCAGAAGCAGCACTTCGGGAGAAAGGGCCAGACTGCGTGCAATGCAAAGCCTCTGCTGCTGCCCTCCCGAGAGCGCCACGGCGGGACTCCCGAGGCGGTCCTTCACCTCATCCCACAGAGCGGCCTGCGTCAGGCTTCGCGCCACGATATCATCCAGTTCCGATTGATCGTGAATGCCCGCCAGTTGCGGGCCGTACGCCACGTTATCGTAGATGGTGCCCGGCAGCGGCAACGGAAGGGCGAAGACCATGCCTATGCGCCTGCGAAGGCGGGGTACGTCCACCCCCGGCGCGTAGATGTCGTTGCCGTCCACCAGTATCCGCCCCTCCATCCTGGTCCCGTCCACAAGATCGTTCAGACGGTTGATGAGGCGCAGCAGAGTCGTCTTACCGCCTCCGGCGGGGCCGAAGAAGACCGTGACGGCGCCGGAGGGGATATCCAGCGACACGTTGCGCACGGCGGCTTTGTCTTCATAATAGTAACCGACGTTTTCAATCTGTATTTTCGGATTGACTGCCATGTCGTTGTTCCGCCCTCCTACCACTGTCTTTTCCGCCTGTAGTAGCTCCGGATGAGCGTGGCCATAATGCTCATGGAAAGCACGAGAATCAGCAACACCAGCGCGGTCCCGTACTGAATCTTGACGGGCATTCCCGGCACCTGCGTGCTGATGACGTAAAGATGGTAGGGCAGCGACATCGTCTGGTCGAAAGGCGACTGGGGCAGGCGAGGAAGGTAGAAAGCCGCGACGGTAAAGAGGATCGGCGCCGTTTCCCCGGCAGCCCGCAGCAATCCGAGAATGATGCCGGTAATGATCCCCGGAAGGGCCTGAGGGAGAATAATATGTCGAATGCCCTGCCAGCGCGTTCCGCCGAGGCTCGCGCTCACCGTTCGAAACTCCATGGGCACGGCCCTCAACGCCTCTTCCGACGTGCTCATGATGATCGGCAGAGTCATAATGGCCAGGGTGAGCGAACCCGCAAGGATGGACGTACCCATCTTCATGAAGAGCACGAACATTCCCAGACCGAACAGACCATAGACCACGGAGGGTATGCCCGCCAGATTCACCAGCGCCAGCCTTATGGCGCGGGTAAGCATCGTGTCCCGGGCGTATTCGGCCAGGTATATGGTGCCTGCAACCCCGACGGGGATCGAGGCGAGCGCGGTGCCCAGCGTGAGCAGCAACGTGCCCACGATGGCCGGAAAGATGCCGCCGTCTTTCATTCCGTCGTGAGGCATGGCCGTGAGGAATTCCCATGAGAGCGCCCCCGCCCCGCGCACCACGATAACGCCGATTACCAGCAGGATCGGGAGCACCACCACCAGCGAGACGAAGCCCAGGAAAACGAAGCCCACCCACTGTACCGTGAAGCGGTTCATCAGCGCAGGCCTCCTTTTCGGTGTTTCTTGAAAATGGTCGTGGCGGCAGCCAGGTTGATGATGAACGTCATGATGAACAGGATGATCCCGATGCCGAAGAGAGCATGATAATGGATGCTTCCCCGGGCGACCTCGCCCATCTCGGCGGCCACGGTGGCGGTCATGGTGCGGACGGGCCGGAAGATCGAATCAAGGTTGAGGGGCATGCGCCCGGCATTGCCCGTCACCATCATTACGGCCATGGTTTCACCGATGGCGCGTCCCATCCCCAGCATAACCGCCGTGATGATGCCGGAACGGGCCGCGGGAACAACCACTTTCCATATGGTTTGCCACTGGGTGGCCCCCATCGCCAGTCCCGCATCCCGGTAGCTCTTGGGAACCGCGTCCAGAGCGTCCTCGGCCACGCTGATGATGGTGGGGAGGGCCATGTAGGCCAGAACGACGGCGCCTGCGAAAGCGGTGAGCCCCGTCGGGAGATTCAGGTATTCCCGAAGGAGGGGGGCGACCATCGTCATCCCGAAAAAACCCAGCACTACGGAAGGAATGCCTGCAAGGACTTCGATCATCGGCTTGAGGACCTCACGAGCCCAGTGCGGCGCCACCTCGCGTATGAAGACCGCAGTCGCCAACCCGAGCGGAAGCGCGATGGCGATGGAAACCACGGTAACCAGCACCGACCCGAGAATCAGGGGCATCGTGCCGAACAGATCGAACGTGGGGTACCATTTCGAGCCCAGGACATTGGAAGGCGATACTTCGAAGAAAAAAGGCACTCCTTCTTTCAACAGGAAAAGGAAGATGAGCACCACAAATCCGATAGTGGAAAAACCCATCACCCTGATGACAGCTTCGATTATGAACTCTTTCCACTGGGGCCGCGGGCAACGGGACGAGCCCGTCAACGTTTCGACTTCTGTTTTCTGCATGCGCATATCCGGATTCTATCAATTTCGGCGAAGCGGTACGAAACCCAGTTTCGCCACAAGCGTCTGACCGTCACCGCGTATCCAATCGAGATAGGAACGCACGTGGCCGGCGGGTTCGGCGCGAGTGTACATGTAAAGCGGCCTGGAAATGGGATAGGAGCCGTCGTTTACGGTGCCGAGAGTGGGCAGGACGTACGGATTGTCGGTATCCTTAGCCACGCCCAGCACCTTCTGGTCCTCGGTGACATAGCCCAGGCCGTCGTATCCGATGGCATTGGGGTTGTGGCGCACCTCCTCGCTGATGCCCTCCGACGACGGCATCAACAAGGTATCCGCGGAGAAGAGAAGATCGCTCTTCTTGCCCAACCGTATCACGTTTTCGAGAAAATAAACGTACGTCCCGGAATTGGACTCACGGGAGAGAAGCACGATGGGGCGGTTCTCTCCCCCCACCTGCCGCCAGTTGGTTATCTTACCGGAGTAAATATCGGAAATCTGCTGTAAAGTAAGCCCATTCACCGGGTTGGAAGGATGGACGACCACGGCGATGGCGTCACGGGCAACCACGAATTCAACCGGCGACATGCCGTTGGTCCTGGCAGTGGAGATTTCTTCGGATTTCATCTCGCGAGATGCATTTGCGATATCCACCGTGCCGTTTATCATCGAGGCGATACCCGTTCCGCTCCCGCCGCCGGTAACCGAAATACGCAGTTCGGGATGCATCTGCATATACATCTCGGCCCATGCCAGCGCCAGATTGACCAGGGTATCCGAACCCTTGTTTTCGACGATCTGCGTGTGCGCCGCCGCGCTCCCGCCTCCGGACGGATTCCCGGACTTCCCGGACCCGCAAGCCGTCAGAAATCCCGTCCCCAGAATGCAACCGCACAACAACCCTGCAATAACAAAGGACAAACCGCGACGACCACGTATCCTCCCCCGGAAGGCGGCGGTATCACGGACCGGGGCAGGCGCTGAACAATAACCGGTCACATCCCTTCTCATAAAACACCAGACAGGTATTGCATGAAAAATGTTCCTCAACTATAGAGCTAAAATCCATGATAACTCAAAGCACGCCGCTCTTCTAGCATGCGGTTTGCATTCTGTCAATGTCTGATGGTAAGTATCTCGGCTGTTTCGAACGGCTCTTGGAAAACGAGGAACAAGCGAGGGTCCATCAACAGGTTGCCAATTGCCGGCAACCTGTTGATGTCAATGGAAACGGGATCTTTACGAAAACAGGACGGCGACCGCACGGGTTACCCGAATGTGCCGTACGGGAACTGCCCGGCTAGCCGGCTGCCGCAAATCTTTCGATCTTCGCTTTGCTTCGCAGCTGCTCCAGCAACTGGCTCACCTGCTGATTGACTTTGTCCTGTTTCATCCGGTTTTCAAGCATCTCCTTGATCTTGTCGTAAGGCTCCAGGGAGGCCTCTTTCTTGTCCGTTACCTTGATGAGGTGATAGCCGAACTGGGTCTGCACGATATCGCTGACCTGCCCCGGCTTCAGCGCAAACGCCGCCTTATCGAATTCGGGCACCATTTGTCCCTGGGCGAAGAAATCCAGGTCCCCTTCCTTGGCGCTGCTCGGACACTCGGAAACTTCCTTGGCCACCTTCCCGAATTCCTCGCCCTTCTTTATTCTCTTCTCGATGTCGACGAGCTTCTGGCGGGCTTTGTCCTTGTCCGCCTGGGCGGCGTTTTGATCGGCCTTGATCAGAATGTGGCTCGCCCTCACCATTTCGGGCGTCTTGAACAGGTCGGGATGGGAATCGTAGAAGGCCTTCGACTCATCGGGCGTGACCGAAACCTTGCCGGCATACTCCTGCTGCACCAGCCTTTGAATCGCCATATCCTTCCCGATTTGCGCCTTGAAATTGGACTCGCTCACTTTGAGCTTCTCGAGCATGGCCGAATAATCCATCTCATTGGGAAGCTTGCTTTTCACCTCGTTGATCTGGGCGGTCACGTCGTTGTCACTGATCTTGATGCCCTGCTTCTTGCTTTCCTGGAAAAGCAACTCGCGATTGATGAGGCTTTCGAGGACCTTCTTCTTCAACGCGGCGACCTGTTCCGGATTGAGGTTCTGTCCCCTCAACTGGAACTGCTGCTGGTACCTGCCGGCCTCCACGTCCAGTTCCGACTCGGTAATCGTCGTCCCGTTCACGACCGCCGCCTTGCCGGCTGCCGAAGCCTTGGTGGTTTCTTTCTTCGACGCCTTATCCGCCTTTTTCTCCGCGGCATGGGAGTAAAACCCGAAGACGGCAAGACACAAAGAAAGCGTCAACACCAGAATCAACGTACTCTTCTTCCGATCCATTCAACTACTCCTTTTCATTTGTGCAAAAAAATAACCCACAAAGGTTTATGGAATTCCTCCATGGGTTCCTGGTCGCCCGCTCTTTCTCCATCGACGAGAAGTGTGGTAAAAGCTCTGAATACTTATCCGTTTCCCCCGGTTGGCGTCAATCGCATTTTGAAAAATACATAACGTTGCATGATACACGAAAAGAGAAAGACAGTAAAAGACAAAATGATCCCGGTTCGGAATCGAACTCGGAAAATAACTTTGACACCAAACAGCTAAAACGTTAAGCATAATTCTGAAAGAAAAGACGACCGGTGACCGTGAAATGCCCCGTCTTGCGGCAGCACGAACCTGACCGCATGAAAACCGGGCGACGGTCGACTCAAAACCTCCAAGAGGGCGCCCACTTGCCCACATCCGAGCGCCGATGCACGATCCGGACATCAGATCATACAAAACACTCCTGACTGTCTGCTGCGGGGTCTCCTTCCTCTGCTACTTCGGTTCCTACATGAGACTGCCCGTGGTGCCGTTGTATGCAAAGTCATTGGGAGCGGACACAATGCAGGTGGGAATCATAAACTCCGCATTTTTCTCCATGGCGGCGCTTCTGTCCCTGCCCATGGGCCTGGTTTCGGACCGCCTGGGGCGCAAGTTGCTCGCTTCCGCCGGATTGCTCGTACTGGCCGGAACGTCTTTTCTTCTTTATTTCAGCAAAAGCCCGGCGCAGCTCATATGGATTTATCTGCTGTTCGGCGTGGCGCTGGCGGCCTTCGGCCCGACAATGATGTCTTTCGTGGCCGATATTTCTCCTCCCACTCACCTGGGGCGCTCGTACGGCTGGTACACCACCGCGCTTTACGGCGGCATGAGCGTGGGACCGGCGGTAGGCGGTTTCGTTGCCGGCGTGTCGGGGTTTCAGAAGACTTTTCTGTTTTCCGGCCTGTTCATTTTCATCACCCTGATTTTGATGGTGCTTCTCCTTCCCAAACCGCAACATGTCAGGGCCTCCGGGCGCCGGGAGGGCATGAGAGCCGTTTTGCGCGAACTTCTCCGAAACCGTCCGTTGATTGCATGCTGGATCGCCACCATAGGCGGCTGCCTGGGACTGGGTATGTTCATAGCCTTTCTTCCGCTCCACGCGCACAATCAAGGGCTCGATGTGGGAGAGATAGGAATTGTATTCTCCGTACAGGGGTTCGCCAACGCTCTTAGCCGCATTCCCTTCGGCAACCTCAGCGACAGGGTCACCAGGCGGGCCAACCTCGTCATCATCGGCACCGTGGGATTTGCGGCCTCCATGGCCGGTTTTTCCCTGTCCTCGAGCCTGACGTCATTCGTCTTGTCCGCGCTCATCCTCGGCTGCGGCATGGGAATGGCGTTCACCTCCATCGGGGCTCTCATAGCGGAAACCGTGCCTGCGCGATCGCGGGGCATCGCAATGGGGGGCTACAACACGTGCATCTACTTCGGGATGATGCTCAGCTCCGGAGGGATGGGCGCAGTGATCCAGGCAGTCGGTTTTTCCAGCACTTTCCTGTTGATCGCCTTCATCAACGTCCTGCTGATCATCCTGTTCCATTTCCTCATCAGAGAGTTCACGGTGGAGGGAAAGTCCGCCATGGCGCGGGAAAGCAGCTCACAACACGACTGACGCCCGATTCCCGGAGCGAGGAGGAGTGAGGGGAGGAGGAATCGGTTGAATTTCCTTCTCGGGAGAAGAACAGGAAAAAATCGCTCCGATGCTCCAAACGAAATGTAAACGGCAAAATCTTCAACAAGCCCGGACCTTACGGTTCCGTCCGGCATCGGCTATGTGGACCGGCGGCAGGTTGAGGCGGCAATCTCAACCCATGTTTCCAGGAAGTTTCGCACCGCGACGCAATCCGGCAGAAACCCGGCGGCAGCCGTCGGCATGGCGGGGTCTCCCACTTTGATTCCCACCCCTCTGCCCTGAAGCACGCGGAATGCGTCTTCGTCGGATTCGTCATCCCCTATGTACACGGAAAACGACTCTCCGGGTTGCGCGGCGATGATTTCCGTCAGGGCAACGCCCTTATTCCGGTCCGCCGTTCGTATTTCCACGCCGCCGTTGAATCTGCGGCATTCCAGTTCATAAGCGGGAGCCAGAAGAGACCACTGGCGGTAGATCCTCTCCTCGAGGTCGACTGCGTCGCGGTACGTCATTCCGCGGGTGTGAAACGCTATGCTCGCCACCTTGACCTCCAGTTGAGCATCCAGGTTCTGAATGGAGATCAACCTTTCGGCCTCTTCGAGCCCTTTCAGTTGCTGCAGGTTCGAACTCTTGACCCACAGTTCTCCGCCGGGGAGCACCATCTCGAACCCATGGCTTCCCACGAGAGTGATCCCCAGGTCGCCCAGGAAGGTCAGGACCTCGCACACCGGACGACCGGAAATAACGGCGAGACGAGTGCTGGGATCTTCCTTTATTTTCCTCAGCGTGTCCGGTATCCCCGGAAGCGGCTGAGCTTTGAATCTCTGGGAATGAAAGGGCGCAAGCGTTCCATCGTAGTCGAGCACCAGCAGCCTGACGGTCGCCGAATACACCCGTGACCAGAAATCCGGCACATTAATCACCTGGATGCTGCTTTCCGCGTCCATTATCATTAAATTCACTCCTCTCCGGAAAACGTGAAATCCTAACTCCCGATGCTCTCATATTCTGCCGATTTCCATTATTATCCATGACTTATAACCCTAAGACCGGAACCTGAACGCCGCAACCCTCAACTTTCAACACAAACCTTCCCGGCGGCGTTCAGGCGGATTGCATGACATGAAGGTATTGACAATCCAGGTGAAATGGCATCTATATACATGTTTGGCTTTGCATCCGACGGGATGCATCCGAAGGAGGGACAGGCGCAAGAGCGCCTGGAGAATTGGGTGGACCCTTGTTACTGTTCGCGAACAAACACCAGGAGGAGAGTATGGATTGGATTTTCGGTGCAACAGATGCAATAGCGGCAGCGGATGCGGCGGGCGGGCAGAGCGCCCTGGCGAACCCGCTTTTCGTTATGATTCCGCTGATGGTGATTTTCTACTTTCTTCTCATCCGGCCGCAGCAGAAGAAACAGAAGGAACACAGGGAGATGTTGAACAAACTGCAAAAAGGGGATACAGTCCTGACACAGGGAGGACTCCAGGGGAAAGTTACGGGACTCACCGAGACCATCGTGACCCTCGAGGTTGCCGATAAGGTTCGAGTCAAGATCAGCCGCCCGTACATTGCAGGAGTTCTTTCCAAGGGAGAGGGCGAAGCTGAATAGACCCGGCATGCTTCTTCATTGCCGTCTTTCTAAGGATAATGTAGATAATCCCGATTTGCGGCCTTCCACGGCGCACCAGCCGTCATTCCTTTGATCCTCTGAATCCATATAACAGTGTTGTGCGAAAGGGGGTCCGGGCATTGGAGGAATGACGGTGCAAGTAATGCCCCGCATTGAACCCGGAGCACGGTTTCTTACATGAAGCTTCGGGTTACGGGTCCGGATTCCCGTGAGTGATGAGCGTAGTTTGAGCCTTTGCGGGCCCCTCCCGGCAACGGCGGATTATATTGATATTGTTGAATATGGCGGGTACGGCCTCTCGGGCCGCACCTTCGTCCCAAAACAGGTGTTTTGGAGGTAGTGATTTGAGCAGTTTAAAGTGGCGCGGACTTATTATTGCGGCAATCATGGTGGTGACGGTCATCTACCTGGTCCCCACCTTCAGCTCCACCTTGCCGCCCTGGTGGACCAAAGCGTTGCCGAAGGAGCGAATACACCTCGGCCTCGACTTGCAGGGAGGTATGCACCTTGTGCTCGAAGTGCAGACGCTCAAAGCCGTGGAAAACGCATTGGAGCGTACTGCCGAGGAGATCAAGGACGCCTTGCGCAACGCTCAAATCGGGTTCCGCAAAGTGGAGAGGAGCGGCAGCGGATGGGGGCTCGACATTCAGCTTACCGACGCACAGAAGCAGGAGAGTCTGAGAAAGCTTGTTGACGAAGAATACCCGACGCTGAGTTGGGTTACCGCGGAGTCTTCTCCCGAAGGCGTCAACGTGCGCCTGGCCATGAAAGACGCCGAGGTGCAGCATACCAGGAAAATGGCCGAGGAGCAGGCGCTGGAAACCATCCGCAACAGGATCGATCAGTTCGGCGTGAGTGAGGCCGACATCCGGCCCCAGGGCGAAGACCGCATCCTTGTGCAACTCCCCGGCATCCAGGACACTCAGCGCGCCATCGACCTCATCGGCAAGACGGCGCTTCTCGAGTTCAAGCTGGTGGCGGACTCGGTCACCACCCAGGACATTCAATCGGGCAAGATTCCGGCAGGCGTGCGTGTTTACCCGATGAAACGGGCCGATTCCTCGACCGGACAGGTTACGGAAAGCAAAATCGCCCTGAAGGACAAGACCCTGATGACCGGCCAGGGTATCGCCAATGCCCAGGTGCGGATCGATTCCCAGTACAACACGCCCTTCGTGGGACTCGACTTCGACCCCCAGGGAGGCCGCCAGTTTGAACGTATCACGGAGGAAAACGTCAAGAAGAGACTGGCCATCGTCCTGGACGGAGTGGTTTATTCGGCCCCCGAAATACAGGAAAAAATCACCGGCGGCAAGGCCACTATTACCGGAAGCTTCAGTATGCAGGAAGCCCGCGATCTGAGTATCGTCCTCAGAGCCGGCGCACTGCCCGCTCCGGTCAAGATCGAAGAGCAGCGGACAGTGGGCCCGTCCCTCGGCAGCGACTCGATCCGCATGGGCCTGCTGGCCTCACTGGTGGGCGGCATAGCCGTGGTTCTCTTCATGATCGTTTACTATCGCCTCTCCGGGGTCATCGCTAACCTGGCGCTCGTTTTGAACATCCTGATCGTGCTGGCCGGGCTGGCGGCATTCCAGGCGACGTTGACCCTCCCCGGCATTGCGGGCATGGCTCTCACCATCGCCATTGCGGTGGACGCCAACGTTCTCATCTACGAGCGTATCCGGGAGGAACTGCGGCTGGGGAAGACGCCCAGAGCCGCCATTGAAACGGGCTACGACAGGGCATCCTGGACGATCATCGACGCAAACCTCACCACGCTGATCGCCGCAGTCGTTCTTTTCCAGTTCGGGACCGGTCCGGTGAAAGGTTTCGCGGTAACCCTGTCCATCGGGCTTCTGGCCAACCTGTTCACGGCTATTGTCGTGACACGGGTTATTTTCGACTATCTCCTTGCAGAGCGCCGGATGAAAACGCTCAGCATTTAGCCGTATCGGGAGAGAGGTTTACTGCATGAAATTTATGGAATTCATTAGACCCGATATTAACATCGATTTCGTCGGAATGCGCTTTAAGGCTTTTGCCATTTCCGGCATCCTGATAATTATGAGCCTGGTCATGGTAATGGTGCGGGGAGGACTCAACCTGGGAGTCGACTTTGCCGGAGGCACACTGATACAGGTCAAGTTCGCCAAACCCGTCCAGCCCGATGAGGTGCGCGAAGCGCTCAAGGGACTGGGGGTTGCCCAAAGCACCATTCAGCGCATCGGAAATCCGCAGGATAACGAGTTTCTGATACGAACGGACGCGATGAGTTCGGAACTCCAGAGCCTATCCCACGACATGGAGAAGAAGCTCTCGAGCGCTTTCGGCGAGGGCCAGGCGTCGGTGCGCCGGGTGGAGATGGTGGGCCCCAAAGTGGGAAAGGACTTGCGGGAGAAGGCCTACTACGCCATCTACTTCGCGCTCCTCTTCATCGCCATCTACATTTCCGGGCGATTCGAATTCAAATGGACCACGAGCGCGATCATGGCCGTAGGTCTGATTGTCGGAATTTACATTCTGAAAAGCATCGGCCTCGGAGCGACATTCCTGATTATAGGCGCGTTTGTTCTGACGTTGGTCCTGTGCTGGTTTCTCAAGCTGCCCTATGCGCTCGGAGCGGTTGTCGCCCTGGTCCACGATTTGATTATCACGGTGGGATTCTTCGCCCTCTTCGACAAGGAATTCACCCTGGAAATCCTGGCCGCCCTTCTGACCCTCGAGGGCTATTCGTTGAACGACACCATCATCGTCTATGACAGAATCCGGGAGAATTTAAGGAAGTCGCGCAGGCAGGATTTTCACGAGGTGATCAATGTGAGCATCAACCAGACGCTCAGCCGGACCATACTTACCTCCGGCATAACGATGATCGTCGTCGTGAGCCTGTTTCTCCTCGGAGGACCGGTCATTCACGACTTCTCCTTCGCCCTGCTCATAGGAATCATCACGGGGACGTATTCTTCCATCTTCGTTGCAGCCCCTCTCCTGATTCTCTATGAAGACTGGACCAGGGGCAAGAGGCCGGCCCGGAAGCTGCGGGAGCGGGAATCCGCTACTACTGGTTGATCCACACGGACATATTCCTGAAATCGGTGAGGAGCCTTCCGGCGATGCTTTTTCCGAGGAAACTCCAAAAGCCTTCGGGTTCGGAATGCCCCAGGACGGCTATCCCGATTTCGCGCCGGACGCAGTAGGAGAGGATTTCATCGGCAATTTTCCTCCCGCCGGGAATTATGGAGATTTCGGCGCGGTCCCGGTCGATGCCGCAGGATTCCAGAATTCGGCGCGATTCTTCGATGAAGGGCCTGATGGTCTCTCCCGGACCGGCCTCCAACCATTTTTCCAACTCGGGAGTCCATTGGAAGGCGGGACTCGAGATCGGAACGGAGGCGGATGGCGAAGCATGAAGAAGTGTTATGCGCGCATCCGTCTCCTCCAGCATAAACGCTGCATGGTCCACCGCCCGCAGGGACGCTTCCTGGTCGGCGATGCAGATGGCCGCCCGGTCGATGCCGACCGCCGTCCCGTCCGTAAACCATACGGGGCTTAAGCGGCAATGCCGGACGAGGGCGGAAGGGGAATCGCCTTTGATGAACTCCTCGATCGTGCTGCCGGTTCTCTTCTGAACGACCACGGCATCGACGCTGTTGAGATCGGCAAGGCGACAGGTATGGATAGCGGCGCCACCCTCTCTTTCCTGAGTGTACTCCTGGATATTCTCCCGTGCAAACCCGGCATCCAGCAGCATCTTCCGCGCGCGTTCGAGGCTTTTTCCGGCCTTTTCCGCGCGGGCGCGCATATGGTTCCTTCTTCCCTCCATCATGGATCGGGAACTCGAAGCTTCCAGGTATACGGGAGGCAACGGCGGCAGAAAATAGGAGACGATCGCCCTGAATTCCTCCCGTTTCGGATAGAGGCGGCTCAGAAAGCCGATGGGTCTCAGCGATTCTTCCGAATCGTCTATCGGGAGAATGAAACACTTGGGTAAAGAATCCATGATTACGCCTGCACGCACATATCGTTCATCAGTTTTTCGGCGGTTTCAACCGCTCTGGCTTCCAGCAGATCCGATATGATCCCGCCCTTTTTCAACAGGGCGAGTCTTTCCCGGTCGACCAGGAAGGGGTCTTCACCGGGGCGACGTATCACATCGATTTCGAGATCGATGTAACGGGCGCCGAACGGGTAGACCTCCACCGGGGTGTTGATATTGTAGTACTCCCCCTTGAGCTTGTGGCGCATGGAATAGTAGGAGTGCTTCACGAACCAGGAGCCGTCCCTGATGTCCGTGAGGCAGTAGTCCCCCGGCTCGATGGGGATATCCAGTCCATCGTAGCGGCCGTGCGAGAACGTACGCCGGATGACGATGCGGTCCTCCTTGCACTGGTGGAGGACCCCCTCCCTGGGGCGCACGGCCTTGCCGGAGGCTTTGACATGCTCCAGCCTCGCGATGCCCGCCTTCCGAAGCGGAAGCAGGATCTTCCTGTCGAAAAACTCTCTTTCCAACCGTCTCTTCTCCGCCACATCGAGTTGCAGCTTCGCTTCGGCTGTCTCCAGCCCCTCGGAGTCGATGATCCTCAAGCGGTGGTGCCGGGCAATCGTGGGAAGCACCGTGGAGCGGGTTGCGTCCAGGCCGTCCTTGGACCCGCCCGGAAATTCGATTTCGGCGCTGGAGGGGCGGTCGAATTCGTCTCCGGAGACACACTTCATGAGCACCGCATCGGGCAGCATCTTCTGAAAGAGTTTCACGAGCGACGTAACCTGTTCGAGATCGCCCGAGACGGCCACGCCCTGCAGATTGTCCTTGTTGGTGATGAGAACATCAAATAGCCCGTCATCGGGTTTCAGCGAAGAGAAGCGCCGCAGGATCTCGGGAGAGGGTTGCGCGATCGAGTACCCGCTTTCGAGCAGGACCCGGGTGATGGCCGTCGAGTAGATACCGCGTACTTTGACTCGGGTGGTGGTCATGGCAAGCCCTCTCGTGTTAGTAGGTCATAGCTCCGCCGATGGAGCAAAAGCCGTTCCCTCCACCTTCAGGCGGTTCCGCTCGATGCGCCCCTCGGCTCCAAGGATTTTCTCCACCAACCACAGGTTGGATTTCACGTGGTCCGTGACCTGCGGGATAACGTACTCCGTTGCGCCGCCGGCAAGCGCGGCGAAAAGAATGAGTTGATCGGCGAGGTGTCTGTCCGTCGTGGCCCCCGCGCCGAGGTCTTCCAGGAGACTCTTCACCACATAAGCGGCGATGGCTTCCGAACGCCTTCCCGGCTTGCCTGCCCGGTCGGCCCCGAGGATCGCCCCCGTATCCGTTTCCGCCCAGAGGAGCAGGGCCGCGCCTTTCTGAGCGGCGGTCGTATCGTTCAAGATTTCGATCCGAGGACTGTATCCGTGCTGCTTCATGAGCTTCAGGCTCTCGTTCGCCATCCTTGCGCTCACCCCGGCATCCTCCAGGTGCGACGCCAGGGAAATTCCGCGTATCCGTACCACCCGCCCCTGCGCCGGCATGCGCATTGGACTGAGCGGGCGTTTCAAAGGCCGCGCTTCCACCACGAGCCGCCCTTGCCCCTGGGGAACATAGCCGGGACGAGCGATATCCAGGCGAACGTCGGCCCCCATGGCGCGCAGCAACGGAATCAGAACGCGCTGCATGTGAAACGCGCCGGGCGCGAAGTCCTGGAAGAGCCCTCCGACAACGGAAAACCGGCATGGTCCCGGAGCGAAAAGCGCGACCGGAAGGAGCGTAAAGGCGAGCATCGTCGTCGAACCGGCCGTGCCGATGTCCCAATGAAAGTCTCCATGCCTCATGCGCTCGCCCGGATGGTAGACCAGTTCCCGAGACCCCACATTCGCCCCTTCCAGCCGTCCGCCCGAGAGGTCCGCGCAGGCCTGCACAGCCTGAAGGTGCTGCGGCCGCAGGCCGGGTTTGTCCCTTCTCTCCCGGACCCGGGTCAGGTGGACGGGTTTGCGGACGAGGGTCGCAAGGGCCATCGAGTACCGCAATATGGTCCCGCTTCCCGAATGAGTGGAGCCGTCGATCTCAATCATCGGGACCTCTGAAATCGGTGTGAGGAGTAACAATCTGAACCTGTTCTCAGCGTGTTCTCAGGTACTTGCGAGCGGTCCAAATCAGTATCAGGCGGTACGCAAACCGGCCTTCGCCAGCCCGGCCCGGAAGGCGTCCCAGGGGAAGCGTATCCCGGGGCAATCCGTTCTGGCCTCGGGTACCTGCCGGTGCCCAAAAACATTGGGTAGGCCAATATTATAATACTTTCCAAGGGAGCTAACAAGGAGCGTGAGTGTATGGAGCTGCGCTTTGGACGGCCTGTCGTTATTGAAATTCCCGACCAGTCCGATGCCTATTCCAACATAGTTCATTCCGGAAGCCTTGCAGTGAGCGCCCTCCTCCTGTTTCAGCCAGCGCGGCGCCACTTCGAGTTGCCCGTTGCCTTTGCCGAGCGTACCGTTATCAATGAGAAAATGGTACCCGAGACCTTCCTCGAATCCCCTCTCGCGATGTATCTGGTCGATCGAGAGGGCCTTACCGAATTCGCCCGCGGTATGGTGGACGATGATATACTTCCATTTGCCCTTTTTGAAAACCGGGACCATGTTCTTGAAACGTGTCGGATGCGGGATCAGCAGTTCACGGCCCGGAGTGAGAGCGCTTTTGGCGTTGATGCCGTTTGCGCTGCAAATGGCTTCCTCGCTCACGCCATAGGTCTCGGCCAGCCGGGGGACCGTCTCCATGGGCGCCACTTCGTGGACGACGCAACCTGCGGGAACCGCCGGTCTGCCGGCCCCGTCGGGGCTTGGCGGTTTAGCCGGCTTGCCGGCATGCGCGGAGGGCGCGGCGGGAGTCGGGACCTGCTGCCCCTTGCCGCCTGCCGCGGGCGGAGCGGACAGGGCTCCCCCCGGCCCCCCACCCGCGGGAGCGGCGGGATGATAATACGGCGTGTACCGGGTTTGGGCGCACCCGCTCACCAGGGCCACGAAGACGCCTTTCGTCGCCAGGGACAGAAAACGCCTCCGGCTGTACTCGTCTTCCGTATCGGCGGAATTCATGTGTATACCCCTCCCTCATCGTCAGGTTCTGAATGAAAGAACTGCGCTTCTCCATTAGATCCGCAGTTTCTCTCAATTCAACTTCAAATTCAACGTGATTTTGAACCCCGGCCGCGGGTGGAGACCCTGTGAAGATTTCGGTGTCGCGGGCGTTTTCTCTTGACCGGCAACCGGGTTTCAAGACATAAGTCCTTTATGGGCCGCGGGAGAGATGGGCTGAGCATCCCGAATTCGACCTCATCAGTAATTTTGAACGTGACCCGATCAATACAGTGAAGTCCACGATCGGTTTTGATACAATGCGGGAAAGACAACGTTTGGAATGAGAGACATAGATGGACATTGAAAAGCTGATTTCGGATTTTCTGAAAAAGAAAGGCAAGGATTACCTCACCGTCAATGCCGTTAAAGACGGAATCGGCGCGGCGGCGCGGCGCGAACTCGGCATTACGGACAAAACTTCCGCATCGGATGCGCTCAAGAAACTCAAGCCGTACCTCGATGGGGAGCTACAGGCGTTTTCCGGGTCGAAATCCACTTACATCGGCTTCAGACTCTCCCCACGGGAGATTATCCTCAAGAAAATCAATGAGAAACCCGGGGTGACCTCGAAGTCGCTGGGCAGTGGCGGCATTCCCATGCTGAAGAAGGAGTTTCTGTCCAATCTGAATGCGCTCCTGGAGTCGGGGGCGGTCATCTGTACGCTCGGAGAGGATTATTCGGCGCGATTGAAAGTCTCCGAGCGGACGGTTGAAGCAGGCGCGACAACCGCCCCGCCCGCCCGAAGCGCGGACGGTTCCCCCGGCGCCGTCCCCACGGCGGATGACCGCGCCGCATTCAAGGCAGCGTACAACGAGGTAGGGAAAGGTAGAGGGTTCGTGCGCATTCACCGCATTCGCGAGACCCTCGGCTGGCCACGGGAACGTTTCGACCGCGTACTGGCCGGCCTGCGGGCGAACCTGGCCGTCGCCCTTCACGTGGGCGATCCGTCCACTTTGAAGGAAGAAGAAATCAGGAATTCTTTCATGGATGAGAGCGGCGCGCTTTTCATCACCATGACCTGGAAAGGCTGACAATGCCGACGCCGGGGGAAAAACTCGGTATCCTGAAGGACAACAATCCTTTCAGTTCGGCGAGCGTGGGGGACCCCTGGGAAGGCAGGTATCCCAGCGTCGGGTCCATCAACGACGCCGCATTCGAGGGGCTGCGCCGGCTCATCAGGCAAAAAGCGACCAATCCGGCGCTCCCGGTGGCGGCGCTCGTGCTCGGAGAGGCGGGCAGCGGCAAGACCCACCTGCTCGGCAGGATACTCGAATACGGCAAGGAAACGAAGCCGGCCTTTTCCTTCGCCTACGTTCAACCCATCGAAGACCCCGAACAGACATTCCGCTACCTGCTGCGCGAAGTGGTCGTCAACCTGTGCCGGCCCGCGGGAGGTCCTTCCAGCGCCACGCAACTCGACAGGCTGCTTGCGCTCCTGGTCGTCGACGCCGCAAGAGACTACCAGCTTCACCGCCATGGGTCCGAGAGACGGGTCCGGGGTGAAATCTCCGAAGACCCGACATTCGCCTTCAACCTGTTATCCGCCGGCTCCTACAAGGTACTGGAAAAACAGGCCGCCGCACTGCTGACATCCGCGGAACCCTCGATCCCGAGGGAATTCATCAAGGTGCTTTTCCAGTACCGCCTTCCGGAAAAACGCCCGGCGGCGATGAACTGGCTCAAAGGCAGCACCCTCGACGCGGACGATTGCGCTCTGCTCCAGGTACCGGACCGGTCCCGGTCGTCGCTTCGGACGTTGGAGCAGGAAGCCCGCGACATTTTGAACTCGCTCGGGATCCTCCTCGGCCGGTACGGAGAACTGCTGGTCGTTTGTTTCGACCGCCTCGAAAACCTGGAGACGAACGAACAGATCCACTCTTTCGGGAAGATGCTCGAATTCCTGGTGGACAAGGCGAGAGGCATGCTCCCGGTGGCGTGCTTCAGGGGGCAGGCGTGGGAGGAGAAGTTCCGGACGACGTTGAACGCGCATGTGGAAAGCCGCCTCAGCGCCAACGAATTCACGCTGCTGGGAGAGTGCGCCCCCGAACAGGCCATGGAGATCATTCGAAGCCGCCTCGCGCTGGTGCTCGGGGACGATGGGAGCGAAGATCTCTACCCCTTCGACAGGACGCAACTGCTCGACGATTTCAAGCGAGGCCTTCACCTGCACAGTCCCAGGTCGGTGGTGATACGGGCGAACCAGGTCCTGAAGGAACTGCTCGCTCAGTCTCCCGATAAGCCGATGACGCCGCTCGAGAAGGTGCGGGACGAGTTTCAGAGCCAGTACCAGGGGGTCCTTCTTGATTTCGACCGGCATCAGCCCGACCGTGACAGGTTGCGGCGCGCATTGGAGCTGTATCTGAACCATGTACCGCCCGATGCGGGCTTTGCGGTCCGGTTTCCTGCGCAACCCTACAAGAAAGAGAAGTACATCGATATCACCTGCAAGCTTATACCGGCAGGGGCTTCGCCGCGGTTTTGCGTGTTCATCATCGATGTCGAGCAGCACCATTCCGCCGTTACGGCTGGACTCAGGCAGGGGATCGCCTTCCTGGAAAAATACCCGGCCGGCAAAGCCTTCTACATTCGGGATGAGCGATGTCCGTTTCCACAGCCTCCCAAGTGGAAGGCGACAAACGAAAGGCTCGAGGAATTCAGGGCCCGCGGCGGCCACGTATTGTTCCTGGACCGGGAGCATGCGGCCAGGTGGTACGCCCTGGCGCTGCTCAGGTATGCGGTCAAGGAGGGGGATGTGACCATCGAGGACCCCGTTTACGGCGCAAAATCCGTATCGATGGACGATCTGGCGGCATTCGCGGGGCGCGTCCTCCATGGCGAAGCCGACTTCGGATTCGAAGGGGTATCCTCGGTCCTCAAAGGGAATCCATCGGGCGCCCCGGGTCCACCTGTAAACCGGAAACCATCTTCGCCGGCTTCGTCTCATCCTCCGGCGCAATCGCCTGCCGGCGGCGTTGCGAAACGGCTGCAACCACAACGTAATACCGGGCAGAGGGCGAACGGGACGGACCGGGCGCATTCGCCGCGGAGTACGGACTCCGCGGACGACGAAGTGGACGAAGATGCGGATGTGGATGCGGACGACGAGTCCATTGCCCGGAAGGCGGTAAAGATCCTCAAAGACATGCCGATGATGATGGCGACGTCCCAGAACCTCACGGCAGCGCTCGTCGAATCGGGCGCGGCGGTGGGACTGGAAGAAGTGCTGGCGGCGGTCGGCAGGTTCAGAGACCGCTTCGAGGTGATTCCATCCAAGGACGGCGTCCTGATCATGGTGAAGAAGAGCTGGTTCCATGTACAAGGCTAGCGTTTCGCAGATACACCTGTTGCTGCGGTGTCCGAGACTCTTCGCCTACCAGTTGAAGGGACGCAGGAATCCCTGGAAGGTGGGTTTGAAGGGGTCGGGCGACATGCCGGGAAAGCTGTTCCACGACCATGTTGCACTCCCCTTCCACCGTTCGATGGCGTCCGCGTCGTATTCCCCGGCCCGCCAAGCCCTTGATGGATTGCTCGCCGGTCCCGTCGAACATATCGAACCCGGAATCCTCGCGGTCCTGCGGGAGTATTTCTTCATTCCGCTACTGATGCGGCAGGGCGTCAGGCTGGAAGGCGCGCGGGCGATGCAGCTCGCCAGGGGGGTCGAACTGTGGGGGAAGCACCTGGCGAAATTTCTGGGCTCAATCGCACGACGAAGCGAGGGCGACGCGCAGTCGCTCCCCGCGAAGATCTTTCATAATCCGGAGAAAACTTTACAGGCGGTTTTTCACCTCGAGAGCGGGACCGACCTCCAGGTCACCGGAAAATACGACGCCCTTCTGTTCGATCCCGTCGGCAGGGAGGCCGTCGTCGTCGAATTCAAGGGGCGAAAGGCGGGGTGCGTCGAGGAGGATTTTCTGCAGGTCGTGCTGTACTGCCTGCTGATAAGGGAAGCATCGGGGGTAATCCCGCGAGGAGTGGTCTTCTACCTGGAGGAGGACGAACCGGCTGTTTCATATTCTCCCGAAGACATCGAACGGGCGATGCACAACATTCCCCATCTCTTCGAACATGTGGCGCAAACCATGGAGGCGGTGTCGAGCAGGCGAAGCATTGCGTTGCCGTTGCCCCCCGACCGCGGCCTCTGCCGGGTCTGCATGTACGATCGCACCTGCGATCCATACTGGGGTCCACGGGAGGAGGATGCGCCCGTCGGTCCGTCCGTCGAGGAGATCTTCTCTCCGGTGGAGGACCTCTCCGTTCCCCCGGCTCATCCCGTTCCTCCTGTTCCGCCTGCTGCTCCTCTACCCGTCCACCCGGCTTCCGGTCTTCCCGTCACCCCCGGTTCGGCCTCATCGCCAGACGGCCCCGAAATCCCCGCGGGGTCGCCCGGTGGTTCGCCCGATCTACCCGAGACTTCCGACCCGGATGCCGTAGCGGAAGCGGAGGAGGGGCAGAAGGTCCTCATCGCCACACTGAAGCTTTTGAAACTCCCGGTGGAGCCGGCTGGATACATCGCCGGTCCCAGGTTCATCCGGTACAAGATCAAACCGCCGTTTCAGCGTGGAGTCACGGTCAAGAAGCTGATGAACCAGCGCGAGAACCTGCAGGTGGAACTGGGACTCCAGGTCGCGCCGCTGATTCAGCCCCAGGCGGGTTTCGTGAGCGTGGATGTCCCGCGAAAGGTCATGACGCCGCTCACACTCGGTGAGGTGTGGCGAAAGGGAGAGGTGAACCGACCGTGTTCGAGGGCTGCATTCCCGATCGGGATGTCCATCGACGGTTCGATCGTGTGGGCGAACCTGGCCGAGCCGACAATGACGAGCATGCTGGTCGGGGGCACCGCCGGGAGCGGGAAGAGCATTTTTCTCAGGGCCGCTGCCGTCGGCCTCGCGCTCAATGCGAAGCCCGACGAGGTGCGGCTCACCCTGATCGACCCCAAGCGCGTAAGCTTCACGGACCTCGCCGCCCTGCCCCACCTGTCCTGCCCGGTGCTGATGGACAGCGAACCCGCCGCTGAAGCGCTCACCCGCCTGGTGGATGAGATGGAACGGCGGTACCGGCTGTTCGAGAAGGCGCGAGTCCCCGACATCACCGCTTACGAGCAGACCGGCGAGGTGCTGCCGCACCAGGTCGTTATGATCGACGAGTACGCCGACCTGATGATCTACAAGGACGTGAAGGAACACCTGGAACTGTGCATCCAGCGCCTCGGGCAGAAGGGACGCGCGGCGGGGATGCATATGATTCTGGCGACCCAGCGACCGGACGCCAGGATCGTGACCCCGATCATCAAGGCCAACCTCCAGTTGAAAGTGGCCCTCAAGGTCACCAGCGCCGTCAACAGCGCGATCATCCTGGATCAGACGGGAGCGGAATGCCTGATCGGCCATGGGGACATGCTGATCGGCGGCAGCGTTCCCCTGCAGAGGCTCCAGGGCCCGCTGGTGTCCCGCACCGAAATCGAAACGGCTGTGCGGCATTAAACGGGTGAGCGAGAGCATTTTAACAGCAATCGGACGTCATTTCCTGATGCAGCATTCATGAGATGTTTAAAACAGCCATGGAAAAACAGGGGTAAGAAAAAGCAGCCGGGCGCCACGGAAAGAATATAGTAACTCCTGCTCTCTACCCAAGTGGAATACCCGGGCTTTCACTCGATCTTCGGCATGAGCGTCCACTTGATGAACCAGTACGGGCTTTCGGGCTCTCTGTCCAGGCACACGATACCCCCGTTTTGGAATTTGAAGATCTTCCTCTCGAGAGATCCCGTGACGAGATAAGACGTGAGCCGCTCCATGAACGGAAGATGCCCGACGAGCATCAGGTTCTCGTCGCTCCTGAGCGTTCCTGCAACAGCCGTCACATCATCCAGGGGATTCAGTCCGGTTTGCTCCCGCACTCCTTCCCTGGGTTCGAGCGCCGACGCAAAGACCTCGGCGGTCCGGCGCGCCCGTTTCTTTCCACTGTGCTTTATGGAAAATACCTTGACACCATAGGATTTGGCCACACCGGCTATCCGTTCGACATCCGAAAGACCTTCATCTGAAAGCCCCTGTTCGGGGTCCGCTTCCTTCGGGAGACTCCTTCCATGCTGGACGAGATAGAGAGCCACAGTTTTCTCCTCATCATGCCTGAATTCCTAACATCGGCTTCCGGACCGAGCACTTTTTCCGGCCACCACCGAAGATTTTTCTTGACACAAGATCCCCGCCCGTGCGATTTTCCGCAACCCGCAACCCGCAACCCGCAACCCGCAACCCGCAA
>CAYOVG010000043.1:0-27848 GCA_964407285.1 uncultured Syntrophobacteraceae bacterium
CCGGAAGATAATGAATGTGCTCGCCCGGCGAGGAGACGGTTTACGACAAATTCAGCGAATACTACTTAATTCAACAGCATTGCCGGGTCCGGGGGCCCCACCCTTCCCTTTCCTGCTTTCTGCGCTCCAGCGCACGGGAGGAAAACTGCAATCCGCATTCGTAATACATAAATCAAAAAGGGGAAGCGAGAAACCCTCGCCACCCCTTGAATTTCCTGGTTGCCCCCGACAGGACTCGAACCTGTGGCACCAAGATTAGGAATCTTGTGCTCTATCCGCCTGAGCTACGGGGGCATATTCATTTGTTCTTTCCACCCGCAGAATATCCTACTTTTGCGCTCAAAAGTCAAGTCGTGAAAAATCAAAATGAGAATTACCGGCCGAAAACCTGCATTTCGGGTTATGATTGCGGCGAACGAATCAAGAAAACCGTTGCCGGTCCGATGTTCCACAGGAGGAGGAGAGCTGTCCGATGCCTTATCTCGGGGCGCACATGTCCATCGCGGGGGGGCTGCACCTGGCGTTCGACCGAATTTCGCGGGCGGGCGGCGACGCCATGCAGATTTTCGTAAGAAATCAGCGCCAGTGGACGGCCCCGCCCATGACCGACAGTGATGCGGCCCTCTTTCGCCGACGATGGGAAGAGAGCGGACGCATACCCGTCGCCGCCCACAGCTCCTACCTGGTGAACCTGGCGGACAGCGACCCGGAGAAGACCCGAAGGTCGATCGACGCCTTCGCGGACGAACTCGGGCGCGTGGCCGCCCTCGGCATCCCGCTTTTCGTCACCCATCCCGGCCACCACCTGGGACAGGGCGTCGAGGCCGGGCTGCGCAACTACGTCCAAAACCTCGACCGGGCCATATCGCTGGCCGGAACGGGAACACGAGGCGCCGCCGTATCCGGCGTCACGGTGCTCATCGAGACCACAGCCGGACAGGGATCGGGCCTCGGCTCGACCTTCGAGGAGATTGCCGTCATCCTCGATTCATCCCGGTACGGCGCGCAACTCGGGGTTTGCTTCGATACCTGCCACTCGTTCGCCGCCGGGTACGACTTCCGCACCCTCCAAGCCTACCGGGAAACCTTCTCCCGCTTCGATGCCCTCATCGGCCTTGCGCGCCTCAAGCTCTTCCATCTGAACGATTCCAAACGAGCGCTGGGATCGAAGGTGGACCGGCACGAACACATCGGAAAGGGGGAAATCGGCCTCGACGGTTTCCGGCTCCTGCTCAACGATCCCCGCTTCGCTGATCATCCCATGATCCTGGAAACCCCCAAGGAAAAAGACATGGCCGAGGACCGGAACAATCTCGCGGTGCTCCGGTCGCTCTTTGGTTAATGCCTGATCCGTGATTTCGCGGCCAATTCGAGAATGGTATTGTTACGGCGACGTTTTGCGGGGTTGCAGTTTCCAGCCGCGATCCGTTGCGTTTCCACAGCCCGGTCGCGGCTGAAAGTCGTAACCGCGCAAAGCGTCGCCACTATCAAACCAGTTGCGTAATTACGGGGCCATTCAAATAGTCGCGGCAGGCAGGCGTAACCGCACAAAACGGTTCCATCTCATCACTAAGGCGGGCGTGGTTCGAAACGGGGTAACACTTCAAGGTCGCCCCCGTGCAAGCGGGGGGCCGGGAAACCTTGAAATGCCCGGATTCCCGCCGGCATGGGGGTGACGATGAGTCCTGGCGAGTGTCGCCTCGAACTCATGGCCCATGAACCAGGTCCCATGGCGCGCCCGCTTCTCCGGAACTCCCGTTTCGCAACGCTTCTCTTCTTTCTACTTCGCCTGCAGCCCGGATGCGATCTTTTCCGCGGTTCGCTTCAGCTCTTCGGGGCTCGCCGACTTGACGTGCTTCACGTTGATGGCCCCATCCCCGTCGAACCTCGGGACCAGATGAAAATGAGCGTGATCTATGAGTTGATGAGCCGCCCTGTAATTGTTCTGCAGGAAATTCAGTCCTTCCGCTCCCGATGCTTCAAGCACGACCTTCCCGAGCTTCCGCGCTATTCCTATGCACGCATTGAGGGATTCCTCCGTCATGTCGAACAGGGTATCGAAATGGGTCTTGGGTACTATGAGGGTGTGGCCTTCATTGAGAGGGTTAATGTCGAGGAAGCAAAAAACCTGATCGTCTTCATACACCTTTACGCTGGGAATTTCCCCCTTGATGATCTTACAGAAAAGACATGCCATAGTTAACCTCCTGTCATGAATAGTTTTTACTCCCGCCCTTCGGAACCGCTCCGAATATGCCAAAGCTCTTCCATGAGAATAGAACTCACGCCGACAGAAAAAGCGGCTTCATTTCCCGGCCCGACGCCAGGGTTTCGTTTCCATGATGCGGCGCATTTCGTCCCTGCCGGCGGCGTTCCACACGTCCTCGCGGCGAAGCCAACCTTTGCGCGCCGCCATGACCCCATAGTAGACATCCTGGAGGCCCGCGGTGCTGTGAGCATCGGGGTTGACGCCGATCTTGACGCCGAGGTCGCGCGCTACGCGGCACCAGCGCCAGTCGAGATCCAGCCGGTGCGGATTTGCGTTCAACTCCAGGACCTTCCCGTTACGCGCGGCCGTCTCCAGAATCCGCTCATGGTCCACCGGATACCCCTCCCGTCCCAGGAGCAGCCTGCCCGTGAGGTGCCCCAGGATGGTCAGGTACGGGTTTTCCAGGACACGGATCAGGCGATTCATGATCGCTTCCGGTTCCTGCGTGAAATGGGAGTGTATGGAACCGATGATGAAATCGAACCGCTCCAGGATGGAATCCGGATAATCGAGCGAACCGTCCGGAAGGATATCGCTCTCGATTCCCCAGTAGATATCGAGGTCCGGAAATTCCTCCCGGACCTGTTCCACTTCGTCGCGCTGGCGTTCGAGATCGTCGGGCCGGAGCCCTCCGGCATAGAACGCCGTTTTGCTGTGATCCGTGATCCCCAGGTAGTCATAGCCGAGCGTCCTCACGGCCTCCGCCAGTTCCCGCATGGAGAGCAGTCCGTCGCTGTAGGAGGTGTGGACATGGACGATGCCCCTGATGTCTTCCCCGCGGACGAGTTCCGGAAGCGTTCCGGAAGCGGCCGCATCGATCTCGCCGAGCCCCTCTCTCAGTTCCGCAGGGATGTAGGATAATCCCAGCGCCGCATAGATCCCGGCTTCATCGGGGCATGGGACGGAAACGTCGTCCTCGTCGCGAAAGAGGCCGTACTCATTCAGTTTGAGGGACATCCCGCGGGCGATTCCGCGAAGTTGCGCATTGTGCTCCTTGCTCCCGGTCGCGTGCAGGAGCGCGAACGGAAAGGACTCCGGGGGCACGACCCGAAGGTCCGCGGCGATCCCCGGCGAGACGATCACGGTCGTTTTGGCCGGCCCGCTCGAAACCGTTTCCAACCGCCCCTCGTAGGACAGAAAGTGGTCCGTAATGGCCCGCGGGTCGCCGCCCGCCGCCACCAGGTCGATATCCTTCACCACTTCCTTGAAACGCCTGAGACTACCCGCCAGATCGGCGCGGACCACACCGGGGGCCGCCCTGAGGTGTTCGAGAAGCCCCGCGCCGACAGCCAGGGCCTCCATGGACAGGAACTTCCCCTCATACTGCCGGACCTGGCGGATTCCCTCCAGTATCCGGTCCTGGGTCTTTCCGCCGAACCCCTTGAGGTTCGTCAGGCGGTTTTCCCGGCACGCGTATTCGAGTTCCCCGAGCGTACGGACGCCCAACTGATCGTACAGCGTCCGCACCTTCTTGGGACCGAGCCCCGGGATCTTGAGAAGCAGGGGAAGTTCGGCGGGCAGGGACGCCTTGAGTTCTTCGTATTCCCCCATTTTGCCGGTGCGCGCCCACTCTTCGATTTGAGCGGCCAGCCCCTTCCCGATACCCTTGATCTTCCGGAGTTCCCCCTTCGCGACCAGGCTCCCGATGTCCTCCTGGAGCGACGTCAGAATATGAGCCGCATTCGCATACGCCCGGATCTTGAACGGGTTCTCCCCCTTCAGTTCCATGAGCACCGCGATTTCCGCCAAAAGTCCCGCCAGTCTTTCCTTGTCCGCCATCCGATCAGCACCCGTTTCAAAACAATTCGAGATAACCCGTTTTATCTATTGATTGCTTTACAGCCGGCCTTCCGGATTCGGATCACCGGTCCTGCCGATCGCCGCCGAGTCCCGCAATGATGGATTCCAGGATCGATTCCGCCTCCTTGAATTTATACTCCGCCACGAGCATGTCCAGTCGCCTCAAGTTCTCATCGAACCCTTCCGGCCAGGTAAACCGGGCGGCCTCGGCCAGGGCCTGAGAGCATTTTTTCGGTTTTCGCCCGCGCAGGTACGGCTGGAGTTCCCTCAGAACCGCCAGCAAGGCTTCCTTATCGACCTTGCCGCTCTCACCGTCCCCGCCGCCGCGGTCAGGTCTCCACGCGGCAGCCGGCTCTCCCGGCCCGCCGAAGGCATCGAGCGCAACGACCACCGCCTTCAGCGCCGAATCCAATTCGTTCAGGAGTTCGGAATACACTTCGCTACGGCCCTCTTTGACCGCCGTTTCCAGGGCTCCCGCGACGGCCTGGATTTCATACGCTCCCAGGTTGCCTGCCATCCCTTTGAGCGAGTGGGAAAGAATGCGGGCCTCCTCCTCTTCTCCACGCATGACGGCGTTGACGATCAGTTCGGCAAAGTTTCCATAATCGGAGCGTAGCTGGAACAACAGTCGCCGGTAGAGCTTCCGGTTTCCTCCCAGCCGCTTCAAGCCTGCCTGAATGTCCACGCCCGGAATGCTTTCCGGCAATTCGACACCGGGGCCGGCATCCCGCGAAAACGGCCCCCCGTGCTCCCCGTCGCCTGGAAAGCGGGGAAGATCTTCGTTCGTATCGCATTTTATCCACTTCAGCAGCATCGCGGACAGCTCGTCGGGATTGATCGGCTTGGTGATGTGATCGTTCATGCCGGCGTTCAGGCTCTTCTCCCTGTCCCCCCGCATGGCATGAGCCGTCATGGCGACAATGGGAACCTTCCGCAAGCGGGCATCCGCCGCGCGCAGCATCCGGGCGGCTTCGAGACCATCCATTTCGGGCATCTGGATGTCCATGAATATGAGATCGAACGGTTCCCGCATCGCCAGATCGACGGCTTCCTTGCCGCTGCCCGCGATGGTTACCTTCGCCCCCATATTCTCGAGAATCTCCCTGGCCACCTGCTGATTGATTTCATTGTCCTCCGCCAGAAGAATCCTTGCCCCGCGGACAGCCCGGAGCCTCCGGCCATCGCTCGCCGTTTCGCCCGGCTTGCGGTCCTCCTCGGGGAGTTCGCAACCAAGGGCTTTCGCAATCGCGCGCAACAGGGCCGACCGGCTGAAGGGTTTGAACAGAAAGCCTTCCAGCCCCGCCCGCTCGGCCCGTTGAACGACATCTTCGCGCCCCTGGTCGGTGACGAGAACGATGGCGGGCTTCCTTTGGAAGCGGGCATCCCGCCTGATTTGCCTCGCGGTTTCGATTCCCTCCATGCCCGGCATCATCCAATCGAGCAAGATCAGATCATATCCGCCGTCCTCGGGCGCGGCGCGGAGAATCTCCACGGCCTCGGCCCCCGATTCCGCGGAAGAAAACGGTATGCCGAAAGCCTCCAGGACGTCCGAGAATATCGCACGCGCAGTCTCGTGGTCGTCGACGATCAGTATCCGCGAGTTCGTGAGTCCGCCCGGCAGCCTGCGCAGCATGGTCGCGCCGGCGCCCTCGGGGGCAGTGAGATGGAAAGGCGCCGTGAAGATGAATGTGCTCCCCTTGCCGGATTCGCTCGCCACCCGGATGGTCCCGCCCATCAATTCCACGAGATGCCTGCAGACCGCAAGGCCGAGCCCCGTGCCGCCGTACTTCCTGGTTGTGGAGGCATCGGCCTGGGTAAAGGCATCGAAGACCCTTTTCATCTGCTCTCCGGACATGCCGATACCCGTATCGCTCACTGAAAACCGGAGCACGGCGCGCCCGTCCGCCAGTTCTCCGTCCCGTTCCACACTCAGGATCACCTGCCCCTCTTCCGTAAACTTGACCGCATTGTTCGTCAGATTGGTGAGGACCTGCCCCAGCCGCAACGGATCGCCCCGCAGACCCGGCGGCACATCGGAACCGATGCGAAAGAGGACTTCCAGGTCCTTTCCGAGGGCGGCCATGGAGACTGAACTGGATACGTTTTGCAGCACGTCGTCGAGTTCGAACCCACGAGATTCCAGTTCCAGCTTGCGGGCTTCCACTTTCGAAAAATCGAGCACATCGTTGATGATGCCCAGAAGCGACCTTGCCGATGCATCGATTTTCCTGACATAGTCGAACTGCTTCGGAGTGAGTTCGGTCTTGAGGACCAAGTGGGCCATGCCGAGGATCGCATTCATGGGGGTGCGTATCTCATGGCTCATGTTGGCCAGGAATTCGCTCTTCGCCTGACTGGCCGCTTCAGCCCGCGCGGCCAGTTCCCGGGCCTGGGCGATGGCGTTTTTCAACTGCCCGTTGACCTCTTCGAGTTCGAGGCGCGCACGTTCGGCGACATCCATTGCTTCGAGCAGTTTCCTTTCCGCTTCGTTTCTCCTGAGGAGATTGATGTAGCCGCCTGCGTGATGCCGGATGCGAGCGATCATCTCGAGGCTGTCGGGAAGCTTTACGATGTAATCGTTGGCTCCCAGGGCGAACGCTTCCGCCTTAATATCGGGTTTTTCACTGCTGGAAAGTATGATGAGCGGGACATCGCGCGTGGCGGGATCGGCCCGGAAGCGGCTGAGCAGCATCAGGCCGTTGATCTCGGGCATAACCAGGTCCTGCAGGATAACGGTCGGAGATATGCGATCGGCCATTTCCAGCGCCAGTCTGGGGTCCTGGCAAAAGTGCAGATCGATGTCCGTTTCGGCGCCGAACATTTCGCGCAGCGCCAGTTCGACGATGCCCTGGTCATCGATCAACAGTACCGTAATTCGATCCGGTGTGGAATCACCCCTCGACATGTCGTGCCGTTGCGACCTCCATTGCAGCCTACATCCGGCGCGGCCGCGCCCGGAGCACGCCGCCGGTTGTATTCTTGCGTTCAAAGGGCCGGAAAGGACCCGTTGCCGGGAGGGCTGTCGTATTCCACGCCTACCCCAGCGATTTGGAGCTGCTTCTTTACGATAAGCTTCTGCACCCTGTGTAGAGCAGCCGGACTGTCGTACTCCATGGAAACGCCGCACAGAAAATTGTCCTGCGACCTTTTGGAAATGTGCCGCACTTTTCCCTTTCCAGAAAACCGCTCGTTTCCGATCACGAGTTCCAGGCGTGGAAGCGCCTGTCCGATTCGAAGAAGAATCGGACCCGGAACGGCCACGGCCACCCCGTCCATGGTCAGGTTGATCACTTCCATGCGGACCCGGTCCATCACCAGCCCTACCTGGTCCGACGGGTCGATGGCGATGCGCAGGTTTTCCCGGAGGCGATGTTCGTAGATGCCCGATGGAGCCGCGAAGACGGCTATATGGTTGCGATGGACGTAACGGAGAATATCGCTGTGGAAAGAATGCCCCACGGTCCGGTACTGGAAGGAAAATGTGAAATTGTGGCTCGGCCAGGGCAGATGGAGATCGTAGGAGCTTGCATGAACTTTCATGAGCAGACATCGCTCTCTTCCGCCGGTCTGCCCGAATGCGCCGTTGGAAGGAACCGGAACCCACGCCAGTCCCATCAGGGTGAGGCCGAGTTCTATCGAGATCAACTCCTCGCACCTTGCGCTGAAGGGCACTGCATGCCGGCGGCAATACTTGAGAATCCTTGTGATTTGCTTTGAGTCTTCCAGCATTTTGACAATCGGTTCCACTACGTCCCCTCCCCAATAAGCTTGATATCAGCAGAACACCGGGCATTGCATGCCGTGCTCAACCAATCCCGACACGGCTCAGGAGATTATTAACAGATTATTGGAATCAGGTAAAACCCTCTTTCGTCATGACCTCTTTTAATATATAATGCCGTACGAGTGGTATTTATGCAATCCGGGTTTTACAGGTTTTCGCATGTGAGCATGATTTTATATTGAAATCATCTGTATGCTTCACTCGTATTCATTCCCGCGAAACGGAATTCCGGCTGTTTGCATCCGGATGAATCCCGGATTTGCGCTATCGCGAAATCGGCCAGGGCGGCCGTGAGTCCAATCTTCAGATTCGTTTTGGAGACCCGGGCTGAACAGGGGATGTCCGCAACGCCTCCGGCAGATCCTTTGCTCCGTCCCCTTAGTGACCGGTCCAGCTACCGACAGTGATGGAAGTAGTAAGGACATAACAGGGAACCTGTAGCCGATGCGAGTTCTGTTAATCGAAGACCAAAAGCAGATGCGTCCGATCATAAGACGAATGCTTCAGCAAATGAGGTTCTTCACGGAGATCGATGAAGCGGACGGAATCGAAACCGGATGGTCGAAGATTCCAGGCGCCAAGGACACGGCAGGCCTTGGACTCATTCTGTGCGATGTATCGCTGCCCGCGGACGGCATCGCTTTCTTGAAAAGATGCCGCAGCCATTCCGATTACCACTTCCTTCCCATCATACTGATATCGTCTTCATCCCAAGGCTCCCTCGTAACCAGCGCTCTCGGGGAATGGGGCGCCAACGATTTCATCGTAAAACCGTTTTCCTATGAGCTTCTGAGCCAGCGTATAACATCCATACTCAAGCGGGCTTCCAGCCCGGAGGAGCACCTGTACCGCCAGGCGGAAAAACTCAAGATGCGCGGCAGTATCGATGACGCTCTGAAGCTGATCGACCGCTGGGAGATGGAAAACCGCCTCTCCAGGGCCAAATGGCATAACCTGAAGGGTGAATGCCTCATGGACAAGGGGGAAGGCTCCATGGCCGCGGCGCAATTCGAGAAAGCGTTCACGACGAGCAATATCTTCATTGCCGCTTACAAAAACTATGCTTCGACCCATGAGAGACTCGGCAACCTCGATAAAGCCATCAAAGCGCTGAAACAGGTGGAGACCCTCAGCCCGACCAACAAGGAGAGGACCCTCACGCTCGGGAGGCTGCTGCTGCAATCCGGCCAGGAAGAAGAGGGAAGAGCATACCTGGACGCGCTCGTCAAACGATCGACGGGAGAGGAGAAGGAAGCGGTTCTCAAAGATATTGCCGATATCTATCTTGAAGGCGGTCTGTTCAAAGAAGCGGAAGACATGTTCGTGGTGACGCTGAAGGTGAACCCGTCGGATGTGGAGACGTGCAACCGCCTGGCCATCGCCCTGCGCCAGCAAGCGAAGTATGGGGAGGCCGAGCAGGTTTATCTGCAGGCGCTGAAGTTTCATCCCAGCCACGCGGGGCTTTATCATAACCTCGGGGTACTGTGCCTGATCCGAAAACAGATGGACAAAGCAGTGAGATGCTTTAAGAAAGCCCTGAGCATCGATCCCGATCTCGTCGAGGCGCGAACAATGCTGGAGAACGTCCAGGAGATGGCCGAGCAGGCGAACGCCGATTCCCGGCAAACGAAGAAGCGCAGTAGCAAGTGAAATTGCCCGACCATACTCTATTCTTTTGATTTCCCTGGATTTTAGCTTAATTCACTCCTTCGAATACTGCCTTCACCCCATTCGCTTCCCCGTATCCAATGGAAGACAATACGATCAGCAGTTGGTTTCCATGATAGCTGTTTTCTGCCGCTTCCTCTTCTCGATCGCGGTATGCGCTTCTGGCGTTTCGACATGAAGCATGATTCGCGGATCGATCCACACTCTTCCAAGGAGACTTTGCATGAAAAGGACAATAATAGCCGTAGTGCTGATACTCGGACTATTCGCGGCCCCGGTTACGGCGGCTTACGCCCAGGTCAGCGCCCCACCGGAGCAGTTCATCCCCGGTGGACCGGATCACCGGAGGGATAAGGCGTCCGTTCCCGCCAAGCCCGGACCGGACGCCGGCCGGACGGAAAGCACACTGAACCCTGTCCATAAGGCGAGCGACATTATCGGTAAGACGGTCAGAGGCGCACAGGGAGAAAGCCTGGGAATGGTCGAGGATGTGATGGTCGGAAACGACGGCCGAGTTCATTACGTCGTTCTATCGCGCAGCGCAGACCTGGGAATGGGCGAAAGAATGATTCCGGTCCCATGGCGACTGGTGACTTTCGACCATCGTGAGGGAGTCTTTTTCGCAAACCTGAATAGGACCATGCTCGATGAGGCTCCGAGCTTCAGCAGCGCCGACTGGCCGGACCTCTCCACTCCCGATTGGCAGAAGAATATCTTCAGTTACTATGAAAACCGCATGCACGCAACCGGAACGGCCGTGGAAAGCCGGAAACCCGGCCCGGACGAGGATGCGTCCGGCTCCAATCCGGCGGCACAGACGTCCGGACCGTCCACCGGAGGCCCCGGCAGCATGTCGGCGGGAGGCTCCGACAGCGAGCGGTAGCGCAGGCTCGGCTCCCGTGGTCGCATCACGGGTGCTCATGCTTACCGGCTTCCCGGTAGAAGTCCGCAAAATAGCCGCCTGCCGACCAGTAGCCGAGGACGACCGACACCCACAGGCATACCTGGCCGAGCGCATCGAGGTAACCCTGGATGGACGGGACCGAGAGGAGCAACAACAGAATGGCCAGCGTCTGGGAGATCATTTTTCTCTTTCCCATCCGACTGGCGTTCAATATGAGGCCCTGGCTGGCAGCGATGGACCGAAGCCCGGTGATGGTGATTTCGCGGCCTATGATCAGGAATACGATCCATGCCTGAACCTGCCCCAGCGGTATGAGCATTATCAGCACCGCGGAGGTGAGGAGTTTGTCCGCCAGAGGGTCCAGCAGCTTCCCGATGGAAGTCACCTGGTTGTGGCGCCGGGCGAGGATCCCGTCCAGCAGGTCCGTGATCGAAGCCAGCACGAACAGCACGAACGCCGGGTTCCGTGAGTTCCCGGAAATCTGCGGGGAAAGCAGGACCACGATAAGAGGGATCGACGCCAACCTGAGATAGGTCAGTATATTGGGCAGATTCAGCAGTTTTTGCCTCGAGAGGTCACTCCGAGCCATTGGCGGCACTTTCCGTTGCTCCCTTGTCCTGGCATAACCCTTTTCTTTCCTCCTCCCCGGGGGGGAGAGAAAATCCCGTCCGGTTCGGACCCGGACGGCTCTATCGCAGGTAAGCCAAATAATACCTCAATACCCTCTGAATATAAACAAGAGTTTCGTCATATGGAGGAATTCCGCCGTACCTTTCCACGGCCCCGGGGCCGGCGTTGTAGGCCGCCAGCGCCAGCGCGATGTTATTCTGGTACCGGCCCATCAGATCTTTGAGGTACCGGACGCCTCCATCGATATTCTGACTGGGATCGAAAGGGTCTCCGACCCCCAACAGCCTGGATGTTTCGGGCATGAGTTGCATCAACCCCATCGCCCCCTTCGGCGATACCGCTTCGGGATTGAACTGCGATTCGGCCCTGATGACGGCCTTCACAAGCCTGTGGTCCAGGTTGTGCGCAACACAAGCCGCTCTGATGTGTCTTTCATATTCCTGCCCCTTGGAAGCCGAAGCCGCGCTCGAACCGGCCGCCTGGCCATTCGACCCGGAAGGGGCCGCCGGTTTTCCGGGCAGCGGAAAACTGCCGCTCCGGGGAAGTGGAACCTGTTTGGATTTGGGGCTGGTGGGAACATTGGTAAAATGAATAACGCCATCCCGGTCCGTATACTTGTAAATGATGTCCGCCAGCACTCCATCCGGCTGGACGCCGAACCCCAATACAAGCCATACAAGCACCAGACATCCGACGTGGCCAATGCACACCTTCGCCATAAAGAATCCCCCCGCATTCTTCAGGTATTACGGCAAATCAACTACCGGTACACATCAGGCTTTTTCGACTTTACGCCAGTCCTGCAAGAATTTCTCTATTCCCGCATCCGTCAGGGGATGTCGCGCAAGTTGGTTGATGACGCTGAAAGGAATGGTGGCGATATCCGCGCCCATTTTGGCCGATTCCAAAACGTGCAGAGGGTTCCTTATGCTCGCCACTATCACTTCCGTCTCAAAGAGGTAGTTCGAGAAAATATCGATGATTTCCCGGATGAGATCCATGCCGTTGTGAGAGATGTCGTCCAGCCGCCCTACGAAGGGGCTCACGTAGGAGGCCCCGGCTTTTGCGGCCAGAAGCGCCTGGAGAGGGGAGAAAACAAGGGTTACGTTGGTTTTGATACCTTCTTCGCAAAGCTGCTTTGCGGCCTTGAGGCCGTCCGTCGTCATAGGGATCTTGACGACCACATGGGGATCGATCTGCGCGAGGGAGCGCGCTTCCGAAATGAGATCATCAGCGGCGGCGCTGACGGCTTCCGCGCTGACCGGCGCCTGCACCAGTTCGCAAATTGTTTTTATGTGATTCTCGAAGCCATCCCTGGTTGAAATACCCTCCTTAGCAATCAGGGAAGGATTCGTCGTCACTCCGTCCAAGATCCCCAGACTGTGAGCTTCCCTGATCTCCTCCAGATTGGCCGTATCGATGAAGAACTTCATCCTCTTTCCCCCTCCTTGTAAAACATTCCGGTATATGGCGCTATATCGCGGAGATTCTACTGCTTCTTTTCCAAATAGGACCGGCGGCAATCTTCACTGCAAAAGTAGACCGTCCTGTCGTCGACTTTCGCCTCAACTCCCTTGTTCTTGAGGAAATAGACACCACAATACGGGTCCTTGACCAGTTCGGTTTCCTGAAGGTCCCCACCCCCACCGGTCACGGGTTCCCTGCCACGCTCACTCGAGAGAAGATAGTTCGCGGCAAACCATTTGACCAGCCGATATCCGTAATAAATCAAAAGAAGATAAAGAAGAAGTCGAATCATACGCTACTACACTTCCTGACTTCCTGGCCCGCCGCACCATCCAGGCGGTCCAGCAACTCTTTCATTGTCACACCCAAAACGGGATGAACCAGTTCGGGTTCGATTTCAACCATCGGCGCCAACACGAACCGACGCTCATGAAGGCGCGGATGAGGCACAACCAGGTCGGGCTCATCTATCCGGCGCTCGCCGAACAGCAAGATATCGAGGTCGAGCGTGCGAGGTCCCCACCGTTCCGCCCGGACGCGCCCGAACTGCAACTCTACGCCCTGCAGGGCATAAAGCATATCGCGCGGCCCGAGGACCGTTTCACAAAGGGCGACGCCGTTTACGAACCAGCCCTGGTCGGTCTTTCCCACCGGTTCGGTACTGTAAAGCGAAGATACTTCAAGAACCGCCACTCCGGAGAGACGCCCGAGCGACCTCACCGCATCCCGGCAAATCTTTTCGGATTCCCCGATATTGCTTCCAAAACCGATGAAAACGCGTTCCATCATCAAAACGACAACTTCCGGATACGTTCGACCGCCTCTTCAATTCGTTCCCTGGAGACGGTCAAAGCCATGCGAACATAGCCCTCGCCGGGCTCTCCGAACCCGCTTCCCGGAGTCGTAACGATTCCGGCTTCCTTCAAAAGGAGCGAAGTGAATTCGGCGGAACTGAAACCCGCGGGGGTCGGGCACCAGACATAGAAAGTGGCCTTGGGGACTTCGGGGTCGAGCCCGGCCTTGCGAAGCCCGTCAATAAGGACGTCGCGCCTTTCCAGGTAGATTTTCCGCATCTCGGCAACGCACGCCTGGTCTTCCTCCAGGGCGGCAATCCCCGCCCACTGGACGGCGTTGAAGGCCCCCGAATCGATGTTGCTCTTCACCTGTCCGAGCCCATCCAGGATCTGCGCGTTCCCCACGGCGAACCCCAAGCGCCAGCCGGTCATGTTGTAAGTCTTCGAAAGCGAATGGAATTCGATTCCGACATCCCGGGCGCCGGGCGCCTCCATAAAACTCATCGGCCGGTAACCGTCAAAACCCATCTCGGTGTACGCCGCGTCATGGCAAACGATTATATCGTAGCGCCGGGCAAATTCCACCACAGCCTCGTAGAAGTCCCGCTCCGCCGTAGCCCCTGTGGGATTATTGGGGTAGTTGATAAACATAACCCTGGCGCGTTTCGCCACATCAGCCGGAATGGCGTCCAGGTCCGGGAGGAAGGAGTTCTTCTTCACAAGCGGCATGAAGTAGGACTCTCCACCGGCAAAAAGAGTAGCGACGTGGTACACCGGATATGCCGGCGTGGGCACCAGGACGACGTCACCGGGGTTGATGAACGCCAGAGGGAAGTGCGCGATGCCTTCCTTGGACCCGATGAGGGTCAGGACTTCGCTCTTGGGGTCGAGTTCAACGCCGAAGCGGCGTTTGTACCATCCCGCCGCGCTCACTCTGAAATCGTCCATCCCCGAGTAGGAGGGGTACTGATGGTTGACCGGGTCTTCCGAGGCCTTTTGAAGCTTCCGGATGATATGGTCCGGCGTAGGGAGGTCGGGGTCCCCCACCCCCAGGTTGATGACATCGACGCCCTTGGCGGAGATTTCCGCCTTCAGCCGGTCTATTTCCTTGAAAAGATATGGTGGGAGGAGCTTGAGCCTCTCAGCCTTCTCGAATGCCATGCGTATGCCTCCGGTGGAGCATGATTCAGTAAAGGTAAAGGGTTTCCCGACAAATGAAAATATGGCTATGAAAAAAAACGGCAACCGCCCCGGGCTTACTCGATTCCCAGGACGTGCCGCATATCGTACAGGCCGGGCGGGCGGCCCGGTATCCACAGAGCGGCGCGTATGGCACCCCTCGCAAAATTGTCTCTGCTGTGCGCGCGATGCGTCAACTCGACGCGCTCCCCCAGACTGGTGAACATGACGGTATGCTCTCCGACAATGTCCCCGGCCCGAATGGTCTGGATGCCGATCTCTCGCCTGGTTCGTTCTCCGGTGATGCCGTGCCGCGCAAAGACACCCACCTCATCGAGGTTTCTTCCAACAGCCTCGGCGGCAACCTGTCCGAGCTTCAGCGCGGTCCCGCTGGGCGCATCTTTCTTGAACCGGTGGTGCGCCTCGACGATCTCGATATCGAAGTCATCCCCCAGCAGCCGGGCCACATCGGCCACGACCTTGAAAAGGACATTGACCCCGAGACTCATGTTGGGGGCCAGCACGCACGGGACCTTTCGCGCCAGTTGCCGGGCCTTTTCGGTCTGCTCGGGGGAGAAGCCCGTGGAGCCGATCACCATCGCTTTTCCCGCATCCGAGGCTGCCGTGAGGTTTTCCACCGATGCCGACGCCATGGTGAAGTCGATGACGACATCGGCCCGGTCCAGCACATCCCGTATGGAGCCTTCCACGTTCAGCCCCAACGGATCGCCCCCGATCACCACGGCGATGTCCTTGCCCACCTGCGGATGGTCCGAACGCTCGAAGCCTCCGACCAACTCGACGCCTTCAGACTCACGGATCAATTGAGCGATACGGGAACCCATCCTCCCCGCCACTCCGGCCACCGCTGCCCGGACCATAGTACCCCCCTGTTTTTCCGGTTGCGCATTACACAACTGACTGCCAACCTCACACACCAGCGTATTATACAGTGAACGGGCGGAACCCGGCCTCATGAAAGGCGGCGGGCATTCGAACAATCCCACCGACTCGCCCACCGCGCCATTCACCCATTCACCGACTCACCTAATTCACCCACTCACCGTCTTTTCTACTGTAGCAATCCGTATGCCTGAAGATCCTTGCGCAACCGCTCCCGATTGGCTTCCGACATGGTTACCAGCGGCAGGCGGACTTCCTCGCTCCGGATCTTGCCCATCATGGCCAGCGCCGCTTTGGCCGGGGCCGGATTGGTTTCATAGAAAAGCGCATGGCACAGCGGCAACACCTTGTAGTAGAGCTTCTGGGCCTCGGCAAATCGGCCCTGGAAGAAGAGGTCGCAGAGGTCCGCCATATCGCGTGGGATGATGTTGGACGTTACCGAGATCACTCCTTTCCCGCCGACGCAAAGCAGGGGGAAGGTCAGGAAGTCCTCGCCGGATATGACGTCAAAATCCTGGCCGCAACGGGCTATGATATCGGTGATCTGCTTCATGGACCCGGAAGCTTCCTTGACTCCGACGATGTTGTCTATCACGGAGAGGCGCGCGATCGTCTCGACATCCATGTTGACGGCAGTCCGGCCCGGAATGTTGTAGAGAATAATGGGAATATCGACCGCCGCGGCAACCTTCTCGAAATGGCGATAGAGCCCCTCCTGGGTGGGCTTATTGTAATAAGGGCTGATCATCAGCGCCCCATCCGCCCCCGCATTTTTTGCATGCCGGGTCAGGTGAACTGCTTCCTCCGTGTTGTTGGCTCCCGTTCCGGCAATGACGGGAACGCGCTTACCGACCTGCTCGACGGTGATTTCGATCACTCTTTCATGTTCCTCGAAAGAGAGAGTGGCGGGTTCCCCGGTGGTCCCGCACGGGATGATGGCGCGGGTCCCGTTGGCGATCTGAAATTCGATCAACTCCCGGAGCGCCGATTCGTCGACCCGGCCGTTGTTGAACGGCGTCACGATGGCTACCATGGCACCCTGAAACATAAGTATCCCTCCTGTCAGTCTTTCAGTGTTTCGTCCCAAAGCTGCGCTTCGTAAACCACTCGGGCATCGCCCTCCAGGTACACGTCCGTAAAGCCGGACGAATCCGCCTGCGTGAAGTGGATGGTCAACGTCTCTCCGCTACGGGTTTCCACCTCCACGGGAGAGACAAGATTACGCCGGCAGGCTCCTATCAGCGCAGAAGCAATCGATCCCGTTCCACAGGCAAGAGTTTCTCCCTCGACACCGCGTTCGTAGGTTCTCACCTTAATACCCCGCGCATTGCGCGGGTACACGAAATTTACATTGGTCCCGGCGGGCTGGAAACGCTCATGAAAGCGAACAACTCTTCCCCACCGCGCGACATCCGCGGCCTCCAGGGCTTCCTCGCTGTCCCTGAAGCACACTACATGCGGAACACCGGTGTTTATGTAGTGCACCGTAAAATGTTCGCCATTCACTTCGAGGCCGATGCCCAGCTCAAGCCCATACGGTTCGGTCGTGCGGACTTTGACGCGCTCGCCGGTCGTTTCGGCATGGATTACGCCTGCAAGAGTGCGGAACGCAACATGGCTCCCTTTGAAAATCCCCTTCAAATGCGCAAAACGAACGGCGCACCGGGCTCCGTTTCCGCACATTTCGGCCTCGCTGCCGTCTGCGTTGAAAAAACGCCACTTGAAGTCCACTTCGGGATCGTTCTCGATGAGAATCATCCCGTCCGCTCCCACGGAATACTTCCGGCGACAGGCCAGGCGTACAAGGTCCCGACAATTGTCCGCATCGATCGATCGCGACCTGTTGTCGATTATTATAAAGTCATTTCCGGCGCCGGTCATCTTAACGAACGGAATCGGCTGCATTTTATCTCCAATAACTGCCATTAATTTCCGCCGTCCAGCAGAAAATCGGGGATCTGTTCGTTCCGGACCAGGTCCTCCCAGGTTTCCCGCTTGCGGACGGTGTGAATCCGGTCCCCACAGACCATGACTTCGGCGGGATGCGGCCGTGAATTATAATTGGAGGCCATGCTGGCGCCGTAGGCTCCCGCGCTCATCACCGCGAGGATATCTCCTCCGCGAACCACCGGCAGTTCCCGGTCGCGAGCGAGAAAATCGCCGGACTCACAAATGGGACCGACCACATCGACCACTTCCCTGGTCTCCATTTTTTCATCAAGCCTCAACGGCTGAATGTGATGGTACGATCCGTAGAGACTCGGACGAACCAGATCGTTCATGGCCGCATCGACGATCACGAAATTCTTCATGGCCGTCTTCTTGGTATACTGAACGCGCGTAAGCAGGACCCCGGCATTGCCGACGATGACCCGTCCCGGTTCAAAGATAAGAGTGCACGACAGGTTATCCAGTTCCTGCAAAACGGCCTGAGCATATTCATGGGGATGCGGAGGAACCTCCCGATCGTAGGTGATGCCCAGACCTCCACCCAAATCGAGATAGCGAATCCGAATGCCTATCCCTTCGAGCCGGGCGATAAGAGTCCTCAAGCGCTTGAGCGCGTCCACAAAAGGCGATACTTCCGTCAGTTGGCTGCCTATGTGGCAGTCTACCCCCACGACCTCGACATTGCGCAACTTACCCGCATGTTCATACTCTCTGAAGGCGAGATCGATGTCAATCCCAAACTTGTTCTTCTTCAAGCCGGTAGATATGTAGGGATGCGTTTTGGGATCGACATCCGGATTGATCCGGAGGGCAATTCTCGCCACGACCCCCAATTGCCCGGCGCGCGCGTCGATAGCCTCCAGTTCCTGGGAAGACTCGATGTTGAACATCAAGATGTTCTCCCGGAGGGCATAATCAATTTCAGCCGGGGTTTTGCCGACGCCGGAGTAGACGATCCTGTCGGCGGGAATCCCGGCTTTACGAGCCCTGAAGAGTTCTCCCCCGGACACGATGTCGGCGCCTCCTCCAAGGTTGGCGAAGAGCCGCAAGATGGCCTGGTTCGAATTCGCCTTCATCGCAAAGCAGGTAAGATGCGGCGTCCCCTGAAATCCCTCTTCGAATACCTTGAAGTGGTGCACCAGCGTGGCGTGGCTGTATACATAGCAAGGCGTTCCGACCTGCTCCGCCACTTCCCGCAGGGGTACGTCCTCGCAGTACAATTCGTTGTTGCGGTAATGAAAATGATGCATATCGTACCTCGTGGGAACAAAGACCGGAAATCGAAGGCCGGGGATCGAATCGGCGCCGGGTTTCAATTTCCGGATTCCGATTTCCGTTCACTCCGTAATCACATTCCTCATTTCCGCCCATTTGGACACCAGCCCTTCCTTATGGGGAGGACTGGAGCCGACCGATGATACGGCGTACCCATATGCGGCGCCGGGTTGCACATTCCGATCCACGAAGGGGGGATGCTGAACCGGCTCCGCGGTCAGTCGAACGATTTCACCGCCCTCTCGTCGATAGACGTGGTATCCGCCCACTTTGCCTTCGCTTTCGGTCCAATGGATTTCCGGACCGCCCTTTGCCGGAATAACCCAGACATTGCCCGGCGGAGACGGCGCCACCGCATCGGAAGCCGCGGTACGCCCGGTCGAGGCGGATTCGCCCACTACATGGAATCCCTCCGCGACGATCACCGGAGTGACTCTGTACTCGTAGGCTTTACCCGGCATGATGGCCGAATCGGTAAAGGTGGTGGCGGCAATCGGCACGGGTGACACCTTTTCCCAGGCTCCGCCCGGCGCCTTGCGCTCCAGGAGATACTGAACCTGCCCCCCCTGCGATATACCGGTCTTCCGGGCTTCGCGTCCGGCCTTCCACGTCAGAATAATTCCCTGGCGCTCCGGCACGGCTTTCAAATCCCGGGCCGCCGGAGGCGGCGGCAAGATCCTGACGACAACCGGATTGGATATGCTCACCACGCGGTCGTGCCTGTCGACAATCGCAATCTGATACTTGTATACGGCGTTCATCGCGATATGAGTGTCCGACCATACGATATCGTCGCCTTCCATGCTCGCGGAAGCCGCTCCCGGGACGGTCGGATCTATCAGCCTCACCTCGAACGGTTCAGGAGGACAATCCGGGCATTCCCTGTCCTCCCACCTGATTTCCGCCTTCCGTACGGAATACCTGTATTCCGAGCCTTCCCCTTGTTTGAACGCCTCCCATGTGAGCTCCACCGCCCCGGCGCGAACCAGGGCTTCCAGGTCCTGGATCTGGGGCGGCGCAACGGGAAGCACCGGCTTGGGGGCCCCCTTCCTGCCGCAGGCAGCCGCCGCAAGACAAAGGAGCAGTACACACATTACTCTCAGCAGGTTCAAAGTGCTTTCGGTTCTTCGCATGATCACCCGTCGCCTTCGGGAAATTGGTTTATTGAGGACGACTACAAAGTCTTGACCCTAGCCTCGATCTCCCGTCGAGCATCCCGCACGGCGTCCAAAACCCGTGACGACGCGGTGCCGCCGATGGAAGCGCGCTGGTCGACGGCGCTCCTCACTTCCAGGAACTGAAAGACCTCGGAGTCGAATCCCTTGTAAAAGCTTTTGAACTCCTCGATGCTGCACTCGTTGAGTTCTTTCCCATGCTCGATGCAGTAGTGCACGACCTGCCCCACAATGTGGTGGGCCTTCCTGAAAGGGACTCCCTTGCGGACCAGGTAATCGGCGAGGTCCGTAGCGAGAATGAACCCCTTTTGCGCCATCTCGGCCATCCGGTCGCTACGGAAGCGGATCTCGGAAAGGAGTTTCGCCAGCAGCCGAAGCGTGCCGGTCACCGTATCCACGGTGTCGAAAACCGGCTCCTTGTCTTCCTGGAGGTCCCGGTTGTAGGCGAGCGGCAGGGATTTGACGAGGGAGAGAAGGGCCATGAGGTTCCCATAGACTCGGGCGGTCTTCCCGCGCATGAGTTCGGGGACATCGGGGTTTTTCTTCTGCGGCATGATGCTGGAACCCGTGCAGAACGCATCGCTTATCTCGATGAAGGCGAATTCCGTGCTGGACCAGAGAACCAGTTCCTCCGCCATGCGGCTCACGTGCATCATGAGAATGGCCGCCGCGGCGTTGAACTCGACCAGGTAATCCCGGTCGCTCACCGCGTCGATGCTGTTGCGGGTCACGCGGGGGAACCCGAGCTGCTTCGCCGTCCACTCCATGTCTATGGGGAAGGACGTGCCCGCCAGCGCGGCGCTCCCGAGGGGCAAGACGTTCATGCGCTCCAGGCAGTCCTCGAAGCGCTCCTCATCCCGCCGGAACATTTCGTAGTAGGCCATCAGATGGTGGGCGAGAAGCACGGGTTGAGCGTGCTGCAGATGAGTATACCCGGGCATGACCACGTCCATGTTCTGCCCGGCGACGTTCACGAGAGCGTTCATCACATTCAGTATCAGCTCCCGGCAGTGGCGCAACGCATCCCGCATGTAAAGCCGCATGTCCAGGCAAACCTGGTCGTTTCTGCTCCTGGCGGTGTGGAGCTTGCCGCCCACCTCGCCGACCTTTTGCAGCAGTCGCTGCTCGACGGCCATGTGTATGTCTTCCTGGAAAGAACCGAGCGCAAGTTCCCCCCGTTCTATTTCCCGAAGGATGGCTCCCAACCCCTCCACGATCGTGGACGCCTCGTCGTCCGTGATAATGCCGCACTTCGCAAGCATGCGGCAGTGGGCGATACTCCCCTCGATATCGTGGCGGTACAATCTGCAATCCGTGTGTATGGAAGCCGTATAGTCTTCCACCAGTTTATTGGTGGGCTGGTCGAACCTGCCCTGCCAAAGCTTTTCGGCCATGTGAATCCCCTTCCCTGCCCATTCTCCCCTTATGCGAGGCTCTTCCGAACGGCGGACTCTATCTTCAGCCTGAGCCCCTGCAGGCGTATGAATCCGCTTGCATCGGACTGCTGATAGACATCGTCCTCCTCGAAAGTCGCAAAGCCCGGCTGGTATAGAGACCGGTCGGACCTGCGGCCGATCACCCGGCAGCCGCCCTTGTAAAGCTTGAGTCTTGCCGTACCATTGACGCTTTCCTGGGCCGTATCCATCATGCTCTGCAGCAGCCGCATTTCCGGAGAATACCAGAAGCCGTTGTAGATCATGCGGGAGTACTGGGGAACGAGGGAGTCACGGATGTGCATCACTTCCCTGTCCATGGTGATGGATTCCACGGCCCTGTGGGCGATGCGCATGATCGTACCGCCCGGGGTTTCATAGATGCCGCGCGATTTCATCCCGACGAAGCGGCTCTCCACCATATCGACGCGACCGATCCCATGCCTGCCCCCGATCACGTTCAGGCGCGCGAGAATGGAGGCGGGGCTGAGTCGCTCCCCATTGACGGCCACCGGGTCGCCGCGTACGTAGTCGATTTCGATCACGTCGGGCCTGTCCGGGGCGTTTTCCGGATCCACCGTCAGGGTGAACATCGCGGGGTCGGGTTCGAGCCAGGGGTCTTCGAGGATTCCCCCCTCGTAGCTGACGTGCAGGAGGTTCCGGTCGGAGCTGTACGGTTTCTCCTGGGTGACGGGAACGGGGATTCCATGTTTCCTGGCATAGGCGATGAGGGAATTTCTGGACTTGAAGTCCCACTCCCGCCAGGGGGCGATCACTTTAATCGCTGGATTGAGCGCCATGTATGTGAGTTCGAAACGGACCTGGTCGTTGCCCTTTCCCGTGGCTCCATGGCTCACGGCGTCGGCGCCTTCCTCGGACGCGATCTCGATCTGTCGTTTGGCGATGAGCGGCCGGGCGATGGAGGTCCCCAGGAGGTACTGGCCTTCATATATGGCGTTCGCCCTGAAGGCGGGGAAAACGAAATCTTTCACGAACTCTTCCCGCAGATCCTCGATCCGGGCCTTAACCGCACCCGTCGTGAGGGCCTTGCGCTCCAGGCCGTCCAGTTCCTCCCCCTGGCCCAGGTCCGCCACGAAGGCGACCACTTCACAACGGTAAGTCTCCACCAGCCACTTCAAGATGACCGACGTATCCAGTCCACCCGAATAAGCCAAAACGACCTTACGAACTTGCATGATCCAGTCCTTTCGAAACGCGTTACGATTTACGAGCTACGAGTTACGTGCGTGTTGCGCGTTGCGTACGAGTTGCGTGTTGCGGGTTACGGGTTGCGAGTTGCATTCGCTTTACGGCGATTCCGACTTGAGTCGTGAGTCGCCTCCGCATTACGCGTTGCGTTCGCTTTACGGCGATGCCGACTCGAGTCGCGCGCCTGTTGCGGGGCATGAGTCAAGGCGCCTCATTGCCATTCCGGCGAAGACCCTCGAAGCACCGAAAACCCCACACTTGCGGGAACGACGGCTACATTGCCGGGCCCGCAACCCTACTTCCTGCCGCAAAGCAGCCATTCCATCAACGCCATCTGCGCGTGCATCCGGTTCTCCGCCTCATCGAAAACGGCGGACTGCGGCCCTTCCATCACATCCTCCGTGATCTCCTCTCCGCGATGAGCCGGCAGACAGTGGAGAACCATCGCACTCGGCGGCGCAGCGGCCATAAGCTCCCCGTTCACCTGGTACGGGCGGAAAGTCTCGCGGCGCTCCTCCGCTTCATCCTCCTGCCCCATACTCGCCCACACATCGGTGCTGACGACCTCCGCGGAACGCACCGCCTCCACGGGGTCAACACCGATCCGGATGTCTCCTTTTCCCCGGTTTCGCGCATTTTCCACCACATCGGGATCGGGCAGATACCCTTCCGGGCACGCCAGCGATATCGTGAATCCCAGGATGGCCGCCGCATTGATCCAGGAATGCGCCACGTTGTTCCCGTCCCCCACCCAGGCGACATGGAGATTGTCCAGGTTGCCGCGCCTTTCCTTGACCGTAAGGAGGTCTCCCAGGATCTGGCAGGGATGGAAGCGGTCGGTGAGTCCGTTTATGACCGGGATGGATGCGTAACGGGCCAGTTCCTCGACATCTTCGTGCGCAAAGGTCCGCATCACGATGATCTCTATGTAGCGGGAGAGGACCCGGGCGGTGTCCGACAGGGGTTCGCTTCGCGACAACTGAGTATCCTTGGAACTCATGAAGATACATCTGCCCCCCAGGCGGTAAACGCCGGCCTCGAAGGAAACCCGCGTGCGCGTGGAAGGTTTCACGAAGATCAGCCCGAGGGTCTTGCCCGCCAATGAAGGCTGGAGGCGGCCCCGGCCCCACTCTTCCTTCATCCTCGCGGCGCGGGAAATAATATGGAGTATTTCATCGGACGTCAGGTCCCACAACGTGAGCAGGTCGCGTTTCATGCCCTTCCCTTCATCAACATGGAGTGTGCAGCCATGATCCCTTTTCCCCTCATTTCCATCAAGCTCCCCGGCTCAGCACCTCATCGAGAATTTCGACGCAGGAGTCGATATCACCCTGCTCCACGATCAACGGCGGAACGAAGCGAAGGACAGTATCATGCGTGCAATTAATAACGAGCCCCCTCTCCAGGCATTCCTCGACGAATTTCTGCCCGGGTACGGTAAGCTCCATTCCTATCATCAAACCACGCCCCCGAACCTCCCGGATGATGGAATGCCGGGATCGCAAAGCATCGAGGCGCTCCATGAAGTAGGCGCCCTTGCTCCGCACGCTTTCGAGGAAAGCCGGCTGGGAAATTATCTGCAGCACCTTCAGCGCAACAGCGGTAGCCAGCGGAGTGCCCCCGAAGGTCGAGGCGTGGCTGCCGGGAACGAAAGCCCCGGCCACATCTTCCGTGGCCAGCATGGCCCCGATGGGGAATCCGTTGCCGAGGGCCTTGGCCAGAGTCATGATGTCGGGCGCGACCCCTTCCTGTTCGTGGGCGAAAAGCGAGCCCGTGCGGCCCATGCCGGTCTGGACTTCATCGTAGATGAGCAAAACGTCCCGCTCCCGGCACAAGGCCTTGAGTTCGGCCAGGTACCCGGGGGCGGGCAGATTGACGCCGCCTTCCCCCTGGACGGGTTCCACCATCACGGCGCAGGTCCGGTCCGTCATGGCCTGTTCGACAGCCGCAACGGAATTGAAATCCACATAGGCAAACCCTTCCACGACGGGTTCGAAACCCTTTTGGACCTTTTCCTGCCCGGTGGCGGAAAGCGTCGCCAGGGTACGCCCATGGAAGGAATCCTTCATCGTGATTACATGAAACCGGCCCGGCCCGTATTTGTCGTTGCTGTACTTGCGCGCGAGCTTTATCGCCGCTTCATTGGCTTCGGCGCCGCTGTTCGAGAAAAACACCTTATCCGCAAAGCAGAGCCGTGTCAATTCCGCGGCCACATCCACCTGGGGGCGGGTATAAAAAAGATTGGATACGTGGACGAGGGTATCCGCCTGCTCGCTGAGAACGCGCGTAATTTCCGGCCGGCAATGCCCCAGATTGCAGACGGCGATTCCCGCCAGAAAATCCAGGTACTCCCTGCCGGCGTCATCCCAGAGCCGGCATCCCTTGCCCCGCACGAAAGCGGCCGGGAGCCGCCCGTACGTGTTGAAGATATGCTTCCGACAGCAAGATCGAATGTCTTCCATGGAAAGTCCCCCTCCGTATGTGGTTGCGGGAGTGCGACGACTACCGCTTCCGTATGATCTCGGTCCCTACGCCGGCGTCGGTGAAAACCTCGAGGAGAATCGAGTGCGGCACGCGCCCGTCGATGATATGGACCTTCTCCACTCCCGCCTGTACGGCATCCAGGGAGCACTGGACCTTGGGGATCATGCCTCCGCGCAGGACCTCGTCCTGCAGCAGGTCGGCCGCTTCGGCCACGGTTATGCTCGATATGAGTTCCCCTTCGGCATTCATCACACCGGGAACGTCCGTCATGAGCACAAGTTTCCTGGCCCGCAGCGCTCCGGCGATATGTCCCGCAACCAGGTCGGCATTGATGTTGTACGTCTCTCCATCCGCCCCCGATCCTATCGGGGCGATGACGGGGATGACAGCGCTCTTCTCGAGCGCCAGCAGGATATCCACATTGATCCTGCGCACCTGGCCCACCAGCCCGATATCAATTATCTCCGGGGGCTGGTCGTCTCCCTGGTAGCGGAACAACTGGAGCTTGCTCGCCTCGATGAGCCTGCCGTCCTTGCCGCACAGACCGATGGCGAGCCCTCCGCACTGGTTGATCAGGCTCACGATCTCCTTGTTCAACTTCCCGGCCAGCACCATCTCCACGATGTCCATGGTTTCGGCGTCGGTTACCCGCATTCCCGCACGGAAGTCACTCTTTTTGCCGATTTTCTCGAGCATCTTGCCGATCTGGGGGCCGCCGCCGTGCACCACCACCGGGTTGATGCCGATGTATTTCATGAGCGAGATGTCCTGGGCGAAGCTCTCCTTCAGCTCCTCGTCCACCATGGCGTGTCCGCCGTACTTTATGACAACGGTACTCTGGTAGAACCGGCGAATGTAAGGCAACGATTCGACCAGCACCCTGGCTTTCTCTATTCCCTGATCGTTCATGGCGTTTCGGCGTTCCTCTCTATAGCACGTTATAGAATAGGGTTGCGGTTACTTTCGCGTTGCGAGCTGCGAATCCGGGTTCCCGCATGCCATGGGCGCAAACCGCGTTGCGAGTTGCGCGTTCAGCCTCCATCTGAAAGCCGACCGGAGTTTCCCGTTCCATGCCCGCATTCCCCCCAAATCTTTCCATTTTCAGAAAAAAACGGATTCTACACGAGAAAGATCCTAAAATGAAGCAAAAACGTCCTTCCCCGTCGCGCCGATCCGAAACCCGCCGCACGCTATAGTATGTACCTGCTCAGGTCCTCGTCCCGGATGATGTCCTGGAGCGTCTTGCGGACCAGGTCGCGCGTTATATGTATCGTCTGCCCCTTGAGGGTCGGCGCGTCGAAGGAGATGTCCGACAGCAGTTTTTCCATTATCGTGTGCAGCCGCCGCGCTCCGATGTTCTCCGTCCTGGAATTGACCTGATAGGCGATCTCGGCGATCTCCGCGATGGCCTCGTCCTCGAACACCAGCACCACTTCCTCCGTCGCCAGCAGCGCCTCGTACTGCACGATCAGGGCGTTTTCCGGCTCCTTCAAGATCCTAATGAAGTCATCCTTGTTCAGGGACTTTAGTTCCACCCGGATCGGAAACCTGCCCTGGAGTTCCGGGATCAGGTCCGACGGCTTCGCTATGTGAAAGGCCCCGGAAGCGATAAACAGGATATGGTCGGTGCGAACCATCCCATACTTGGTGGTTACGGTCGAACCTTCCACGATGGGCAACAGGTCGCGCTGCACGCCTTCCCGTGAGACGTCCGGACCTTTGCCCGCTTCCCGGCCCGCGATCTTGTCGATCTCGTCCAGGAAAATGATTCCCGAGTGCTCGACCCGCTCGACGGCGGACTTTATCACCTTGTCCATATCGATAAGGCGCTGGGATTCCTCCTGCACCAGGATTTCCCTCGCTTCCGGGATCTTGACCCTGCGGCGCTTGGTGCGCCGGGGGAGCATCGAACCCAGCATCTCGCGCAGGTTGTAGTCCATATCTTCCATGCCCGCCCCCGAAAAGATCTCGATCATCGGGAAATTGCGGTCGGGCACCTCGAGTTCCACGTAACGGTCGTCCAGGGAGCCCTTGCGAAGGAGTTTACGCAGCTTCTCTCGGGTGGAATCCGCCTGTTCCGCCTCTTCCTGGGCCGCCTTCAGCGCGTCGGGCTCCGCGAGCAGTTGCTCGCGCGGGTCGGGCTTCCTCCTGGTGGGAGGAAGCAAAATGTCCAGCAGTTTCTCCTCGGCCATCTCCTCGGCTTTGAGCTTCACGGTCTCCAGTTCCTCGGCCCTGACCATGCTCACGGCAAGCTCCATGAGGTCGCGGACCATCGATTCGACGTCCCGCCCCACATAGCCCACTTCGGTGAACTTGCTGGCCTCGATCTTGAGAAACGGCGACTGGGCCAGCCTGGCGAGGCGCCTCGCGATTTCGGTCTTCCCCACGCCGGTGGGGCCGATCATGATAATGTTCTTGGGAGCGATTTCGTCCCGGAGATGTTCCGGCACTTGCTGACGCCGCCAGCGGTTCCTCAGTGCGATTGCCACCATGCGCTTGGCGTCATTCTGGCCGATGATGTACTTGTCCAGTTCTCCAACAATTTCCGCGGGTGTCAGGGGTTGCTGCATGGTGTTACAACTCCTCGATGGTAAAGTGGCTGTTTGTGTAAATGCAAATAGAAGCGGCGATCCGCATGGACTCCTCGACCACTTCCCGGATGGGAAGGTCCGTATGCTTGATGAGGGCCCGCGCGGCGGCCAGGGCGTAAGGCGAGCCGGACCCCACGGAGGCGATCCCGTCGTCGGGTTCGATCACGTCGCCGCTCCCGCTCAGTATGAGGCACTCGTTCCGGTCCGCCGCAACCAGGAGGGCCTCCAGGCGACGCAAAGCCCTGTCCATGCGCCAGTCCTTAGCCAATTCCACCGCCGCCCGCTTGAGATTTCCGTTGAATTGTTCCAGCTTCGCTTCCAGCCGTTCGAAAA
>CAYOVG010000044.1:0-27748 GCA_964407285.1 uncultured Syntrophobacteraceae bacterium
GTCGACCGACATCCGTCATCTTCGGCCCGAGTATTCAGATGGAGCAGTCCATGGTGGGAAAGGTCTTATCGAGCTGAGCCATGATGCCGCCGATCGAAGGCTTTCGCTCGACCAGCACCACTTCGTAGCCGTTGTCGGCCAGGTCGAGCGCGGCCTGGATGCCGGCCACTCCGCCGCCAATCACCAGCGTTCGCTTCGTGAGCGGAAGCCGCTCCGGCTCCAGGGGTTCGAGCCCCCGCACCCGCGACACCGCCATCCGCGTCAGGTCCATCGCCTTTTCGGTGGCCGCTTCGGGCTCGTTCATATGCACCCAACTGCAGTGCTCCCTGATGTTGGCCATCTCCAGCAGGAACGGGTTCAGCCCTTCCGTCTGGAGCATCCGCCGGAACGTAGGTTCGTGCAGCCTCGGCGAGCAGGACGCCACCACGATCCGGTCCAGATCGTGTTCCCGGATGTCCTCCTGGATGCTGTGCTGTCCGGGTTCCGAGCAGGCATACGGAATATTCCTGGCCACGACCACATCATCGAGGTCGGCGGCCATCCGGGCGACCTTCTCGCAGTCCACGGTCTTGGCGATATTGAGTCCGCAGTGGCAGGCATACACCCCGATTCGGGGCCGCACCGCCGGATTTTCAGATCTTTCCATCGTAGATACTCTTCGGGTTGCGGGTTACGTGTTTCGGGTTGCGAGTTTCGGGTTACCAGGTTTGTACTTCAGGTTGCCGTCTGCAAAGACCGTCCATACTCTTCGAGTTGCGCGCCGCGGGTTGTATTCCGAGTTACCGGGAACGGCGGATAGAATCTCAAATCCCGTGCCGCGAGCGGTTAACGCCGTCGTTCAGGTCGGCACGGACTCTCGACTCCGCGAGTCGAACGCGTTCGGCCATCTCCTGCTCACCCTCTATCGATGCAGAAGACCAGACCGGCAACGCGTAACTCGCAACCCGCAACTCGCCCTCCCTTATTCCCATCGAATGGTCTTCGCCAGGACCGTCGTCAGGTCCATCATTTCCATCTCCACATCCTTCCCCTGGAACGGGTCCTCCATGGCGCACCGGAGATGAATCTGGCATTTGGGACAGGCGGTCACCAACAGGTCGCTGCCGGTATCCCTCGCCTGGCGCAGGCGTTTCACCTGGAGGGCCTTGCTGTAGCTGTCGCACCCCGTCCAGGCGCAGTTGCCGCAGCAAAGCGCGGAAACGCCACGGTCCCGCATTTCCTCGAGTTGTTCGGGTTTCAGGCGCGCCAGCAGCTTTCTCGGCAGTTCCGCGCGGTTTTCGAGGCGGCTCAAACGGCAGGGGTCCTGGAAGGTGATCTTACGTTCCAGCGCCTCGAAGCCCACCGCCCCCTTGTCGATCTCCCGTTCCAGGAGGTCGTGGATGTGAGTAACCTTGAAGTTCACGGCCACTCCCCGGGCAGGATAATCATGAGCGAAGGTCCTGTAGCATTCGGGGCACGCCGTCACCAGCTCCTCGACGCCCGCTCGCTCGATGGCGTCGACATTCAGCCGCGCGAGCCTCAGGAAACTCTCCCGGTCTCCGGACCAGAGCAGATCATGGCCGCAGCACCGCTCCCCCTCCAGCACGGCCGGGAAGATGTCGAAAAAGTTGAGCAGGCGTATGCTGTCGACCAGGATATCACAGGTGCTGATCCCGAGATGGTTCTTGAAATATGTGTCGAAGTAAGGCGCGCAGCCGCCGAAGAACAACACCTTGCTCCGCGGATCGAGTTTCAGGCCTTCCGGCAGCCAGTTCCAATGCCGCACGTTCAGGTCCGGCGAAGTCATGGTGCGCATGAGGGACTGGAAGAAACCTCCGTGGGCCTCCTGTCCGTTTGCGCCCCGCTTCCGGTGAATCTGCCGCATGTCCCGGATGAACTCCGGGAAATTGACTGCCGACGGACACCGGTCGTAGCAGAGTCCACAGGTCAGGCACGACCATACGTCCTTGTCCATCGTGGGGGAATCGACGGAACCGGCGATAATCGTGCTCGCCATGGCCCTGGGCGAGAAGGGCTTGCCGACGAGGGTGAGCGGACACGCGGAAGAACACTTTCCGCAGTCCTGGCACGCATAAACGCCATGAGACGCCATGAGTCCCGCCGCGGCATCGCCGTTTTCGACCGAAACCGCGTCGCCGTCATCCCTGACCGCCGACGCCACCGGGCTTTTGCCCAGTGCCGCGATCCGGCTCTTGAACTCTTCAAGAAAGGCGAGCAGCCCCGCCGAATCCTCGGGCAGAAACGTTGTCCAGCACATCCGGTCCTCGCCCAGCCCGAGCAGATCGAGTATCCCGCGAGTGTCGGCAACGTTTCGCTCGGCATTCAGCGTACCGCTCCCATAGCGGCAGGAACCGCTCTCGCAGCCCACCAGCGCCACTCCGTCCGCCCCCATCTCGAAGGCCCTGAACAGGAGCGACTTGCTGATCCGCCCCGAACACGGAATGCGTATCATTCTGACTTCATGGGGAATTCCGGCTCCGCTATCCTGAAGGGCCTGGAAGGCTGCATGGGGTCCCCAGTTGCAGACAAACACCACGATTCTAAGGTCACTCAGATCACTCATCACTGTTATCCATTGTCGACGGCAAATTTCCGATCACGAAAAGCTCGAAAGAACACGAAAAGGGTAAACGGGCGTTTTCAGGTTTTCAGTGCTTTTCGTGGTCTCATCTCTTACGTGAGTATCTCTTCTATCATTTGTTCGAGGTAGCGACGGTCGCGGTACGGACTGTCGGCGGCGTGCGACGGGCACCCGGGTATGCAGTTCCCGCACCCTTTGCACAGGGCCTCATCCACCATCGCATACCACCCCCCGATGTCGTTCCTGTGAAAACTGATAGCCTGGTAGGGGCAGGCCTGCATGCAGCGTCCGCACCCTCGACACCGCGCCTTGTCGATGAGGGCCGTATATCCCTTGTTCTGCCTCGGTCGCCTGGGCATGACCGATGCCGCCAGAATCGCCGCGGCGGCCCCCTTGATCCGTTCAGAAACATTTATTCCCGGAGGGTTGGCCAGGAAGAGCCCCGGCACCGACGTCGCCCCCGGAGAAAAGAAGGGAATGCCGACCTCACCGCGCCTCTGCATGGTGTACTCGACCATATGGTGAGGCAGGTCCGCCATGGGCATGTACGGAATGCGCTTGCGGGACTGTTCTCCCAGGATCACCGCTCCGACGTGCAGTACCTGCTCCGCGCCGTCTACGTCCACGATCACCTGGAAGTTCCCGAGCGTGCCGCGCACCCCCTTTACCGTCGATCCGTCAAAGCAGTGGATGTTGCGATGCTTGAGCGAAGTCGACAGCGGGCGGTCCTGGCAGCCGAACAGGAACACCTCCATATCCGCATCAGCGAGCATCATCGCGCTCTTGAGCGCCGCTTCCGAAGCACCGATGACAGCCGTGGTGAAATTGTAGGGACGCGCGGGCGCGGGCATCGTCTTGAGGCTTCCGGCGCGCCCTATGGACCGCTCCATAAGACCGGTGAATCGCTTCATCGCCAACGCGGGAGCGTTCTCGAGCAGGCGAAGCACCTCGCCGCGCATGTTGCACGTCTCCGCCATGCCCCGGCTGAGTCCCGTTCCCTTGAAGAGAGCGTCCTTGAGGCGTGTCCGCTGATCCGTACAGGCGCTGCAGATGAAATCGAGCGGACAGCAGATGCACGAAGCGAGCACCATGCGTGTGAGCCCTTTTTCCCTTACCGCCCGGAGTATCGCGGCCGCCCCTTCCGACGTGCATGCGGCAGGCAGCACTTCCGCGTATTCCACGTCAGGTCTTTGCGCCAACCCCTTCACGTAGTCGTCCAGGGCATCGTTCCACCCCAGGGAGTCGTTGCACCGGCAGGCGAATACGCCCAACCGGACTTCAGGAGAAAGCTGGGGGTCCGGAGGGGTAAAGGTCACGCCGCGCCCTCTCATCCGCCCCGTAGCGGCGCCGAGCAAAATCATCGCTTCCGCCGCCGCGGCGAAGCCTCTCAACACCATGGCCTGCACGTCGCTTCCGGCGGTCCTTGCGCTGTACGCCCGGATCACATCCTCCCCCTTGACTTCGGGGGCGATCGCCGGGTCGGCGATGATCACGACGCCCGCCTGCTCCAGTTCCTCCTCCAGGGATTCGTCATGGCGGATGGCTCCCGGATAGCGGCAGACATCCACGCATTGCAGGCATTCGGAACAGACCCCGCACTGCAGGCAGCGGGCCGCTTCGGAACGCGCCTGCGCTTCGCTGAGCCCCAGCGCCACCTCGTCGAAACCGCACGCCCTCACCGACGCCTGCCGTTCCGGCATCCTGGCGCGGGCAAGCGACGGGATGTCCCGTGAGAGTTCCGAAAGCTCTTTGTCCGCGGGCCGCTGGAGGGCGCCGGCAGGCTCCCGTTCGCCGCTCAGAGCGCAATGCGCCGCCGTGGCGGCTTCACGGCCGGAAGCCATGGCCTTGACGACGGTCGATGGTCCCGTGGCGGCATCGCCTGCAATGAAGACGCGGGTAACGGCGCCGCCGCCGGGCAGCGTCAAATCGCCCGGTACAACCGGACCGGAGCCGTTTCCGCCCGCGGCCTTTTCGGATGCAATGTCCGACCAGACAGGGTCCCTCACCTGGCCGATGGCCACGAACGCCCGCTGGAATTCCAGATCGAACGGCTCCTTTCCTTTCACTACGACCGGCCATGGGATACCGTCGGCATCGGGTTCGCCCGGCACGGTGGGGGCGCATCGAAGGCTCGCCAGCTTGCCGTCCTGTCCCATGAATTCGATCACGCGGGCGCGATCCACGATCGAAATGCCTTCTTCCCGCGCGGCCTCTATTTCTTCGGCGTCGGCGGGAATCATGTCCTCGGGAAACCACGACACGATGGTCACTTTGGCTCCCAGGCGCACCAACGTCCTGGCCAGATCGAAGGCGGCGTTCCCGTCGCCTATGACCGCAACGTTTTCCTTGAGTTCCTTGACATCGCCCCTATAGAACCTGCCCAGGAACTGGAGGCACCCTTCCACTCCGGCAAGGTCCTCGCCCCGCGCCCCGAGCTTGCGGTCGATCCAGGAACCGGTTGCGACGACGACGGCGTCGAAGTCCTTCCGCAATGCCGCAAGGCCGCCCGGCAGGTCTACGGGATGTGACGTTTTGAATGTAACGCCGAGCTTCGCCACGTAGTCCAGTTCACGGTCGAGGATATTTCTCGGCAACCGGTGGGGACCGATTCCATAGCGAAGCAATCCGCCGGCCTTTTCTTCCTTCTCCATGACCGTGACGCTATACCCGCGACGCGCTAAATCCGCCGCGGCCGCAAGACCCGCAGGCCCGCTGCCTATCACCGCGACCGATTCCCTACCGGGAACCACGGCCGGTCGAGGCATTTCCGATCCGGAGGCATGCGAGACTTCGTAGTCGGCTACGAAGCGCTTGATATCTCTAATGGCAAGGGGTTCGTCGAGTTCTCCCCGGCGGCATGCCGATTCGCAGGAGTGGGTGCATACGCGTCCGCAGATCCCCGGCAAAATATTGTCGCGCCGGATGAGTTCGAGCGCCTGCGCGTACTTGCCTTCCCGCGCAAGGGCAACGTAGCCCTGAACGTTCACCCCCAGCGGGCAGCCCGCCTGACATAGGGGTTGCTTGCGCTTGTCGATCACCGGCCGTCCGGGAAGGCTCTGTCTTCCGGCGAACCAGATGGCCTTCTTCTTCCGGTCGGCGGTGGAGACGGGGCAAACATCCATGCAACGACCGCACAGGACGCACTGGTCCGGGTCCACGAAGGTCCTGAAATTCCTGAGCCGCGCCGAGAACCCTTGAGCGGTGTGCTTGAGGGAACTCACCTCTCCAGGTATCACGCAGTTGATCCTGGGATTTCGAAGGATACGCAGGAGTCCGGGCCGCAGGGCGTAGTTGAGCGTCAGGCCGGAATTCAACCGCCACTCATCGCGTGCGAGCTTTCCATCCAGGTCCGGTTCCGGGTCCACCAGGGTCACGGGGATGCCCATCTCTCCCAGTTTGTTGGACGCCGCAATTCCCGCGGGCGTCGCGCCAATGACGAGAACCCTGTGGAGGCGGTCTTTCGGAGTCCTCATCCTATGGCTCCTTTCTTTCCCTCGGCCTTCTTCTGACGCCCCTTGAGCGTCGCAAGCCCGTAATCGTATCCTTTGTTGAACGCGGTCAGGTTCAACTGCTCGGTCCCTTTGGGCACCGACCCCGTCACGGTTTCCCGGGCGGATTCCACGGTAATCGCGTTGGTGACGGCGGTGACGAACCCGACCATGACGATATTGGCCATCATCTTCCGGCCCAGTTCCTCGGCGATGCGGGTGGCGGGAATGGTGAAGAAATTGTCGGCTTTCACCTCGGCGTTCTGAACCAGGTCCTGATCGATGATCATTATGCCGCCGTCCTTCAACGTTTCCGCATACTTGTCATATCCCCCCTGGGACATGCACGCAAGGATGTCGGGCCGGCGCACATACGGGTAATGGATGGCTCCATCGGAAATGATGACCTGGGCGCTGCAGGCGCCTCCACGGGCTTCGGGGCCATAGGACTGGGTAAGGGTGCTTTCCTTGTGGTCTCCAAGGCTTGCCGCCTTCCCCACGATCTGGCCGGCCAGGACGATGCCCTGTCCTCCGAAACCGGTGATGACTATCTCCTTACGCGACGCGGCGGATGCTTTCGAACTCATACGGCTTTGTCCCTGTTGTCCACGAGGTTTTGCGGCCGATAGGTCTTGTTATAATTATCCAGATACGTCGGCCGTTCGATGTCGATGAACTTGCCCAGCGTGATGCCCTTGTCGAAGTCGAGAATAATCTCCGAGGGATGGGCTCCGTTCTTGATCACGGTTTTTTCCTGGTAGATTTTCAGCGTGTCCAGGGGGCGCTGCTTGTTCCTTCGTCCATAGCTCGTGGGACACGGAGCGAGCACCTCGATGAACGAAAACCCTTTGCGCTGGAACCCCTCTTCCATGGCCTTGGTGAGATCGCGCGTATGCAGGATGGTCCACCTGGCCACGTACGTCGCTCCCGAGGCGTACGCCATGAGCGGCAGGCTGAAGGGCGGCTCGGGGTTCCCGAGCGGGGTGGTCGTGGTCCTGGCCATGTTGGGAGTGGTGGCTGCGGCCTGACCGCCGGTCATGCCGTAGTTGAGGTTGTTCACGCAGATGACCGTGAGGTCCATGTTGCGCCGGGCGGCGTGGATGAAGTGATTGCCGCCGATGGCGAAGATGTCTCCGTCGCCGCTGAACACCACGACGTTGAGTTCCGGGTTGGCCAGTTTCATGCCGGTTGCAAAGGCGATGGCCCTGCCGTGAGTGGTGTGGTACGAATCGAGTTTGATATAGCCGGCGGCGCGCCCCGAGCAGCCGATGCCGGACACCACCGCGGTCTTGGCGAGGTCGATCCCGCTCGACCTCAAGGCCAGCAGGCATGAAGAAAAAGCCGTCCCGATACCGCATCCGGGACACCATATGTGGGGGATGCGGTCCGTTCGAAGCAGGTCGTCCAGCGGATGATCCAACCGGTTCTTTGCCTTATCCATAGAAAGTATCCTTAGAAAGCATCCTTCAAAGTCTCTATGATCCGGTCCGGGGATATAACGGAGCCGCCCGGATGTCCTACCAGGAATGCAGGGGCCTTGCCCCCCGCGCACCGCTCGACCTCCAGGTGAACCTGGCCCAGGTTCAGTTCGATGGTCACAAAACCGCGAACCCTGGTCGCCAGTTCCCGTATCTGCTCCTCCGGGAAAGGCCAGACGGTGATAAGCCTCAAGAGGCCCGCCTTGATGCCCTGTTCCCTGGCTTCATCCACGGCAGCCAGGCTGCTCCTGGCGGATACCCCATAGGAGACGAGGGCGATTTCCGCGTCGTCGAGGCGATACGATTCGGTCCGGATGATGTCTTTTCGGTTGCGGCGGAATTTCTCCATAAGCCTGCCGAGCATCCCCTCCTGGCCTTCGGCGCTCATGATGGGATAGCCGCGCTCGTCGTGCGTGAGGCCCGTGACGTGAATCCCGTATCCGTCGCCCGCAATGGCCATCGGCGGCACGCCGTTGGGGCCGGGCTGGAAGGGTTTGAACCTGTCCTTCCTTCCTTTTGCGAGCGGGCGGGTCTTGAGTTTAATGGTATCCGCATCCGGGATGATGACGCGCTCGCTCAGGTGCCCGATGACCTCGTCGCTCATGATGAGGACCGGCGTGCGGTACGTCTCGCTCAGATTGAAGGCCAGTATCGTCTGGTAGAAGATCTCCTGGGGCGAAGACGGCGCAAGGGCGATGATTTCATAGTGCCCGTGGGAACCCCACCGCGCCTGCATCATGTCTCCCTGCGCTCCCAGGGTGGGGAGCCCGGTGGATGGTCCGGCGCGCTGGACGTTCACCAGCACGCAGGGAGTTTCGGTACAGACGCCCAGCCCCAGGTTTTCCATCATCAGGCTGAACCCCGGTCCGGACGTGGCGGTCATGCTCTTGACCCCCGCGCAGGATGCGCCCAGGATCGACGCCATGGCGGCGATCTCGTCTTCCATCTGGATAAACACTCCGCCGACCCCCGGAAGCCGGGTCGCCATATGTTCGGCAATTTCCGTGGCAGGAGTTATGGGATACGCCCCGAAGAAGCGGCACCCCGCCGCCAGGGCGCCTTCGGCGCAGGCGACATCCCCCGTCATAAAATGTTCACCGGTCAAGACCGCTGGCTTCATACCGTGACTTTCATTGAATTGTTGTGTTTGTGCTTACTGCAACGGAAAACACCGGATATGCCGGTGTGGCCCGGCGCAAGTTCGTTTGCCCGCGCCCCCCCTGAACGGGATTTTCGGGATGATCCCGCATCCGGCCGATTCCCGATCCCGTCGATCCCGAAAACCCTGCTAATCCCGTCGAAGAGGATGCGCGCACTTCCGCCGTCATGCATCAGGTGGAAGCATCCTCGTCCGGCAGTTCCTCCACCGAATAGATGGCAAAATCCGGGCAGATTATCTCGCAATAGTGACAGTTGACACAGGCTTCAGGCTTCCCGGCCACGGGCGGATGGTAGCCTTTCCTGTTGAATTTCGTTGAGAGAACCAGTACGTCCCGGGGGCAGTAGGCAATGCAATAGCCGCATCCCTTGCATCTTTCCTCGACGATATGCACCACTCCCCGTGAAACCTGAATTTCGTCCGCATCCAGAGGAATCCGCCAATACTTCATATGCTGTGTCCTTACCCGCCGACTCGGGTGCATCGGATGGTGAAAACAGGGCGAACTCCCTGCCCTGCCGCATTGCAAAACTGCTCCCCATCAGTTCTAATTGATGGCGCTGAATTGTCCCAGCCGCCGATTCTAGACCAAAGCTCGTACATGTCAAGCGTTTTTCTCTATTCGGAGGGGGCATCTCAGCCATACCCCCGTATTTTTTTCGGGGGTATGGCCTGACCGGCCGGGTTTAAGGACGAATTCCCCATCCACCTGCTCCGAGAGGAGCGCTCTTTCGCTGCTATTTCATCGGAATCTTTCGATTTAAGGAAGCGGAAGTCTTTGAAACCGCCCGCAAGTTCGCGAGGGTGAGGCAAGGAAAGCGCAAAACGACGACCAAGACCATCTTTCATCTTCCTCGCACCCGTTGTTAGAAGCATGCAGATGGTTCATTCAAGGGAAAATCGCTTGACGCACCGGCCTTTCATGCTATGTTGAACTTGTACGGAAATTGTGGAGCGGCGACCTGCCCGCGGCGGCCCCCCGACAATAGATGCGATCAATCTTCGGAACACCCGGATGCGAGTGTATCAGCCTTCCCCCGCAGCGCCGTCACCCGATGTTTATACCTGGAGGAATAATGGAATTATGTACGATTCGATAAATAAAACGCTTTTCAGCATCTTTTTCTTTGTCCTGGTTACGGCTGCGACATGCCCGCCCGCCGCAGGCGTGCAGGCGCAGCCTCAGCAGGACGCCGTTTCCTCCGACCGGCCCCCGGCGGAGCAGGCGGACCAGCCGGCCAATTCATCTTCCCAACCCTCTCCGGCTCCCACGCATCCTGCCGGCCCCGCGCCCGACCATTCACACGCTCAGAAGCCCCAGACGCTCACCCTCGCCGGCGCCGCCATGTGCGAACGGATAGAGAACCTGACCCCGATCAACCAGGCCGTAACTTTTCCCGTATCCATCGGCCAGGTTTACTGCCTGACGAATTTCGATCCCGTTCCCCAGGGGACGCACATCTTTCACCGATGGTACCACCTGGGCGATTTGAGCACCAAGATAAAACTCCGGCTCCAATCACCGCGCTGGACGACATTCAGCACCATCCAACTCCGGGAAGCCGATAAGGGTCCCTGGCGGGTGGAAGTCACGGACCAGGATGGAAAGGTATTCACCGTTCTGCGTTTCAGCATCACGGACTGACGAATCATGAGCAGGTTTTTCAGTTTCATATCGAGTATACGGTGGCAGGACATCGTCGACATCGTTTTGAACAGTTATATTCTGTTTCGTCTCTATGTGCTCTTCCACGGCACCAACGCCTTCCGCATACTCGTGGGTATCGCGTCCCTTTGGTTGCTGCAGGAGGTGGCCGGTTCGCTCGGTCTCATTCTGACGAGCTGGGTCCTGCAGGGCATCACGGCCGCCGCCGCGATCATCATCATCGTGGTGTTCAGGAACGAGATCCGTTCTGCCCTCCAGGTGCAGAATCTCAAGAGCTTTCTATGGGGTTCGCCGCACAGGGAGCAGAACACGCCGGTGGACGTTCTGACCGACGCCGTCTACCATATGGGAAAGAAGCGTATCGGCGCGCTGATCGTTTTTCCGGGGAAGGAGGACCTGTCGGAACTGGTTCATGGAGGCATCCGATGGGACGGACTGGTGACGCAGGAGATGATCGTGAGCATCTTCTGGCCCAAGAACCCCGTCCATGACGGGGCCATCATCGTTCAGGACCACCGCATCACGGAAGTGGGCGTTCTCCTGCCCCTTTCCCAACGGCAGGACCTTCCCACATTTTACGGAACCAGGCATCGCGCCGCCGCCGGCCTGGCGGAGCGAAGCGACGCCATGGTGATCGCCGTCTCGGAAGAGCGCGGGAGAGTGACCGTCGCCCGTGACAACTCGATCCGGCCAATGGTGCAACCGGAGGAGCTTGCGCAGATCCTCAAGAACCACCTCAATATCACCGAGAACCGCAGGAGCCCCAAGCGCAAGCGGGAGAGGCTCGAGTTTTCCATCGCCGCCGCCATGTCATTTCTCATCATATTCGGTCTCTGGTTCGGGTTCACCCGCAACCGGGACACCATCGTGGCTCTCGAAGTGCCCATGGAATACATGGGCAGACCACCTCAACTGGAGATCCTGGATACTTCGACAAACCAGGTGAATCTCCAGTTGTCGGGTCCGAGCGCCCTTCTGAAATCGTTGAGGCCGGACCAGATCGAGGTGCGCCTGGATCTCAGGAAGGCCGTCGAAGGAGAGAACACATTCACCCTCACAACCGATAACGTGGTGCTGCCCCCCGGCATCCAGCTCAACAAGGTATCTCCGACAACCGTGGACGTGATCCTGGACACCCCTACGGTCAAGGAGTTGCCCGTGCAGGTGCACTGGGTCGGCAAATTGCCCGACAACCTCACCGTAGTCGACGCGAAAGTGACTCCCGAAACCGTTCAGGTTGTAGGTGGAAGCACGATCCTGGAAAATATAAGCACCATCTATACCGCGCCCGTTCGCCTTGACGGCCTGGTCAAATCGGGTTCTCTATCGGTCCCCCTGGTGCTTACCCCGCCATCCCTAAAGCTCACGGCAAGCTTCAGAGACCGGGTCGTTATAGATTACACAACGGCTGAGCGGCTGAATGGAAAAAAGCCGGATTGACGGATGAGGCGGGGTTTCAGTGGAGTTCCATCGGACTTCCGTTTCTCAGCGAGAACATTATTCTGTTGGCGCGCTCTTCTACTTCGGGGAGGATCTCGACGAGCGCCTTGAGTGACACGAGCACCTTCCTGGTTTGCTGCTTGTGCGGGATGGCCAGTTCCGGATGCTCCAGGAGCTGGAGTATTTCTTCGAGCACCGAGAGCTTGTCGGCCGAGAAATCCGTATAAGCCAGCCTGGCCCACTTCTCCTTCAACTCATTCGAGATGTGGCGCACCTGGTCGAGGAGTCCCTGATCGGTCCCGATCCAGATCGCCTTTTCCAGGCGTTCCAGAAGCTGTTCGATTTCTTCCTTCTCCAAATCCCATACACGGCTTTCCTCCAGGAGGCGGCGCCACTTGGGCGCGATCTTGTTCTTGAGCCACTGTTCGCCGTAGTAGGGCAGCGGAGACAGACCGGCGAATTCCTCCTGTTCCGCCATCAATTGCCTGCACGCCTGGCCCAATTCCTCGTTGCCGTTCAACTGGGTCATCCGGGAAAGGATCAACTGGTTGAGGCGCAAAAGGATGGACTCCTTGTTTTCCAGGTTGGGAACGGCCTCCCTCAACTGCTTTTCCCACTGCTCGCGCATGAAACTTATCTCGGCGTTAATGGCCCTGAAGATGAAGCTTAGTTTGATCAGCGTATTGCGCAACTCGTGGGCAAGGGCGTCGCATGCCTGAAGGCGCTGCCGCGCGAGATCTTTCTGGGCGTTCAGAAGGTTCTCCTTCATGCAGTGGGAGAGCAGTTCCGTTCCCAGAGTGCGGGCCAGCTTCTTGATTATCTTCGTGGACCGGTCACCCCGTTTGATGGAGTAGGGCTTGAAGTGGATTTTGACGACGGCCACCACCAGGTATTCGGAGTCTTTCCAGATCGGGTTCTGCTGCCAGTCCAGGGGATACTCGAGGTCATCCGTGATATCTCCATACAAGTCCCTCTTTCTCACCAGGACGGGCTCCATATGGTGGAAATCCTCTATCTCTCCCAATAACTGCTTCCGCACACTGCGGATGTCCTCATAGGGATTGTCCGCCGTCCAGCTCTTCTGTTTTTCAACGCACCAGCCCATAGCCTCCAGGGCGTACCCGGGACGGTCCCTGTACTGCTCCCAGCTCTTTCCGGGCATGTTATAATCCGAGTCTTCGGGCAGGCCCCAGCGGATTTCACTCTCGTCTTCCCGCACGCCGGAAGTAATGCGCACCGCCTGGAGCCCGGGCATAAGCCCGACCCGGTAGATAGTCCCTTTGGTGGCATGCTCCAGGCACAGCAGGATTGTCTCTATGACGTTCTTGCATGTCTTCTCTAGGAGATCATGGCTTAGAATTACGTTTTGACTGACCATGCCCCACTCCTTCGGTCAGAAAGTTGACTCTTCCTCTCCTCCTGGTGATTTCGGCTACTACGTTTATCTCGTAACTTCTGTCACGTCAAGTTCACATTTAGCACTCCATGGAGGTAAGGCATCTACATTAATATTATAGCAAGTTCCAAGCCACCTGTGGAGATGAGGATTCGAGACTCTCTTCCGGGACAGAGTGGGGTTGCCTCCTGCCCTGACCAAACCAGGGCATGACGGCTGAATTTCGCGCCCCTCTTAGACTGGATTGACAGGATTTGCAGGAAGACCTTGCATTCGGTCGACTCCCAATCCCGTCAATTCCGATCATCCTGTAAAAGAACAAAATGCCGGGCCATATCAGAGTCTCCCATACATAGCGGTCATCTCGCCCAAATTCCGGGCCAGACCGGAATTCAACTGCTCGGCCGTCACGCGCCACGACCAGTTCCCCCGGGCAACGCCCGGCTTGTTCATCCTGGCTTCCTGCCCCAGCCCCAGGAGGTCCTGCATGGTGATTACGACAGTGTTTCCGACGGACGACATGGCCATCCGCACCATTTCCGAACTCACATTTTCCGGGGTTAGTTCCCGTCCCATATACGCGGACAACCGTTCCTTCTCTTCGGGACCGGCGTCGTTTTCAAACCACCCCCGGACGGTATTGTTGTCGTGCGTTCCGGGATAGACAACGCAGTTCTTGACATGGTTATGGGGCGCGTAGTCGTTGGTGGGCATATCGGCCCCGAAACCGAACATCAGCACGCGCATCCCCGGAAGCTGATACATCTGCATCACCTCTCTCACATCGGGCGTGATGATTCCGAGGTCTTCGGCGATAATGGGAAGCGCCGGAAAATGCTTCAGCATCATATTCATGAAATCGAGAATCGGGGTCGCCACCCATTTTCCGTTGATCGCCGTCTTCTCGCCGGCATTCACCTCCCAGTAGGCCACCAGGCCGCGGAAATGATCGAGCCGCAGAAGATCGTAGAGCTGGAAGTTATGCCTGATGCGCCTGATCCACCATTCATAGCCGGTACTGCGCAGAACATCCCAGTTGAAGACCGGATTGCCCCAGAGCTGTCCCGTTTCGCTGAAGTAGTCGGGAGGGACTCCGGCGACAAAAATAGGCTTCTTGGCTTCATCGAGCTTGAAGATGTACGGTGAAGCCCATGCCGTGGCGCTGTTGTAGTCTATATAGAGGGGTAAATCTCCTATAATCAAAACCCCCTTTCTGTTGCAGTACTCCTTGAGGGCAAACCACTGTTCGAAGAATATGAACTGAAAGAACTTGTCCCGGAGAATCTTATCCTGGAGCTTGTCGTTCCAGTCGTCCAAAACGCTCTTTGTTCTATCCCTCACGTCCAGTGGCCATTCGGACCACTGAGCATACTCGAACTGCTCGCGGAGCGCGACGAAGAGGCTGTAATCGTCCACCCAATAGGCGTTGTCCCGGCAGAACTTGATGAAGTCGAGGTCCTCCACTATTCGGGATCTGTTATTCTCGAAGGCCCGGGTGAGAAGCCCGAGCTTGTACTCGATGACGGACTCGTAATCCACGCTTTCGGCGGGAAAGGAAGGCGGGTCCGCAATATCTGCTTCGTTGAGATAACCGTCCCTCACCAGGAATTCGGGGCTGATGAGAAAAATATTCCTGGCAAAGGCGGATTCGCTGCTGTAGGGAGAATAGCCGGTGCCGCCGCTGATCGGGCTCAGCGGCAAAATCTGCCAGTAGCTTTGCCCGGCTTCCTCCAGGAGATCGACGAAGCTATAAGCCTCGGGACCGAAATCCCCTATTCCGAAAGGTGATGGGAGTGACGTTACATGTAAAAGAATACCGCTTCCTCTTTTTCTCATCTCTGCTGTCCTTCGCTCAACAACAACGCCACCGGAAAGCGCCCGAGGACGCGCCCCAAAAAGAGACGCCCGTCTCCTTCGATCTTTTGCCCCGTAATGGCGTCTCTCCAGACGGCCGGTACGCCATCCGGAAGCTCCACATAAGTATCCTGCCAGATTTGCTCACCGAAAGGCAAATCGTTCTCACCGACAATGGGCGTGAGGAATCGAGGAGTAATGCAGGCGGCCCACTCATCCCCGGTCTTCCTCGCAAACGCGACCACATGGTCCTTTCTTGTTCCCGCTCCCGAAAGAGGATAGTATCTTCCCTCCCGGAACACCAGGGACCTCTCCTTCCTCGCCAGAAGCGCTCTGTGTATCAGAAACATCTTTATCCGGCCGTCTTCCCTGGACGCCAGGAGTTCTTCGATCAGGCGCGCCATGTCCCGCCCTTCACGATCGAGAATCTCCCCGAGGTAAGCCTTGCGCCTTTCGAAATCCACCGGCCGGCGATTGTCGGGGTCCACCAGGTTCAGGTCCCAGAGTTCCGTGCCCTGGTAAAAATCGGGCGCGCCGGGCGATGCGATTTTAAGGAGCGCTTGCGAGAGCGAATTCCATATCCCGTAGCGTGCGATCTTCCGCTGAAAGGGAAGAAAATCGCTCAGAAACGGATTATCCTTCGAAGTATCCAGGAGCCGCCCCACAAAGGAGAGGACCGCCTCTTCATAGTCCACGTCGGGATTGACCCATTCCGTATGAACTTTGGCCTCCCTTACGGACTTCCACATGTAGTCCCTGACCCTCTTCTCGAAGGAATCGGCTTCTACTCCCTCGAAAGGCATCGCGCCCACGAGAGTCTGATAGAGCAGGTATTCCGTATTTTTATCAAGTACGCCCTCGCACCCGATTTCCTTCCTGAATGCACGGCCATGCTCAGCCCACGTCCGTATTCGCTCCTCCCACTCATGAGGGATTTCCGAAAGCACGTTGAGTCTCGCCCTGACGTCCTCCCCCCGTTTCGTATCATGAGTGGCGGTGGCGTTCATCGCGTAGGGCCACATGGCCGCCCTTCGGGAGTTGAAATCGTGAAACTTTTCGATGGATATGCCGAACTTGTCGGGACTGCCCCCCACCTCGTTGAGGGATACAAACCTATTGTATACGTAAAGAGTCGTATCCTCAAATCCTTTGGCCATGAGAGGCCCGGTGAACTGCTGAAAACGCATCACGAAATGCATGCGCTTCATTTTCTCCTCCTGCGGGAGATAGCCTTCCGTCTCCAGCAGGAGGACCTTCTTGATGAAGTTCAGTTCATACGCCAGGTCCGGATGAGCTTTCCGCGAGTCATTGATTGCCTTCTCTATATAGAGCCGGGAGACGGGACGGAACACGTCGGGAGTGATGTACGTCCGGTACACGGGAAAGCGGGACATGACCTCGGTTATGGCCTTTTGCATTCCGAACAAGGTGATATCGCCCCCATGCCGGTCCTCGCTCAGCGCATTCTTCGCCAGGCGCGCCAGGTTGCTCATATCTCCACTCATGTCCTTTTCGACGATGAGCTTCTTGTTCTCATACCACAACTGCTCGTAGGGCTTGGCGAAACCGGTGAAATCGACGTATATCCGGCTGAATTCGCTCTCATTTTCACCATTGCAGAATATGCCGTTCAAGAAGTTGGCGAACTCGTAACCGGTCGTGCCCTGTATCGGCCAGAAGGAAGGCAGCTCCTCGTCGAGTTCCAGGATCTTTTCGACCAGTATGTAAGTGTCTCCCGCTTTCTCTTTCAACCTTTCCAGGTACCTGGTGGGATCGTGGAGGCCGTCGATATGGTCCACCCGCAGACCGGTGAAACCGCCCGCCTTCACCAGCTTCATGATCAGAGCATGGACATCGTTGAAGACTTCCGGTTTTTCCACCCGAAGAGAAATGAGGTCGTTGATCGTAAAGAACCTTCTGTAATCGATCTCCTGTGTGGCCACCTTCCAGTAGGAGAGGCGGAAGAACTGCTCCGAGAGCAGAGTGTCCAGCAGGTGGAAAGTTTCCGGCTTCCCCTTACGTCCGTTGAACTGCTCGATGTTTGATTCGATAAAATGCCTGATGACGGGGTTGTTGCCGTAGAGTTCCCAGAGCAACCTTTTGATGAAGGTGATCTGGTCGTAGAGTTCCTCGACATCGTTTTTGGGAAGATTCTTCAGCACGTAGAGAAGGCCGCACAGCTTGATGAGGTCGGTGTGGTCCGTGCCGAGCTTTCTCCTGAGCGTATTCCAGTTATGGGTCAGCACCTGGTAGTAGGATTCGATGTTCAGCGGAAAGTTGAAATCATAGTAGTGAATGCGGAAGCCCCTTTCCGAGTACTTCAGTTCGATCTCGCCGTTCTCCAGCGATTCGCCGTAGAACCGGGCCAGGAAGGGCGCCAGAAGCCTGCCGCGAAGGCTCTCGTAGGGATGGTTCCAGTCGATGTCGAAGTACTCGTAGTGCTTCGACGCCGGTCCCTTCTCCATGACGTCCGCAAGCATTTTGTTGGAGCCGTAGTAACCCATGTGGTTCGGGACGATATCCTGGAGCCAGCCCATCTCGCGGCGTTTCACCGCCGCCGTGACGGCGTCGAAATCTTCCGCCGTTCCGAGTTCCGCGTTCAAAACGGTGGGATCTATCACGTCGTAGCCGGAAACGCTTCTGTCCTTTGCCTGGAAGACGGGGGCCGCGTAGAGGTCCGATATTCCAAGGTCCGCGAGGTAATCCACAATATCCGTCGCCTGCCGGAACGTGAATTTGTCGGTAAACTGTATGCGGTATGTAGCCAGAGGTATTCTCATGCCCACACCTCTTCTCTCACTTTTATATGCAAAATGTCGGCGAGTTCGTTGACTGCTTTCACCCAGTTCGCGGCCTGCTCATCCCCTTCTTCCGTCCTTGCCGCCACATGCCTGTACCCATTGCAATTTATGAGGGCGAATACGATATTTTGCGTTTTCCATAGATCGAGATCGAGCGAGAGTGGTTCCACAAGCTTGATAACCCTGACGATTTCCACTATGCTTTCCAGTTTTTCCGGTTCCACTTCGATTTTTTCAGCGGTTGCCGTGCACCAGACCGAAACGACAAGTCCGATCCCGGCTCTGTCGAGGACGACTTCCCACCTCCTGGCTTCAGTCACGAGGCGCTCCAGTTTTTCCATGTCCAGGTATTCCGTTTCGAACGCCCTCCGGAGATCCAGATTCACGATGTACTGCGCGGCCAGGCGGATCGAAACCGGAATGGGAATACTCAAGGAAGTGAGAAAATTCATGAACGGATTGTTGAGTTCGTAGATCTGCCTGTAGGAGGCTTCCACCCCTTCCTGGGTCATTTCGAATATCTTGCCGAGGGCCCTGCGCTGTTCGTCTCTGAAAAGATACCAGAGCGAATACCTGTTTTCCCCGAAATGCTTGCCGATGAGCTGGATGATTTCGGTAGTGTCCCCGCGCTCGAAGGCCTCATGGACGTCGTTCCTCATGGCGTTGAAGGATTCCTCGCCGTCGAGTTTCCCCAGACCGCCGCTGACATTATGGTCACCCAGGTGAAGGACGGCGAAGCTCATGGATTCTTCGTCCCAGGTGGTGGTGGACCGGACGGTAGCCCTCCCGGTGGCAAGGGTCAGTTTTCCCGCTTTTTTCTTTTCGTAATTGTCGCTTTCGACACTGAAGGAATAGACGGTCATCCGCTCCGGGTATTCGTTGAAGAGCGAGGACACGGCATAATGCCCTCCAACGCGCTGCAGGTCGATCTTGACGGGAGTAACCAGCCTTTCGTAGGACTCGGCGGCATTGGCGTCCACGTTGCTCGACACCCGCTCCAGCTCAGCCTTGAAGCCGGGTTCGAGCGCGATCCCCAGGACCCGTCCGGCATACTGCATCGCCTTTGAGGCATACTCCATCACCTGGATCGTCTCCAGTCCGGAAACCTCATCGAAAAACCATCCGCAACTCGTGTACATGTAGATGGCATAGCGCTGCATCTCCAGGAGTTTGAGCGTCGCGACCTTCTCGTCTCCCGACAAATCCTTTATCGCATGCCTTTGCAGGAAGTCCTCCACGTTATCCCGGGACCGGTCGATTACGACATCGATGTAGTCGTCCCTCGCTCCCCATGGGTCCCTTAGGTACCGGGAGACCGCATACTCATATGCCGGTATGAGCTGGTCGCGCACGGCGTCGAGGGCTTTCCGGAGCGGTCCCCTCCACTGCTGGTTCCACTGGGGGAACTGGCCGGAATTGCAGCCGCAATCCGCCTGCCATCGCTCCACGCCGTGGATACAGCTCCAGGAAGAATTCTCCCGGAGCCGAACTTCATGGGTGGGAGGGTGCTTTTCAAGGAACTCGCCGTAATTGGTGATTCTGGCCAGATTGTTTGTTTCAATATGGTTGAGGCAGTACGATAGGGCCATCTCGCCGTATTTGTGGTGGTGCCCGTAGGACTCGCCGTCGTTTGCGATGTGAACGAGTTGAGGTCCCTGGCGGTCGTTGAAAGAGGACACAAGGGCGTTTGCGAAATTCTCTCCGCTCTTGAGCAGTCCGGCGGAAGCTATTGCGTACGATATCGGACCGTTGTAGTAGAAGAGGCTTATGGTCCCGCCGGACGGCAGCCGGTAGAGGTAGGGCATCGTGATGTCTACTCTATCCCATTCGACGCTTTCCCACTCCCCTCCGTCTTCCAGACTTCTAACGCCCACGGCCTGCCATGGCGCAAGGATAGTGTACTTGATCCCGTACTCCGCCAGGATTTCCAGGGTCTCGGTGTCTACCGCCGTCTCCGCCAGCCACATTCCTTCCGGGTCGCGTCCGAACCTCTTCTGAAAATCCCGCACTCCCCATACCACGGAGGTACGCTTATCCCTCGTATTCGCAAGGGGCATGATAACATGGTTGTAGACCTGCGCGATGGCGGAACCGTGTCCCGAGTAGTATTCCCTGCTGACCCTGTCCGAATTCAATATGGCTTCGTACACGTCGGGTCTGTGGTAGGAGAGCCAGGACAGGACCGTGGGACCGAAGTTGAAACTCATCTTCGTGTAGTTGTCCATGATGCCCGTTATCTTGTTTTCGAAATCCTTCAAGCGCGACGCGGCATTTCGGGCATAGCATTCGGCCGTTATTCTCTCGTTCCAGTCGTGATAGGGATAGGCGGAATCCTGGAGTTCTATCTCTTCGAGCCACGGATTCTCTCGCGGCGGCTGATAAAAATGTCCATGTATGCAAATATATCTGTCCATACCAAAAGCCCCTTCTAAGAAAAGGATAATGATCGATCAAGTTCGAAGCAAGCAAGCCCGTCAAACATGAAATGACTTAACCATGGACCCCATGTATAGAGCTAAACACGTATATATTGAGACATACGGATAGAATTCGGAATCAACCCGCTACAGATCGGAACTTAATGCATATTTACACAGCCTGAGCTGCTACATATAAAAAATTGGCCATATATCGGCTCCGGGATAACGGACGGAAACTCTCGGTTCTTTCTTTATTGAAGCGAAGTCCGGCGGAAAGCATCAGGCGCGATGATATCCGGTCGTAGACCCGAACGGTCCATCCGATACACATCGATATGGACCGTTCGGGGGGAATCTCAATCGAGAGCCGGCGTTACTCGGTATAGGCCGGTTCTTTCTCCCAGATACGATTGGAGATCGCTTGCTCGACATAGCTCCGATGCTGTTGCTCATCCCTGTAGTTGCGCTCGACAAGCGCCTTTGCATCCGCGGGCATATCCATCCCCATGGCCTCGGCATACCTTTTGTTGGTAAGTTCCTCATTGGTTTTCATGGCTTTGAGGGCGCCTTCGACCCCCGTTGCGCTTCGAATCGCCGTGAATCCCTCTATCAGGAACCCCTTGACGTCACGTGAGTGGGAGGGCGGCGTTTCGCCCATCTTCGTAATCATTGCGGACAGATCGTTGATATGGCGTTCATGATCGCCCCGGTATTTCTCGAGCGTGTCTCGAATGCTCCGGATGTTGATCTCCTCGATGGCTTGCCCGTAAGCATGGGCCGCATCGATATCCAGTTGCATGAGTGAACCCAGTTTGTTCGCCACTTCCTTCTTATCCATAAAATACCTCCCGTGCACCATTGTACTATTTATGGAAAGCGTTCAGCCGGGAAACCCTGATTGAGATTCCAGGGGTGAGCAGTCAGGGTTCGAATCGGATAGAATCCATGGTCGATTCCGATACCGGATTCGATTTTATCGAGACTGCAAAGGCACAACATATTGTCCATAAGCACTGGGTAGAGCATATGTCAACTTATGGATATCACATGATATTTTATTACTTTTCTCCATCCTGGAGATACACTGCGAAGCTCTGCGCCTTCACCGGCACGGATTCGGCTCCGTTCAGTTCGCCGGGCAGAGCGCTTCCCGGTCCATTCCACGCGGGATCGGCCGAATCGAGGACTTTCCTCCATCTCCCGGCGGGAAGAAAATCACCGGCCGTGACGTTGGCGTCCTCTTTGCCGAAGTTGAAGAAGCACAGCGCCCGGCTGAAGGGGTCGTCGTTCCACCTGTGCATCAGTATGGAATTGTGCTTCATGGATTCCTGCGCCTGAAGCCGTGTTTTATCGCAATTGGAAAGGGCGGGCGTCTCCTTGCGAAGCCTGATGAGGGTCTTGTAGAAGTCGAGGAGGACCTTATGCTTGCCCGTATTGCGGTCCTCCCACCGCAGTTTCGAACCGAGGAAGGCTTCGACGCCCTCGGAATCCATGAATTCCATGTCGGGATCAGCCGCCGCGAATGCGCCGAACGCCTCCCGGCGGCCTTTGCGCACGGCTTCAATGAGTTCCGGGTCGGAGTGGTTCACGAAATACATGAACGGGTTTTCCTCTCCGTACTCCTCGCCCATGAAGAGCAGGGGCACGAAGGGGGAGAGCAAGACGATGCCGGCGGCAAGTTTCAGGCCCTCATAGGTGGTGAGCCGGGTCATGCGCTCGCCGGCCGGCCGGTTGCCGACCTGGTCGTGGTTCTGGGAAAACACGATGAACTTGTAGCCGGGCTTGTCCTTCGAAGAGCGGCCCCGCCGGTGCTTGCGGTATTCGGAATACTGGCCGGAAAAGACGAATCCCTCCCGGAGCGACTTCGCCAGTTGATCGATCCTGCCGAAATCGGAGTAGTAGTCGCTGAGTTCTCCCGTGAGCAGGGTATGGACACAGTGATGGAAGTCGTCGCACCACTGGGCGTCGAGGCCGAATCCACCTTCCTCCTTTTTCTCCATGAGCTTGGGGTCGTTCTGGTCCGCCTCCGCAATGAGGTAATGGCGTCTGCCCTCCCTCCATGCAGCCATGTGAACCGTATCGGCCATTTCCTGTAGGAACGGATAGGCGCTGATGTCGTAGATGCGGTCGGCGGCGTCGAGACGAAGGATATCCACGTGGTAATCTCTGAACCAGGAGAGCGCGTTCTCGATGAAGAAGTTCCTGACATCGTCGCTGTGGGCGTCGTCCACGTTGACCGCATCGCCCCAGGCGGTCCTGTAGGTGTCGGTGAAGTAGGGACCGTATTCCCTGAGGTAGTTCCCTTCCGGTCCCATGTGGTTGTAGACGACATCGAGCTTGACGACGAAACCTCTCTTGTGGCACTCGTTCACGAGTCGTTTGAATGCGTCGGGAGTCCCGTAGCTATTCTGGACCGCAAAGGGAAACACCCCGTCGTAGCCCCAATTTCTGTCCCCCGGACACTGTGCGACAGGCATGATCAGAAGGGTGTTTACCCCCAGGTCCTCGAGATCGTCCAGCCTCGTTATGACCGCATCGAACGTTCCTTCCCTCGTGAATGCCCCCACGTGGATTTCGTAGTTGATCAATTCCAGCAGTTCTATTCCCTTCCACCCGGCATCCTCCCATTGGAATGCGTTCTGGTCCACGACCTGCGACGGTCCGTGGACCCCCTCCGGTTGATAGAAGGATGCCGGATCGGGGAATTCGTTTCGGCTGTTCAGCCTGTACTTGTAGAGGTCGCCGGGGGAGACGTCCTCAACGGTCACCCTCCAGTAGCCTTGCGCATCTCTTTCCATGGGGACAAGCCGTTCTCCGGAAGACAGGAGCTTCAGTTCCACTCGTTCGAGAAAAGGAGCCCAGACGATGAAGTCACATCTGCCGTTTCCTCTATACCGCGCACCGATTTTCATTCAATACCTCCAACTGATCCAAGAACGAATTCAAGACGACGGGAGACGGAAGTCAGACTAGAAGGAATACGGCACGCCGCCCATTTCCGTCACCTGTATGGATTTTTCCCGTATGTCCGGACGAATCGACCGATACGTCGATCCGAAGATCCGAAACCCCTGAACCGGATGTGATGAGAATTGCCTGAGGTAACGTTAAGGACAGCTCGAAGCTCCATCATGATAGGAATAGATCCTATTCTCGATTGCCCGGAACCCTATTTTTCTCTTCTTACGCCACCTGGCGGCCGGAGTCAGGCCCGGAAGTCTAGAAACCCTGTATTAACGACATGTTGCTTTGCATCTGCCCGTTCTTATCTTTTTTATATCCCAGGAGTTCAAAGAATGCTCTGAGTTGATCGTAACGGCCCGTTTTTGGAGATCACATTATTCTGCACGAATGAATACAAGCAAGGGGTCATGCCGTCGGTAAGCCGGCATCCGTAGTTTTGGAGGTGTTATTATGAAAGACAACCAGGAGATCCTGCGTCAATATGTCAGCGATATGATGAGCGTCGAGAAGCACACGCTTGAAGCCCTGGAGCGTCAGACGGGCGACAGGCGGGTGATGGAATACAAAGACGCACACGAACTGCTGATGAGAATCCAGGCGACTTTGAGAAACCATGTAACCGCGCTGGACATTTATCTTGCATCCGTTCCGCCCGTACAGACTTCCAAGGCAGAGAATGCCGAAGCGATGATAAAGAAGGCGGCAACGGGCGCCATGGGAACCATAGCGGGACTGTACAGCAGGCTTCGGACCGACGATCCGATATCGAGAAACCTGAGAGACGACTATACCTCTCTGAGCCTGGCAGCCATCAGCTATACCATGCTCCATACAACGGCGCACGCTCTGCACGATACCAGGGTCGCCGACCTCGCCCTCGCGCATCTGAACGACATTACCCCGTTCGTTGCGGCCCTCAGCCGGATCATTCCGCACGTTGTGGCGCGGGAGCTTGCCGTCGAAGGCAAAGCATTGGACGTGGCAGTCGGCCAGGAGGCCGTCGATAACACTCAGAAAGCATGGAGCCACGAGGTCATCGGGTAGGAGACGCACCTGGCGGCGACACGTAGAAGCGTTGCCAGGCAATGCCTGGCAACGAGCAGCATCTTTTCCAATCGCCGTTTCCCGGGACGCGTCCATGAGCGTTTGAAGTACTCCGGTTGTTGAACCATACCCGAATCCGTGGTTCGTAACACGTAATCCGGTTTGCGCTCACGGCTTACGAGGTCCGAGGCTCGTAACCCGTAATCCGCGACTCGCAACTCATCGTCCAACACCACCGGCCGGGAATCGGATCGGAGAAAGGATTCTCGTTTTGTACCTAAGACGCGTAGGACATGGATCGGGTTCCCACTATGTCATCAGGGAATCGTATAGGGACAACGGAGCCTGGAAGCACAGAGACCTGGTGGACCTGGGGTGGAATCCGAGAGAGCATATTCAATACACCGACGGGAACGGTTTTTTCTTCAGTCCGCATATCGAGGAAGAGTTGCATCGAAAGGAAGCGCGCTATACTCCTCGGGAACTGGAGAACATATTCCTGCCCTTCCTGAATGCGCGCATCAGACGCATAGTGGAATCGGTAGGGCATGACGTCAGGCCTCGCAACATCTCGAGCGCCTGCCCCTATGAGGAACTATGGTCCCACGAGGATGAACTCCATTCCTTCGACAAGCGCAGAATGCATTTTCTGCGTTTCGGACGCATCGATATCGGGAACCTGGAAGGACGGTCGTGGAGATTTTTGAACATCCTCCTGTGCAAGGGCCGCGACGAGGTCGAAGCAACCATCGAGTCGATGGAGCAGTACCTTCGCCCCTCCGACATTCCGAATTATATCTATACTTCTTTGCATTTGCAGCGATACTTTCCCGATCATCTCATGCGCAACATCCCCATCGCCTTGAACCCGGAGGAGATAGACCGGTTCTTTCTGGAGGAAATATGCCGTTTGAACGGGGACGAATCTTTCTTTCAAGGCATGGGAACTCCCGGAAACGGACGCATCCATCCCATATTGGAGAAGTACGTGATTATGTTCTTCGACAGTTCCTTCGAGGGCCGAAATCCTGCGCTCGAATTCATGCGGGAATCCATGCGCCGGCGGCGGCGCCATGCGCCCCCCAACAGACGGAGCCGTACTCCCGCGACCGAGGATGCCCTGGTGATTTTCGGAATCAGCGTGGATGAATTCTTGAAGATGAAGCGCCGGGATATTATCCGCATCTACTGGCGAAAGGCCCAGCGCATGCATCCGGACAAAGGGGGCGATCATGAGGCGTTCGTGCAATTGAACGAGGCGTACGAAGTGCTGATATCAAGAAAATAGGGATATACGGGGCATGGGGGCGTCTCCCTGCTTCTATCGTGCATTACTTCTCTTCAGGAAAGCAATCAAGCAATGGTACAGGAAGCAGTTCAAGAAATTCGCCCCGGCGCCGTCGATTACGGTGACGGCCGGGTAGTCTTCGCACTCTATGCGCCCGGAAAGCAGTCCGTACACCTGGTGGGAAGCTTCAACCGATGGGACCCCCGGGCGGACCCGATGGAAGCCGCTCCTGACGGGCTCTGGTGGATAGAGAAAGCGCTTCCGCCCGGTCCCAGCCTCTACCAGTTCGTTGTGGACGGCAGAACGACCATTTGCGACCCCTACGCACGGGCTCTCGCACAGGGTTCCGAGTACGATCCGCCCCGCGCCGTCGTCGATGTCGGGCGCAAACCATTCACGTGGCGAAACGACCACTGGAAACGTCCGGCCTTCCAGGACCTTATTCTCTACGAAATACATGTGGGCGATTTCACGCCGCAACGCTCCTTCCGGGCAGTGATCCAAAAACTGGACTACCTGGAAGACCTCGGCGTAAATGCGATGGAACTTATGCCGGTCTTCGAGTTCGTGGGCGAAGAGGCGAGTTGGGGTTATGATCCCACCTATTTCTTCACCGTCGAGACGGATTACGGGTCTGCCGACGACCTGCGCGCCCTGGTCGATGAGGCGCATGGCCGCGGCATCGCTGTGATACTCGACATTGTGCTCGCTCATACATCCACGAAGCACCCCTTCCGCAAACTCTACACGGAAGAGGAAAGCCCCTGGTACGGAAAGGGCTTCGGGGAGAAGAACCGGTTCGGCTTCCCGATGCTCGACTATTCGAAACCGGCCACCCAGGATTTTGTACGGGACGTTATTTCGTATTGGACCCATGAGTACCACATCGATGGATTCAGGTTCGACTATCTCATCGGGATCGGAGCAAAGGACGGGATGGGAGTTCCCTTCCTCGTGCGGAGCGCACGGGAGCAACGCCCGGACCTGTACCTCATCGGAGAGTATAGCCCGGAGGAGCCTGAAGCAGCCAATGAGTCGGGGCTCGACGGCTGCTGGCACGTAGCCGTCCGGTATGCGCTGATGACGCTGCTTCGCCAGGGAAAGCTCAACGAATACGACTGGAACGATTTCGAACGCGTGTTCGGCTTCTTCGATCCCCGAAACCAGGGGTACCGGCATAGATTCATGGCCGTCAATTACCTGGAAACCCATGATGAATGGCGAGCGTTTTACGAGTTCATTTCGGCGGGATTTTCCTATGAGACGGCTTTCGTGAAATCGGCGCTTGCGGCGGCCGTGCTCTTCACGATTCCCGGCCAGCCGATGCTCTACCATGGGCAGGAGTGGGGCGAACCCACGGAGTGCACCCTCCGGCCCAACCCCATACACTGGGAAAACCTCGAGAAGGAGTCCGCCCGAAAGCTCCGTGACCGGTACAGACAAATGGCGCGGCTCCGTAGGGAACACCCCGCCCTGCGTTCGGAGAACTTCTCGATCGACGCCATCCATCCAGACCTGAAATCGGTGGCGTACCGCCGCTGGAGCGATGACGCCGATCAAGGTCAAGGAGACCACGTGGTGGTGGCGGTCAACTTTTCCCCGATTCCCCAAACCATGGAGGTCCCGTTTCGTCACGCGGGGACATGGCGGGACGTCCTCAGCGGTGAGGCAGTGGAGGCTCGAGACAGCCTTTCCGTGCGGATGGAGCCGCTCAGCGCCAGGATCTTCATCAGATGAGTTGCGGGTTGCGTACGGACGGGTTGCGGGTTACGAGTTGCCTTCGGACTGCTTCAGGTTGCTTCGGGTTGCGGATTGTGATTTGCGGGTTGCCGCATCTGGGCAAAGAGTTGCCCGGGCCACCCGCATAGTGGTGGAGAGATTCTCCCCCGCCCGTGCCGCGATGGATAGCGAGACACTGCCGTCGGAAGCGGAAGTGGGGCGGCGGCCGTCTTGGAACCGGCATTTTGCCCACAATAATGCGCCGCTAAGATCGAAAATACCCCCTGGTGCTTGATGATTTTACATAATTTCAAACACCTCGCGTGGCCCGACCCCGACTGTAGTAGAACAGAGCCAGCCATGCCTCAAGGTCCTGGATGTCGTACTGCTTGCGAGTGGAGCCGAGTTGCAGGGCCGCATCGAATGGGTAGAACCCCTGACGGCGCCGGG
>CAYOVG010000045.1:0-27746 GCA_964407285.1 uncultured Syntrophobacteraceae bacterium
ACTCCGGGACCCTCCTCTGGAAACCCGATCCGGAACCGAATACAAGCGTTATGCAACGATGGAGGAATTCGGTCTTTCACAATACGGCGCGGCTTTCCGACAACAATTGCAACTGGAAGGTGACCGTCGAAGCGTCCTGCCTGCCCCTTACCGAAGACCTCTACAGATACAGTATTTCGAGGCTCACCCTTCTCGGCCTGCTGATCCTCTGTGCGGTTGTCGTCTCCCATTTTCTCAGCAACGGCTTCATCGCAGGCGTTGTCAGGCTTCAGGCGGTAACCAGGTCTTTGCCCATGCGGTTCGGCAAGGATGAGAGTATCGAATGGCCGAAAAGCTCCATAGAGGAATTGACCGAGTTGTCGAACAATTTCAAGGAAATGGCCGGCGCATTGCTGCATGATATGACCGAACGGAAGCGGGCGGAGGCGGCCTTGCGGAAGAGTGAGGAGCGCTTCCGGTCGGTCGTCACACTCTCTCCCGTCGCCATGGGCCTTCTCAACCGGGATGGGACCGTGAATTTCCTCAACGACCGTTACACCCAACTCTTCGGCTACACGTCCGAAGACATCCCGACCATTTCGGAATGGTGGCGAAGCGCCCGCCCCGAGGAGAGTCATCAGGACCCGGCGACGGAACCCCGGGGAGCGGGCGCGGAAAGGGCCTCACTCGAAGCCGGAGTCGTCGGACCGGCTGAATGCAGGGTGACCTGCAAGGACGGCGCGGAGCGGGAAGTGGATATCACGGGCATACGTGTCGGCGACGAGATGCTGGTGTGCTTCATCGATCTCACGGAGCGCAAGAAGGCGGAAGAGACGCTTCGTCGCTGGGCGGATGCGTTCAACTACTGCGCGCACGGCATTGCCATCGATTTTCCTTCGAGCAACCGCATTCTGGTCTGCAATCCCGCGTTTGCCCGCATGTTCGGCACAACTCCCGAGGAGATCTCCGGTTCGCCGATTCTGAGTGTTTATGCTGCCTCCGAGCACGCTCATGTTTATCAGCGCATACGTGAAGCCGACCGGACGGGACAGGTCCGGTACGAGACCCTCATGCAACGCAAAGACGGTTCCATATTTCCCGTTCAAATGGACCTGGTGAGCGTTCGTGATGCCGATGCGAACGTTTTGTACCGGGTCGCTACAATGCAGGACATCGCGGAGCGTAATCAAACCGTGAAGGCATTGAGTGATTCACTGGAAGAAAAGGTCGCTCTTCTGAAAGAGGTGCACCACCGGGTCAAGAACAACCTCCAGATCGTGGCGAGCCTGCTGGGCCTCCAGGCCGGTCGCACGGACGATCCGAAGGTGGTGGACGTTTTACGGGATACTCGAAATCGGGTGAGATCCATGGCCCTGCTGCACGAGACCCTTTATCGTTCCGGAAACCTGGCGCTCATCAATTTCGTCACCTATTTGAAGGATCTATGCGGGCAATTGCTGTCCGCATCCGGTCCGGTATCCGCCCGCGTCAAACTGGAATACGATGTTCAGCCCATCGGACTGCCTTTGGAACAGGCCGTCCCGTGCGGACTGATCGTGAGTGAACTCGTCTCCAACGCACTGAAGCACGGCTTCCCGGGCAATCACACCGGAAGGGTCGTCGTGGGAATGAAACCGGCCGACGGACACAGCCTCATTTTGAGTGTTTGCGACAATGGCGTGGGGCTGTCTTCCGACTTCAATTCCACCTCCACCTCGACACTGGGACTGCAGTTGATTTCCGGACTGGCCGGTCAACTGGGCGGCCGGATGGAAGCGAGTACCTCGGAAGGCGCAGGCGCCGCTTTCCATGTCACATTTCCCCTTCCCAAAGACAGTTCGATCGGAGGAGAACCATGAATCCTTCCCGTATTCTTGTCGTTGAAGATGAATTTATCGTCGCCCTGGAGATCGGGGAACGACTCTCGGCCATGGGATACCGGGTAGTGGGATCGGCCGCCGACGGTGAGCGGGCGCTGGAACTCGTCTCTCGGAGCCGGCCGGACCTCGTCCTGATGGATATCCGTCTCCAGGGGGAGATGGACGGGATCGGCGCCGCACAAGAGATTCACCGGCGCTTTCATCTACCGGTGATCTTTCTCACCGCCTATTCCGAAGACGCAACACTGGAGCGCGCCAAGCTTGCGGAACCGTATGGTTACATTCTCAAGCCGTTCGACGACCGGGAACTCAAGTCCGGCATAGAGATTGCGCTCCACAAGCACTCCGCCGAAGAGGAGATCCGCCGACTGAACCGGCTCTACGATGTCTTGAGCCAGGTAAACCAGGCCGTCGTGCGCAGCAAGTTCCGGGAAGAACTTCTTAGCGCGGTCTGCAGGCTCGTGGTGGAGCGTGGCGCCGTTGACCTGGCATGGATCGGGTGGCTCGATCCGGCTACAGCCCGGATCGAGCCGGTGGCCCAATTCGGGGATCGATGCGAAATTCCGGGTGAGGCCGAACTCTACGCGGACAGTGGGCCCAAGGGCCGGAGCAACCTCGGCAGAGCCATCCTGGAAGGCAAACCGATCATCTGCAATGATTGCCCCGGCCGGGACTGTCTCCATCCGGCCTCCCATGCGCCTGTCCGGTTCGGCTTTCACTCCTGCGCTTCGTTCCCTATCCGGTTCCGGAACCAGGTCCGTGGCGCCTTGAGTCTTTACGTGAGGGAAGCCGGCTTCTTTCGAGAGCGTGAGGTCCGGCTTTTGGAGGAAGTCGCTCTCGACGTGTCGTTCGCCCTCGACAAGATAGAGAGCGAGGCCAGGCGGGAGCGGGCGGAGGAAGCGCTCCGGGAAAGCGAAGCGCGGCTGCGGCTTTTCATCGAGCACGCTCCGGCGTCACTGGCAATGTTCGATCGCGACATGCGCTATTTGAGCGTCAGTCGCAGGTGGCTGAGCGACTACAATTTAGGAGAGCGTAACCTGATCGGCCTCCGTCACTATGAAGTCTTTCCGGAAGTTCCCGAATATTGGAAGAATGTTCACCGTCGAGGGCTTTCGGGCGAGGTGATACGGGCCGAGAGCGACCGCTTCGAGCGGGCTGATGGATCTGTACAGTGGCTCCGCTGGGAAGTGCGACCCTGGCGTAGCCATGCGGGAAATGTAGGGGGCATCGTGATTTTCAGCGAGGACATCACGGAGCGCAGACAGGCGGAGGAAGCTCTGCGGGCGAGCGAGGAGCAGTTCAGAGCCATGTTCGAGACGGCGTCCATAGGGATAGCGCAAGCCGATCCGAAGACGGGGCGATTCCTGCGCGTGAACCGGAAAATGTGTGAAATCACCGGGTACTCCACCAATGAAATGCAGGCGATGCGTATCCCCGAGATCACACATCCTGAAGATCGGGAGGATGACTGGAAAGCCTATCAGGGCGTTATGACCGGAGAGTTGAAGGACTACCGGCAGGAAAAGCGCTACATCCGCAAAGATGGCGTTGTAGTATGGGTAAACGTTAACATGACGGTCATTCGCGATTTTGCCGGTGAACCGATGCGCGCCATGGCCACCATCGAAGATATCACCGACCGCAAGCGGGCAGAGGAAAGACTGAAAGAATACGAAAAAGTGGTGGAAGGGTCGGAAGAACTCATCGCCGTTGTTGACCGGGATTACCGCTATCTGCTCGCAAACCGGGCATTCCTCGACTACCGGGAACTGGAGAGAGAGCAGGTCGTCGGACATCCGGTTGCGGAAGTATTGGGAAGAGAGGTCTTCGAGACAGTCATCAAGGAAAAACTCGATGAATGTTTCCGGGGCAACGTCGTCAAATATGGGATGAAATACGCCTATCCCCGACTCGGTGAGAGAGATCTGTTCATCACATATCTTCCGATCAGAGGTCACGCAGGCGTTGATCGAGCGGGCTGCATTCAGCAGGACGTTACCGAGCGCAGGCGACTGGAAGAGGAACGGGCTCGCGCCGAAGTTCAGTTGAGGCAGGCGCAGAAAATGGAAGCAATCGGTCTTCTTGCAGGGGGCATCGCCCATGACTTCAACAATATCCTGAGCGCCATCATAGGATTCAGTGAACTGGCATTGGGCGGCGTTTCCGATGAGAGCGACCTCCGGGAAGACCTCCAGCAGGTTCTCAATGCCGGACTGAGAGCCAAGGAGCTTGTCAAGCAGATCCTCACCTTCAGCCGGCAAACGGAAAGAGAGCCCGCGCCCGTTGAACTCACCTACATCGTCAAGGAAGCCGTTAAGATGCTTCGAGCGACTCTTCCCTCAACAATATCGATCACGCATGAACTTGCCGCTTCTTCCCTGAGTAGAACCCTTACGGACCCGACCGAGATTCACCAGGTCGTCATGAATCTTTGCACCAATGCGGCATACGCCATGCGGGAGGAGGGAGGCGTTCTCCATGTGGAGCTTACTGAAGCGCTCTTCAGCGAGGGGGACCCGGCTCCTCATCCGGACCTCAAACCCGGAAGCTATCTAAAGCTGATGGTGAGCGACACGGGCTGTGGAATGAGCGAGGAAGCCGTCACCCAAATCTTCGATCCCTTCTTCACCACGAAGCCCAGGGGAGAAGGGACCGGAATGGGACTCTCCGTAGTGCACGGGATCGTGAAGAGTTGCAGCGGAGCAATAACGGTTGACAGCAAGCCGGGAGTGGGCACCGCCTTTTGGGCATACTTCCCCAAGGCGGAGTCGGAAGGCTCGGACGGAGGAGATACGTCGGAGGAAGTTCACAAAGGAAAGGGCCGCATCCTCTTCGTCGATGATGAGGAGCCTCTTGTCAAACTGGGCAAGAAGATGCTGGAGCGACTCGGCTACCGCGTAACGACCAGGACGAGCAGCCGGGAGGCCCTGGAAGCGGTCAAAGCCATGCCCTACTGGTTCGATCTCATAATAACGGACTATACCATGCCCCACATGACGGGTCTTATCCTGGCAAGGGAGGCGAAAACCATTCGGCCGGACATACCCGTCATTGTCTGCAGCGGCCACAACGAGAAGATAAATCCGGAGACGGCCTCTTCGTTCGACATCGAAGCATTTGTCCCAAAACCGGTTGACATAAAGGCGCTGTCGAAACTGATAAATCAAATCATTGAAAGATAAGCAATATTATCGAGGTTTCTCGGGTCGGCATCCGACGCGGGTTCCAGCCGGTATCGTCTCGAGACTGAACAGCGGCAAGGTCCGCCTCCGCGAAGTCCAAACCTCGGGTTCGAGATCAAACGAACTGTCCCGCGGCATACGCGGACGCCCATGCCCAATGCCTCGGCAGTTCTCCCCGCGCGGGGTCTTCCCAATGCGGCCGGTGGATGGAACCTGGTGCGCCCGGCTTTCAATGTGAAGCGCATCCATAGCCTGACCACACCACCGATCACCCCGGCTCTTCTTCGCTCACCATGCTCTCCGACAGCCTGCCGGGAGGCCGCCAACGTTGCTTTCAATGTCAAAGTTGCGGTCCAGCGAAGCAGGGCGGGCAAGAGCAGAGCAAACACCCGGCAAAACGAACAACTCCGGCAATGCGCGGGGAATCGTGGGTTTTGAATCGGACGGATCTTCGATGCCGGTTCAAATTCCCCTTACGTTGCTGATCACGAAGCGGCTTTGCGGTACGGCCGGCATTCTCGACAGGAGCACCCGCAGGTCCTGCTTGGGCACGCTGTAGCTCATGGCCGTCGTCAGCAGGCGCACAGCCTCCTTCACGATTTCAATCGTTATCCATTCCCCGGGACAACGATGGCCGTCGCTGTAGCCGCCCGCTCCCTGGGGAATGAGCGTGAAGGCGTTCCCGTCCCAGTTGCGGAACCGTTCGGGCCGGAACGCTTCCGGCTCCGTCCATATCCGGGGATCGTGAAGGGTACCGTACAGATCGAGAAGGACCCATGTCCCCCTGGAGAAACGGCGGCCCCTCCAGTCGAACTCCTCCGCCACGCGGCCCCCTATGGCCGGAAAGAAGGGATAGAAGCGGCGCACCTCCCGCACGAACATATCGAGGTATTCGTCATCGCCGCTTCGGAGTCGCCGCCTGCAGTCCGGATAATCGTGCAGAGCCAGGGCGGCGAAGGTTACGTACCACGCAACCGCCACGGTGGGGCGCAACACATTGAGCAACTCTACCGCCGCCACGGAGGTATCCAGCAGTTTTCCGTCCAGCCCTCTATGCATGGCGATGATGTGAGCCGCACTCTCTTCAGGAGCATCGAGCTTGCGGGTACGCGCTTTTTCGATGATGTGGCGGAGCCAACGCTCGGTCCGCGAGCGGAGCAGAATTACCCACCAGTTGCGTGGTCCGACGGCTCCCGCGCCATCGATCATCGATCCGAACTCCCGTGTCCTTTCGCGGGCCTCCGGCTCCGTAAGCGGAACGCCGGCCCACTCGCAGACCGATCTGCACAAGATCCCCCGCACCTCATGGTGGAGCACGATCCTGTCCATGGTTTCCCACTTCCCGATCCAGGCGCGCCACCGGTCGGCTGTCGCATCCACGAGTTGCCGGACGCGCAAAGGGCTCATCAGGGACATGAACATCTGCTTGCGCCACCGATGGGCTTCACCGCTCAACGTTTGCACGCTGCCCTTGTCCTGCAGCGACATCAGCGCGGTAGGCGGCATAGCCCGCTTTCGGGTGAAGCGGTCGGGATAGTAGAACATCCTGGCCGCATCCTCTCCCATCGTGCAGGTCGCCTTGCGGAGCATGAGCCGGGTTTCGAAGATGTCGGACCGATAGAGCCGGCAGCGGTTCGAGATGAATTCGTAGCCTTCCGAAAGAAGCCGCGGAGTGCTGTCGAAACTGTCGTCGCGGGGAATTTTCTGTTCGAGATTTTTTTCCATAGTGGGACTCCAGACTCGGAAGGGCAACCGTGAATGCAGGAATAGTGGAACAGCCCTTCTAAACGCGATGTTTTCTCTTTCTTACCGTGAAGGGTCAACAGACGATTACGTATCAAAACAACCAAGAAACAGGTCAGCCAGGAGTTCATCCCCCCGCGCACCGGCGGAAGCATACGCCCGCCTGATCGCCTCAAGGTTCGGATCTTCACGGTACTCCGCGGATTCAGGATTCAGGCCGTACAGTCCGGCGCCGTTGAGCCCGAGGATTTTCGCCTTGACCCGCGATCCCGGTCCCCCGAGGGGAGCATACCCGTATTTGCGCTGCAGTTCCTCGGGCATTTCGATACGCCGGAGGGCTTCGATCTGCCACTGCGGGGAGCCGTAGTAGGTCGAATCCGTACCCCACAGTATGTGGTCCTCTCCGAGTCCCTTGATGAGTATCCCCAGGATGGCGGCCGCAATCCGAGGGTGCATGACCGACGTAATTCCGAATGTCGTTCCCAGGTCCGCGTACAGGTTCTTCACTCCGTACTTCTGCGGAATCTCCGCCAGTTCGCTCACCCACTCGATGCGCCCGTGCTTGTCGAAATCGCGGAGCATGCTCCAGGGGACCCTGGCTGACGGCTTGAATGCCGCGTGGTAAATAATGAAGTTGAGGTCCGGCCAGTCCATTGCGGCCTTGGGAACGTCCTCCACGTCCCCGTAGCGCCAGTTGGCGAAGTGATTGAGAAAGCTTGCGGGCAGGATGCCCTTATGGATGCACACGTTCCTTATGCCGGATTTGCGGAACTTCTCGTAGGCCGGATACACGAGCTTTTCATCATCGAGCCTGTACGGGAACCGGCTGTAATGGAAAGGATCGCCCACCGGATAGCCTTTCCATGCGTCGGGTTTGTATTCCTCGATGGCGCGGTCGATCTCGTCGAGCCAACCCGGATGCCGGGGGGCGAACATGGCGTGGCAGAGGAGCCGCCTTCCTCCCAGCTTGCTGTTTACGGCATCGCGCGCAAGCACCATGTGAGGGTTGGTTAGGAACCAGTCAAGCTCCTTGTCCGCGGTTGCGCTGCTGAGGAGTCCCACCTTCGTATCGCTTTGCAGAAAAACCTCTTTGAAGAAGTTCGGGAACTGGACGCTCGCCCTGTTCACCTTCGTGCCCCGCAGGGCCGGATTGAGGCGCAGTTTGGCGTATTCGCGCAGGGCCAGCACGTCTTTGCGCTTGTAGGCTTCGTGAACGAAGTGGAGCTGATCGTCGAAGACGAACTGGACGGAGAGGTCCGCAGCCCGTTGATTTGCATATGAAAGGTCCGCCGCTTCCGCTTCGCTCACATTGTAGTGAACTCCGTACACCGTGTTCATGGCGATGAATGCGGCAGCCATCCCTGAAGTCGTCCGGAGAAACTCTCGCCGGGTAAGGCCGTGAGGTTCGCCGAACCTTTCCGCCAGCCCCAGCAGGCATCTTTCGACCTGCCGTTGCTCTCCGGTCTGGGGAGGAGGGTCGAATTCGCCATTCGACAGCACTCTCGTCGGCAACGGGAAGAAGTCCGTCATACCCTTCGTTTGCGAATCCATATGCGAGGTCTCCTTGTCTTTTGGCTCATGAGATGAATTTCCGTTCGTCACTCTTCCTCCATCACGCGCACTTCTCCTTTGTCCCCATCAACGATGAGCATCCATCCGTCCTCGAGCTTTCCCATGACGCCGGGAACGTTTACGACAGCCGGAACGCCATATTCCCGGGCAACGATGGCCCCATGCGACAGAAAGCCGCCCGTCTCCATGACAACGGCTGAAGCCTTGAGAAAGAGCGGAGTCCAGGCGGGGTCCGTGGACGGAGCTACGAGCACCTCTCCGGGATTCAACTTTCCGCCTTCGGATGGATGCCGGATCAACCTGGCTCTCCCCGAGGCAATCCCGGCCGCAACTCCCAACCCCATAAGGGTTTTTCCTCCAGCCGAAGGCGCAGCCCCGGCATAGCGGGGCATTTCGTCCACGACGAGGTCCGAGGGCGAAATGCTCTCCAGTTGCGCTTTCCTTTCCCGGCGTTCGGCAACGAGGATATCGAGTCCTTTCCCGTCCCAACTGCCCTCCAGCAGCGAACGGAGTTCGGACCAGGAGCAGTGATAGACGTCCGGCGCAGAGTCGAGAATGCCCTTATCCACAAGTCTTCCGCCGACTTCGTTCAGGACCGTTCGAAGCGCTTCACCCATGCGAACGGTTTCCGACTTTCCCGATTCCCTGAACCCGGCGCTTTCCGCCGTCCTGCGCACCCACCACCGGACCAGCGCCCGCAGGAGTCGTGAGGATTCAGTTTCCACCATGCGTCTTGCCCTCTCGCCGGCCTCCTTGCGCCCGGCCATCATCTCCCGGAGGTCCGCCGCGCCTGCAAGCCCTCGCACGACTTCCAACGGAAAAGCGGGATCTTCCCTCCACCGCGGGTTTGCGATGTCGGTTTCATCGACTCCCCTGTGGCCGAATTCATCGATAAAGGAGCGAAACTCCTTCTTGAACGCAGAAGTCTCGGGCAGCGCCCGCTCCCATTCCCCGGGAGCAAAAGGATCGGAGGAGAAAAACGCCCGGGCGTCCGGGTCGTTGCGCGCAGTCCAGGCCATTTCCATCAGGCGCTCGCCGTGCTCGGCGCTGGTGACGCCGGCCCGTCCGATAAGGAGCGCATTGGCCATGGCGTTGCCTTTGCCGGGAAAGATCGTCGAAAGAATGTGGACGAGCAGGCTATGCGAAAACCCGGCATCGCTATTGAGCAGCATGACCATGTGAACGAATTCCATGGCCGACCGGTTCATCTCGTGGAGCACTTCCAGGATTTGTGTATTGTCCAGGGAGCCGTAATCCCTTTTCCTCCATCGCTCCACCCGGTTCCCGCGCACGGCGAACCTGGACTTCGCTTCTTTCCGGGCCTTCCTTACAGCCGCATAGAGCCTCAATTTGCGGTATAGGCGCACCACCCGGCGGCCCCATCGCCGTCCGGCCGCCGCGCTTTCCGCGCTTCCCAAATCGATCTCCGGCTGGTGGCCTCCGATGAGTTCGTTCGTTTCCGCGGGAGTCACACCGAATGCGTCGTAGTATTCCCACTGCTGAAGCGAAATATTGAGATAGGCCCTTCCCCGGAAGCGCCTGACGTACTCGAGGCCGGGCAGCAACGGATAGCCGACCGCTCGAAAGGGCGCGCTCGCCATATGTTCGGTAAGGGTCTTCACCGCGGTCCAACCCAGGGTCGAGAGCACCATGGGGATAGCGTCCCGCAGGTTGGCGTTGGACCACATGTCGGGCTGACTTCCGAGGGCGGGGTAGGTGTATCTCGGCAGCGTCGTCACGGGTCTTGCCTGCAGGATGAAAAAATCGGAACCGTCAAAGGCCCATTCGACATCCTGGTGCTCATCGCCCCGGCCCGGCCCATCGAATATGCGCATCAAGATCCCGCCAAGGCGTACGATCGATTCGTCCTGCAGCGCCTGGCCCTTCCGCGGACCGGGCGCCGCAGACCTGGAGGCAGTTTGCGCCGCGGCGACGAACTCCGTCCCGCCGCCTTCCTTCGCCACGGTCAAGCCTTCCTTCGCGCCGATCTTCTTTGAGGTTATCACCACGCGCAGAGGCGACGCGGACGACAGGCGGTACTCATCCGGATCGATCCGCCCCGAAACGACGGCATCGCCCAGGCCGTAGCCGGCGTTGACGATCAATTCGTCCCGTCGGCCGCTCCGCGGGTTGCAGGTAAACCCGACTCCCGAAGCGACGGTGTTTACCATCTCCATAATGACCACGGCGGACGCCGGCGGGATTTCCGCAATGCCCATTTTACGCCGGTAGGAAAGAGCTCCTGGTGTCCACAGGGAAGCATAGCAACCCTTTATGGCGGTGAGGACGGCTTCGAAGCCTCGCACATTGAGGAAAGATTCATAAATGCCTGCAAAGGAAGCCCTCGGGGTGTCTTCCGCGGCGGCCGATGAGCGCACTGCGACGGGGGCATCGAAAAGTTCGAGAGCGCGCAGGCCGTCTTCCAGCGACTGGCGCACCCTCTCAGGCATGGCTCCCTCGACGATTCGCTGCCGGAGCGACTCGAGGGCCTTCCGCGCGTCCTCTTCATTCGCGCCTTCCACCGCCGCGGCCGGACTTGAAGCGGCCATCACGGCGTCCTCGAGGCCGTTTTCGCGAAGGAACTCTTCATAGGCGTCCAGGGAAAGCACGCCTCCGGCAGGGACACGGAATCCGTATTTCACCAGTCTCGACAGATGCAGGCCTTTTCCGCCCCCGGCCTCTGCTCCCGCCCGGAATGTCTCATCCCAATTCAAAAAAAACATGCCGCCGTCTTTCCATTTCGGTTTTCTTTTCGGATGATGCAGGCATCGATCGATGTCGATGATTCCCGGACTTAAGTTTCCACCTCGATTGATTCAAGGTAAATCCGGAAACCCGCAGTTTGAAGATACGGGAACGACTTTTTCAGACCGCCGTTGCGCCATTCGGCATGCGTTACAATATGGGGTGTGTCATCATCGCAGGTCTCGGTCACATGGGCCTTGTAGCCGACCCACGGCTTACCCCGCTTAAGACTGTATCCGGCCTCCAGATCGTGGGGGGAATGGATCAACTGGGCAGAAGGCGCCACATCCGGATCTTTGCGCCGGCGGGGCGGGTTCTCCGGTCCATGGTATTGCCTGGACACAGACCTGCCGCAGCACCTCCACCGCCGGTTCGGCGCGGACTTCTCCGGGCGTGTCCTCGGAGTCGTACACGGCCCCAAGATACGCGTACCGCATCGGCAGCCTGTTGGTCGGACAGCCCTTCGGCGAACTGCATCCCGAGAATGAGCGCAAGCCGTGCGGGATCTTCCGAGGGATGCCCCCTATGGGAAAAGAGAGCTAAACTGTGCACTGGTGTAGATAGGTTCTATCATTTGTTCGATGGACCGGCCCCTTTGAGCACGGCATGGAATCCAGGCGGATCTTTCTGCCATGGATAGCCTTTGGCGGCCATGCTATACCCTAAATTGAAGAGTTGACGCATGTACCCGGTGTCGAAATCTTTTGTATGCTCGACTTTGAAAGAAGGTGGAATATAGGCGAGGTTGAAGTCGACGCCGTCTCTTTGCGCGAGACTGTGAATGATATAGAGATCACCGATTCCCTGCGTTCGAATTAGGGAACTTATAGCTCTGCCGGCGATGCTCATTGTCCTGCGCTCGACCTCCGCCCATTCGGGATCGAGTCTCGCGTTTCGAATGATGTAGAGATTACGCTCCCGCACTATCCCACGTTTCCTCGATTCCTCCGCGATTGAGAGGCTAGTGGGATAAACAAACACCTGTGCGATGGTACCGCCGTCGACATGCATCTCCTGGTATTGCTTCCCATTTGCCTCAACATCCATGAGCACCGGAGGGAACGCCCCCGGGATCGCCGCGGATGCGATCATTATTTCATGAAATAGCTGCAATGCCTTGGGATGACCGCTCGCTGCGATCTTTCCCATGTTCCATATAACTCCGGTGCGGGAGTCGAGGTCGGTTGTGCCGATCAGGAGCATTCGGCCCTTTGCGTGCTCGGCTGCGACGTCGTTCAGCGTCTTCTGGTTTACGTAACGTTTCACCAGGTCGTAAAGAGGAGTCGTATCGGCCATGGCATCCTTCAAGATGCCGGAAAGAAGATTTCTTGACTTGAAAATGTCCGTCGCTGAAGTGTTTGTGTATACGTGCTTCAGCACGTGGTCGTACTCCGGGCCAAGGAAGGCGAAGGGCGCTATCAAGGCCCCGGTGCTGATACCCGTGATACCCTTGAACCGAGGCCTGTTCCCCGCCGCCGTCCATCCGACAAGCAACCCGGCGCCGAAGGCGCCGTCATCACCTCCACCGGAGATGGCGAGAAAGCTAACCGGGGGCAAGTCTCCCCGGTACCCGGAGGCGGCAAGAAAAGCCTTTTCTCGCTCTAAGGATTCTATACCATCCTGGAGAAATTCTTCGGCTTCCGCATCGGCAAAATACCGAACGCCGGGCATGCCGGGAATCTCTGCCGAAAGGCGCATCTTCTGGGGCACGGCCGGTTGTCGGGTCAATGTGGCGCATCCCTGTGCAAAGAGAAGACACAAGGCGCCCAGAACGGCAAGAAGCCTCACATCGCAGTCGTTCCTCTGTGGCTGGTCAATCTTACGCATGATCACCCTTATCTTACCTGGACGGGTTATTGCTCTCAAAAGCATTCGCGCGTTGTCATTTCCTCAGTTGTCTTGGGCTCTGCAGGCCGGGCTTAAGGACCTGCCATGAGTAATAGAGCGGCCTTTCCGTGATCCAAACATCAGAATTGAAACGCGACGCCCATGATCGGACCATTCATGGCGACATCAAATTCGAATCGGTCGTCGCCGCTGCCGGTTTCGTAATCTACATAGAGTATCCGGTATCCCAGCAATAAAGTCGTGTTCTCGCGAAACTCCCACCCTACAAGCGCAATAAGATTATAGGAAAAGTCCGAACAGCCGCTGATGCCGTATCCACCTATATCCCCTCGCAGGTTGAACAGTAGATTCTCGGTGATATTAGCTGTGAAACGTGCTCCTAAAAACGGATCTATCCAGTTCTCATCTCCACCGAACTGAACCCACCGGGTCTGATTGAGCACCGCAAGCCTGAGATCGAGTTCGGTATCAAGGCTCCAGTATCTACCTCCCAAAAGCACATCTAATGTCAACTTACGCCGGGTCTCTCGTCCTACCGACCATTCTCCCAACCGGTAGAACCCACCAAATTCGACGATCCACTGCTCCGTCTTGAGATCGGCGCCTAATGCCGCACGACTTCCCGTGAGATCTTCACCGGTTGAAAGCTTCAGGTAGGTGAGGTCCCCAAGTAGACCCAACCTGTCTTTCCTTGCTTCAAGATGCAACTGTGCGCCAAAATCCAAGGCGGCGAATATAATTGGAAAAATCGGCATCAACGGAGGACTCTCGACCTCTAACCGTTACATCGCCATCGACGCCTGAAAAGAAGAGATAGGGAGTAATCGTAAATTCCCACTTTTCTCCGACGCTTTGTCCGTAAGCCGGTGCTGATGGACAGACGAATGAAAATGCAAGAATCAACACCACCATCGCCGAAATTGGATAGTCACTCTTTCCGTTTCTCAAGACTCGGCACATGTTTTTACACTCCGTCCACAGATAGTAACCCGCCATGTTTACGCCGGTATCCATTTTTCAGCTTCCTTCAACGAGGAAGGCTTGACGAACTCGATTTCCGTAGTCCTGAGCCCTCTCCACGAAGGCAAATATCCAAGTAGGCGGCAAAATGACGGCATCTTCCGCATTGAGAACCTCGCAAACCATTGATTGCGCCTCTTGGACAGGATGCCGCTGCCATGCTCAAGACGGCCTACAGACTTCAAACCGATATCGGCAAGGTCATTTACAGGCTCCGCAAGTGCACGGTCGAACCCGTCATCGGCATCATCAAAGAGGCCAGTGGAATCCGGCGTGCCCGGCTTTCAATGTGAAGCGACTCCATAGCCTGATCACCTCCGGGTAACACCATCCGGGTGCTCCAATTCCCACCCCTTAACCGAGCAAATCCTGTTCGCACAACACAAATCTACCCGAAACGAGGCCGATTTGGCCCGTCTTTATGAAAATACGGTCAAACTGACACCTTGTTGACCCCATCGGTCCAAATTCCGAGTGACCGATCACCCCCCGCTCTTCTTTACCTGCCATGCTCTCCGGCAGGCTGCCGGGAGGCTGTCCGAGAACTAAGAATTTCGAAAATCCTGGTCCGAAAAGTGGGGGCGGGCACCCAATTAAGGCTGATTTATGGAGTAAGGAACATTGTTCCAGTGCGTTTACCGGCCTTATAGTGGGAATGTTGGTCTATCCTTATCGTTCTCGGACAGCCTCCCAGACTCTTCGGGAACAGGCGACATGAACAGTCGGATCAATCCTCCTTCGCCAATCTGCCGCTGGACGACAAACAGCATGTTGTAGATCAGCAAAGCTCCGGACATGCAAATGGTGTTGACCAGAACGTGGTCGGCCCCTGCATGTTGGAACACCGAGATCAGGGAGGGACCGAGACCACCATATTCATGTCGCCCCTCGAAAGTCTTTTCGAGAAGAAGCACAACGAACACGCCAAAGGCGTACAAGGCAGTCCGTAGAATGACATCCACCCACGCGGGGCGAGTCCGGACCCACGCTCCCCGCGGGACATGTTCCAGCACGAGCACGACCTTGGCGAGGACCAGCGCACCGACCAGCGCCCGTGACAACCCGTGAAATTGGATTTGGTATTCAGCAAGCAAGAGCTTCTTTAAAAGCATCAGCACGCCGATCCACACGGCAGAATAGAGTGTGGTCAGCGCCACCGTTTTGATCTCATGCTTCAATTCCCGTGAGAGAGTCATCGCACGTTCCTCTCACGATTCTCGAGAAGGCGCTTCCGTTCTATTTGTCCTGCCTTCGAGGCACGAGTTCCCGCGCCCTCACCCCGGGTGTGGAGAACCGTGTTCAATCCATCAACCGAGTCTCCAGCACGCTTGCTGATTTCTGAGTTACTCATTTCGTTTTCCCGTGGTTTGCGCGGTTTGATCGTTGCGACATGGATTGTCCCAGCAGTTCTTTCGTTCCCTACCGCCTCCAGGATTTCATCCGACGTTGCATCACACGGCCCCTGCGGTACTGCCTCCCAAGCCTTGATCAATACTTACCGTGCGCCAACCAACCGAGCATCAACATCCCGACGGCTGCAATCCAACTGCCGGCCACACGCACTGCAATCCGCATCCACGCCGCACGCAGGCTCACCACCATTGCCGGCAACAGTGTCGCCAACACAAACACCGTAGTCGTTGCACCGGCCAATGCCGGCCAGTCCCTCCCGCCCGCCGTCATAGTGGCGCCGTTGACGTAACCGTGGAGGAAGCCGGCGCCACATGCCAGACTGAGCACGACTGCCCGCGGCAACGCCCAATCCAGCGCCACCAGCATGCCTGACAGCCCGAATGACAGCGTCATGATCACAGGCAGTTCCGCGTTTCCCGGCAATGTCATCCCGATCAGCCCACCGCACAGCCACGCCAACGGCATCAGCACCAGTACAAGCCGCGCCGCCGCTGCACCGCAAAGCCCGGCCAGCAATCCCACCCCAATCACCACCAACAAATCGCTCGGCGTCATCGCCAAATGCGCTACGCCGTCATAGAATCTTCCAAACCCCGTCGTCACCAGATGCGCATTTGCCACCGACGGCCACACACACACCATAACGACGATTCCCGTCAATACTTTCACGCGACCGCCCTCCACAGGAAAAACATCCCCGCCGCCAGCACCATCGCACCGGCCAATCGAATCGCCATGCGTCCACCCCGCCGGTTGTGCAACAGACCGGCCGTGATGCCAAACCCGTGCAAGACCCCGGTCGCGATCACAAACCCGATGCTGTAGGTCAGCCCGCTCGCTCCCGCGGGCAACTCCGTCCCATGCGCATGTCCATGAAAAACCGCAAAGAACCCCACCAGCACCGCCGCCAGCCACAACGGAGGACGTTTTTCCGCGAGCACCATTCCCCCCAGCACCAGCGCCGAGAGCGCAATGCCGATTTCCACACCCGGCAACGCCACGCCAACCAACCCGAGCGTCCCGCCGAAAGCCATCACGATCGGAAACGCCACCGGCAGCACCCACACCGCCGGCGCGCCCAGTTGCGCGCCCCACAGTCCGACAGATATCATGGCCAGCACGTGGTCGAGACCGGAGATGGGATGGTGCAGCCCGCTGGTGAAACCCATAGCGCTGCCCATCTCGATATGGGCGAAGGCGGTAAGCGGCCACAGCAATGCAAGCCAGAATAGTATTTGAAACTTGAATCCCGTTCTTTTCACATTCACCTCCCGGTCAGCAGCATCACTGTCCGTTGAATCGTCCAGAACGCGCCGCAAACCCCAACGACGTAACCGGGCATGCGCACAACCCAAACGGGCCACCGCATCTCCAGCACACGGAACGAGCGCGCCAGCGCCAACATCAACCCGACAAACGCCAACTGCCCCAATTCGACGCCAACATTGAACCACAACAACGCCTGCGGAATTGCCGAACGTGCCATGCCGGCCGTGCTCAACCCACTCGCAAACCCGAACCCGTGCAACAACCCAAACGCAAATGCCACCACCCATGTGCGGCGGATCGTCAGGCTCGTTTCCCCACGCCAAGTGCGAACTATTTCCGGTCCGAGGAATAGAATGCTCAGAGCGATTGCGGCATTGAGCGGAGGCAAGGGTGCGCCGGCATACCCGAGCGTCGCAATGCCCAGCGTCAAGCTGTGCGCCACCGTGAAGGCGGTAACGGTCTTCAGGAGCATGAACCGCTCCCGCACGATCAACAACAAGCCGAGCACGAACAGCAGATGATCGACGCCGAGCAGGATGTGCTCGAACCCGAGCTGCAGATATGTTGCGGCCACCTGCGTTATGCCGGGCGAGGCTTCGACGACGAACCACGGGGCGGACGGCGTGAGCCGGATGACCTGGGTCGTGCCGTCCAGGCGTTCGTGACGCACGAGCACGTCGGTCATGGTTGCGGAAAGACCGGCGATGTGGATCGTGCCGTCGGTCAATCCGCCTGTGCAGTGCACGCGCCGGCGTTCGACGAGGCTCCCGGCGGCGAAGAACCCGCGCGGCTCGGAAAGATTGCCGCAGTGCGCCGGTAGTTCCACGTAGAGCCCGAGCCGCAGGTTGTCACCGATTCCCGGCACTTTCCACAAAACATCGTATTCTTCCGCTCCTGTCTGGCGCAGTTGGAGATAGGCCGGCCGCACCTCGTGCGCCGACACGCCGTCTGCAAACAGAGCAAACAAAACCATGAACGTGAACACTCGTCTCATTTCGCCTCCGCCGACTGCTCCGCCGGATTCGGTTGCTCCATGGTTACGGTGTAATGCTCGAGGAGCGCTTCATAGAACTTCTCGTTCGCTTCCTTCCGCCGTGCGTTAGCCCACTCTCGGCGGACAAGCTCGCGCACATCCTCCAGGGCGGGCAATCGTCCTTCCGTGCGTTCGCTGATGAGCACCAAGTGCATCCCGTAGCCGGATTCCACCGGGCCTTGCCATTGACCAGGCGCAAGCCGACTCAGCGCCTTCGCGAACGTTTCACCGAACAGCTTCGCCACTTCGCCGGCCGGTAGCGCATCGAACCGGTGATCGAGCAGAAAACGATCACCCAGCATCGAGACATCTTCATCGCTCCCGCTTTGACTCAGACGATCGAGCAACCGTGAGGCATCGTGAGACAGATGCTCGCCCCGCCATTCGGGATTGAGATAGACATGCCGGAACGTGAATCTCTGCTCCGGAAGGAATGAATCCGCGTGCGCACTCATGTAGGCGTGCAACTCCTCGTCGGTCGGCTCACCCTGTAGTGCGAGATCCTCGGTAACAAATTCCAGTTTCTGCCGGAGCCGACGCCTGATGACGCTGTCCTCGCGATCCAGACCCAGCGCGAGCGCCTCCCGAGTACTGACTTCTTCCCGAATGTACTCACGGATCAACCCTTGCAACTCCAACTCAGTCGGCGGCCGTTGCCAGGTGCGGGTGAACCCGGTCGCAAGCGACTCGATCCGTCCCTGTGTGACGAGAATGCGTCCCTGTTCGGTCGTCGTGTCTGCCGGCATCCACTCGAAGGCGACAAAGAGCGCCGTCCCCAACAGAAGAAAGTGCACGAACGGCTCTTTAAGAAATGTTTTCATATTACCCGGCCGGCGTGTACCAGATCGGCGATGTGTAGGCCCGCTCCTGGAGTGTCATGGTCGTACCGGGGAGGGGCTTCGTGCCGAAGCGCTTCGCATCGTAGGCAGTCCAGCGCGGAGTGGGGATCTCGAGCACTCGTACGTAATAGAACGCCCGCTGTGCCGGGTCGAAATCCGGGTCCTTCCAGACCGTGATGAGTTCCGGCGCACCTATCGTGTTGGTCCAGCTCGCATTCTCCACGTCGACAGTGCTGCCGACCGGCGTCTTGCAGCGACCGTCCGCTTCTATCGTGCGACCGCCGGAGACTGCCACATCGTAGATTCGCTCCTGGACCTTGCCGCTCTTGTCCACCCAACCCTTGACAATCTGGATGCGGTCGAGGTTCGCGCCGATAGGGTCCTTCAGGGCAGCGGCGATGAACGTGGGTGATTTGCCCTCCGGGGCGCGGCTCAGTTCGCTGCCCATAGGTACTCCCTTGGCATAGCCGCGGGCCGCCGGCATACGGTTGTTCGCATCACCCGGCTCGAATTCCCAGCCGCCAAAGAAGCGCACGACCATGCGTGTGCCGGTGGTGGCGTAGGTCTCGCGGCGCTGCATTGCGTCGAAGATCGCCTCGCGCGTGTTCGCAGTCGCCCACACGGCAGCCCAACCGGACGAACCGACCTCCCAATCCATGACGGTAATGCCTGTCTTTGGGTCGTTGATGAAGGCCTTGGTCATGCGCTCCGGGCTGGGCTCCTGCGGCGCGGTCTTTCCGAAGAAGCTCTCCTCCTCCATCGCGGCGAGGCCGGTATGCGCGTCGCTGCTGCCGATGAGGCCGAACTTGTACGGATTCGCGCCCAGCTTCTCTTCGAGCACGAGGCCGTTCTTCAGCGCCGAGCGGGCGTACTCGTATTCGAGCATTTCCTTTTTCTTGGGAACGGTGGCGTCCAGATTGGACTTGTCCCAGATCTCAAAGTTGGCGAATTCATCGTTGGGAGATAGGAAGGGATGCGCCTCGCCGGTTCCCTTAGTCTGAGTGGTCTCGTAGAGCCGCTCCCACTTGGCGCGCGTATCCGCATAGTTCCGGTCCATCTTCTTGCCGAAGGCCTCGATCGTGGGGAACATGATGCCGTTGCTTAGATTGCCGTTATGGGCGATGGCCAGCACGGCGCTGCCGGTCTTTTCTTCCGCTGCCGCCATCCATTTCCACAGATCCTCGGGGTTGTCGCTACCGAGTGGTTTCAACGTGGTGTAGGGCTCGACGAGACTTGCTTTGGTTCCGTTCCCGCGGAAGATGACATTGCGGTGCAGGTTGTTGCCACCCGTGTTTGAGGTCCATTCGAACCCGATGAAGGCCGTAAACCGGCCCGGATCGTTGTATTCTTCCGCAGCCTTTATGACTTCCTGCCAGGCCGAGCGATAGGAGCGAGTCCCCGGAAGCGGGAACCCCTTGGGCAGTTGCCCCCTGCTGAAGCTCTTGATGATATCGATCGCCGCCTCTGCGCCATGGCCGGACTTGATCTGGTCATACCACTTTCGGCCTTGCGGTGTTGCGAGCAACTCAGGGTCGCCGGCCATCAACATCGGAAAGAACCCGAAGCCGTCCGAATGGTCCGCCACGACGAGGAAATCGAGCGGCCGGGAGAGCTTGACCGGTTGACCGGTATTGGAGATTAGCTCCTCTCCCCGCGCGAATCGGTAGGCATCGCTGGGAGTGAGCCGCGCACCGAAAGCGCCCGCGTCCATCGAGAATGCGGTGTGCAGATGAGTGTCCCCGAAAAGCGGCCGCGCGGGGTAATCCCGACCCGCGTAAGGTGAGTAGGGAGGTTTTGCCGGGAACACTTTCTCCGCTGTTTCTTTGTCGAGTATGCTGGAGATGCCATAGGTGTGTCCATCCTCGGCGGCCAATGCCGGCAATGCAAGGGAGACCACCAACACGGCCGTGAGAATACCCGTACGGAATGTAAAACGCTTCATGTCGCGATTCCTTATTGTTTGGGTTCTCATCTGATACCGACAAGATCACTGCTGCGAACGCACTGTCGTCAAGTAGTTGGAACGGTTTTGCGCTTCAGCGTCATTGCATCTTTCTACTGGTATCGTGTTGAGACATCCGAACGGCTCCGAACGTTTCTCCATCTTTTCAGCCCTGAAGGTTCCGGCTCAGTGGCTGCCTTATCCCCGGTGTTGAAGAAATGTCGGAGATGGAGAATGGAAATTGTTCAGAGGGGTGATCAGGATGTGGAATCCAGATCTTTGGAACAACCCTCTTGAGAGGATGAGACCTCCTGGTCCGTGTCGATTTGCGATTTTGGGATAGCCGCCTGGACCATCGTTTCAAAGGATCTGCACCCTTCCTGGGAATGGCGGCAGTTTTGGACTCTAATTATTGCCCTTACGACGGATCTGCAACGTTGGAGCAACGTACCTGCAATGAGAAACAGCATCAATGGGTTGGTTTTCTTACATGTTAGGATGCTTTGAAGTATTGACTTCTAAAGTCTATGTAGTAAATTAAAATTCTTGTACTACAAAACAGTAGCGACAATAGAGAACGCATTTCTATATGACAGATCCACAACCCGTCGATTCCTTGCCGGAAACGAGGCGCTGATGTTTGCCCTTTTTCCGGGAGAATCGGCCGCGCCTCTTTCCCCAAAAAGCCAAAATGAGAACTGCTGGAATCAGCTTGACTAAGTTAAATACGGTGTAATATTATCGAAACCGGATTAATTCCCATTATGGTCAGCCCTTATCTGCTTTGTCCTGGTGATTTGATCGGCTTGAGGGACGGAGAGCCTGACATTCCGCCGAATTCCATGGCGGAATGTGCAACGGATAGGATTATCGGGCTTGAAGTCTTTTCCGGATAGTTATCAACCGGCTGCGAAAGAAGAGGAATGGAGTGGATGCTCCCGTGCGTGGAGGTCCCGATACGAGGATGGGGAAGAAAACCGTCCTTTCCGGAGCGGATTCGGCAACCGCGCGAAGGATTCGCGGGGGCGCACCGGCCGGGGAGAATTGAAGATTACGGAGAGATTATGGGGAGATGGACCGGACACGCACGCGCTTTTCTTTCCCCGAGCTTTCCCCGTTGAGTGATCGGCGAGCGGCAGCCGGGTCCGCGGTTCGAATTGGAATGAGTCTATCGGGAGTATGATGCGCAACAGGACGCCGTCGCAAGAAGAAATATCCTCCACGGAGAGGCTGCTCGATGTTATCCGTGGAGAGGAACCCTCTCCCGGGAAAATCCGGAAGGTTTCCGTCGCGCCGCCCCGTCCCGCGGGCCGTAAGGCTTTTGCCGGCAAGGCCATTCGAGTATCGAGGAAGACCACCCTGGGCGTCGATGTAGGACGCACCCACCTTCGCATGATCAAGGCGGCTCAGGTTTCCGATACCAGGTGGAAAATGCTCGACTACCGGGCGGTGCCCTTCGAACCCGCGCTTCGAAAGGACGCCGCCGCCTTTGCGGACTTTTTGCGAGCGGCCGTGCTGGATTTCGGCGGAGCACGGAGCAAGTTTCAGTTGTGGAGCATCGTATCTTCCGGCAATGTGGAAGTGCGCCATATCAGAATACCCAAGGTCGCCAGGAAGCTGATCCACAACACCGTTTACTGGACGGTCAAAAAGGAAAGCAACTTCGACGACAAGGACACGATCTTCGATTTCGAAGTCCAGGGCGAGGTGGTCGAGAAAGGCATCAACAAGATCCCTGTGCTGACCTACCTCACTCCACGCCATGACGTGGCGGAAGCAAAGGAGCTTTTCCAGAAGGCGGGGCTGAAACTCGCGGGGCTCACCATCGCGCCTTTCGCCATCCAGAACCTTTTCCGAACCGGGTGGATGCCTCATGCGGAAAAGGCGGTCGCCGCGCTTTACATTGGAAACGACTTTTCACGCATCGACATCTTCTTCGAAGGGAACCTGGTGTTGACCCGGGGGATCAAGTCCGGTGTGAGCAGCATGGTGGAATCCCTCATGGAGTCGTTCAACGAGGAAAACGCCCTGGTGCTCGAAGACAGCAGCGAAGGGGTCGTGTTGTCTTCCGCGGGGGGGGGTGATTTCGGGGGCGGGAGCCGTGTCATGGAATCCCGGGATGCCCGTGAATTGCTCTTTTCCTTCTTCACCGGCGAACCGCAGGCGCCGGGTCCCGAACAGGCGTCCTTTCAAATGTCGGAAGACGACGTATTCCAGATGATCTCGCCCGCGATCGAACGGCTCGTCAGGCAGGTGGAGAGGACTCTCGAACACTATACGGGCATACTGGGAAACGAAAGCGTCTCCAGGATCTATATCTCCGGGTTGACGGGGGTCTGGAAGCTTCCGGCGAACTGTATCGGGGAGCAGTTGGGGATCGGACACGATATATTCGACCCCATCGCCCCCGGCCTGCTCATGCGTGATGGAGTGACGCCGCCGGACGATCTCGGGGACCGGACGCCCTTCGGGCTGTCCCTGGGCCTTGCGCTCTGCGACGATTCAAGGACCCCGAACCTGCTCTTCACCTACAAAGCGCGGGAGGAGAAGGCCGCCGTTCTCCGTTTGAACCGGGGGATATTCCTGGTATTCGCGGCGGTTATGAGCGTCCTCCTGGTGCTGTTCGGGTGGCTGGAACACATGGCGGGCGTGAAGAGAGCCGAACTGGCTTCGCTCCGGCAGACCCTGGAGCAGTACAGCCCGTTTCCCGATCAGAACCTGATAGCCCAGATGGTCGTCAAGGCGAAGAAGCGCCAACAGGAGTTGAAGGAGTGGACCGGCAACTTTGCGGGCCTGGCGGTAATAGGCGAACTCACCCGGCTCACGCCCCAGAACATACGGCTGGTTTCCGTCAATGCCGGTTTCGGAACCAAATCCGAAGAGAAGCCGGTCCCCCCCGGCAAGCAGCCGGCGGCCGAGGACAAGGAAAAGAACAGGAACACCGGGAGGACGCTGGTGGTGGACGGCATCGTGCGTGGAGAGCGGCAAACGCTGGAGGCGGCCCTTGCGGGTTATCTCATGAAACTCGGAGCATCACCTCTTTTCACCAACCCTTCCGTCCACTCGAGCAACCTCGAAACGTACCAGGAAGAGGGTGAAGTGCTCCATTTCGTGCTGCACATGGGAATTCAGTAGATCGTTATGGCGGAGCAGAAGAAAACCCCGGCAATACCTCAAAGGAGCCTTGCGTACCTGCTGGTGTGCGGAGTCGGGGTAGTCGCCTTCGTATTGACCGCGCACCTGCCTGCTCATAGGGCGCTGCTCGGGCTGGATGAGGAGATCGCATCGGTCAAGGCGAAAATAGAGGAGCAAAAGACCCTCTATCCGGCTTACAAGGAGGCGCTGGCGAACCTGCAGAAGGAGAAAGAGGCCGTCCGGGCTCCGGAACGAAGAAGCGGCCTCACGCAGGACCAGGTGGGCCGTGTTTCCCATTCGCTCGGCCTGCTCGCACAAACATGCGGCATGAAGCCCGGGTCGATCACCCCCGATGTCAAATCGCTCACCGGCGGGTCCGGATCGGTATCGGTCGTTATGGTCCTGGTGGGGGACCTTTCCTCCATACACCGTTTTCTGATGGAAATTCAGAAACTTCCCTATCTGAACCACATCGAGGAGATCCAGGTCCGGGAGGCTGCCGGGGGAAAAGAACTGAAGATGAAAATATGGCTGTTGACCGAGAAGCAGAAGTCGGGTAACGGATAGGGGACCAACCACGAAAAACACGAAAGAACACAAGAGGGGGCCGGGGGTTTTGGAGCGTTATTCCAGTGAATTCCGGCTCCCGTGCCGAAGCGACTGAACGTGTGCTGTTTTTTCGTGCTCTTTCGTGTTTTTCGTGGTTGAATTCATTCCTGAATTTTGAGAACGGATTCGGCCATGGCTAAGCGCGAAAAGATCATTCTCGGATTGATGGCGGCCGCGATTGTGTTCGGCTTGTTCAGCCTGTTGTTCAGTTCGCCTCAAAAGGCGGTCACGGTCGGCTCCGACAACAGGCTCAAGGAACTCAATGAGATGACCGGGAAGTTCAGGGACGACCTGCAAAAGGAAGCCCTAAGCCCTGCGCAGGCCTACGTCCTGGAGAACGCATCCGTGGAATGGAACGCGGACCCGTTCGTTGGAAAGACGCTCGTGCCCGCGGCCGAACCGGCCAAGGACCAGCCGGCTCCGGAGGTCGGCTTCAGCTATACGGGATTCATGAATTCGCCCACCCGGCGTCTTGCCGTAATCAACGGGATGGAGTACGTGATCGGCGAGGAACTGCAGGCGGGAGGCTATATCGTCCGCATCATTGAACAGGACAAAGTCGTTCTTGAAGTAACGGGAAAGAATTATTTCATCACGGTCCCGTTTGCGGGAGAGATGTTGAGATAGTCCATGCGGGAGAGGGCATGAGAAGAGTCGGCGGGGTGGTTTTCTTCTTTTTGTTGGGGATCATACTTCTCGGGTGCGCGGAAACCCCAAAGGGGCCGCCGAGCAGTGAAGACGTGTTTCAGAAGTGGAGGAATCTCGCCCAGAATCCACCCGCTCCGCCGACTCCGCCTGCTCCGCCCGCTCCGCCCGCGCCTCCGGCGCCTGCCCCTCGTTCCCCCCGCGCGGCCGCGCCCGGCGCGGTCGTGGAGACGCCGAAGACCGTCCCGGAGGAATCAAAGGAGGCCGCAAAGCCGCAGAAGCCGTTGCCGAGCCAGAAAGTGAGCATCAGGATGCACAATGCCGATACGGCCGTCGTGCTCCGAACGCTTGCGCGCGCGGTGGATGTGAACATTTTGCTCAACGAGAAGGTCAAGGGCTCCGTCAGCGTGGACCTCGAGAACGTGCCCTGGGACCAGGCCTTCCAGGGCATCCTGCGCTCGCAGGGGCTCGAATACAAGTGGGAGGGAGACCTTCTGCGGGTCCTCACCGTGGAGGACATGGAAAGCGACTACAATATCCAGTCGCTCAAGGAAAGACAGGGCGTTGTGGAATCCCTGGCCGTAAGAGTCGTGCCGGTTGATTATACGGACATCGGTAAGTTGCAGGAAAAGATGAAGGAGCAGCTTTCGAAGGACGACAAGGGAACGGCTCGCGGTTCGGTCGCGGTGGATGAACATACGAATTCGCTCATCATCAACGCCACTCAAAGCGATATCGACAAGATGGTCCCGCTCATCGAGGAACTCGACAGGCCCATTCCTCAAATCCGTATACAGTCAACGATCGTGGAAACGACCAAGGACACGGCCCATGCGTTGGGGATACAATGGGGGGGCCTGTACACCGGCGGCGACGTGACGGTTACCCCCGGAGGCACCACGGGCGTCATCGATCCGGTCACCGGTACGGTGACGTATGCCCCTCTTACCGGCACGACGGGCATCAGCACCCAGGGGTTCGCCGCCAATTTCCCGGTGGACGTCGCCACCGGCGGAAGCGGGGCCGCACTGGGGTTGCTTGTGGGCACGATCGGGGGCAACATCCTGGATATCCAGTTATCGGCCCTCCAGGAGGAGGGAAAGCTCAACATTCTCTCCAGTCCATCCATCACCACCCTAGACAATCAACTGGCTTTTACCGAAAACGGCGAGGAAGTTCCCTTCGTATCGACGGTCACGTCGAGTTCCGGGGTCAGCACGGAAGTCAAATTCAAGGATGCCGTATTGCGGCTCGAGATCACTCCGCACGTAATCGGAGAAGATAAGCTGCGGATGAAGATCGTGGTGAAGAAAGACGAAGTCGACTTCACGAGGACCGTGCTGGGCAATCCCGTTATTATCAAGAAACAGACGCAAACCACGCTCATAACGCGCGATGGGGAAACCATCGTCATATCCGGGCTGACGAAGGAGACGAACACCTCCAGCAACAAGGGAGTTCCCGGGTTGCAGGACACTCCCCTGCTGGGGTGGCTTTTCCGCTCCAAGAGCAGGGATAACAAGATGGAGGAGGTGCTGATATTCATCACTCCTCGCATCCTGAGGGACGAGAGACTGCACAGGGCGCCTGCGTACCCCGCCCCGGCGTCACACTCCCCGGTCGCGGCTCCGCCGTCGCCGGTGAGAAAGGAATCGTCGCCATGAAACAGGACAAGGACAAATGGAACTATTTCAAGCTGCTCAATTTGAGCAAGGAGCCTTTCTCTAATTCACCCGACCCGGAATTCTTTTTCCATTCCAGGCAGCACATGGGTTGCTTGCAGAAACTGGAGCTTTCCGTCCGGCTGCGGCGCGGGTTGAACGTGGTGACGGGCGATGTGGGGACGGGAAAGACGACCCTGTGCCGCCAACTCATCCGCTCTCTTGCGGCCGACACCAACATCGAGACGCACCTCATCCTCGACCCCCAGTTCGACAACCCGCGGGCGTTCCTCGCCACCATCGCCGACATGTTCGGATTATCGGGCGTTTCGGTAAACGACAGCGAATGGCGCATCAAGGAAAGCATCCAGAAGTACCTGTTCCAAAGCGGTGTTTACGACCGGAAGACGGTCCTGCTGGCGATCGACGAGGGTCAGAAGATACCGGAGTTCGGCCTGGAGATACTGCGGGAGTTGCTCAACTACGAGATCAACGAGTACAAGCTGCTCCAGATCGTAATCTTCGCCCAGAGAGAATTCGAAGAGATCCTGCCGAAATTTCCGAATTTCGTGGACCGCGTCAATTTTTTCTTCACGCTGGGGCCGATGAGTTTCCTGGAGACCAGGTCGATGGTCCGGTTTCGGCTCCACAAGGCGAAGGACGGATACAATGCCCCCATGTTGTTTACGAACGCGGGGCTTTGGGCCGTCTATAGGGCCACGGGGGGGTATCCCAGGAAGATCGTTCATCTTTGCCATCGGGTGCTGCTGGCGCTGATCATTCAGAATCGAACGAAAGCGGGTTGGAAACTCGTCAGGTGGTGCGCGAGCATGGCGTTCTCGACGCCTTCCGAGGAGAGGAGCAGCCGGACCCTGGCGATAGCGGCGGGTGGCGTGGCGGCTCTCGTCATGGTCATCCTGCTGTCGGCGGGTCAGGTGGGAGTATTCCGGCCCGGGAACGGCGGCGGCGCGGATGTGAAGACGAGCGCCGATACCGCGCCCGGCGCCGTGCAGGAGACTCGCGACCTGTCCGGCCCCCTGGTGGAGCAAATGACTGCGCTGGCGGTGGACAAACCGACGGAACCGGCTCCCGAGGCCGGCGCGGAGCCGTCGTCCCCTCCACCCACCCCGGATTCGCCGGGGCCATCGGATGGGGCGCGGACCGTCCAGGTCGCTTCGGTCTCCCTTCCCCCCGAGGCGGATGAAGTCTCGCCCTCCCCGATACCCGGAAG
>CAYOVG010000046.1:0-27045 GCA_964407285.1 uncultured Syntrophobacteraceae bacterium
AGGGTCGGTTTTTCTCCGGAGTACGTGAAGGAAAGAGTGCAGACGATATTTCTCGACGGCAGGGCTGTCGACGACCCCGCGGCCGCGATCGTTGAAAGGGGCGCCACCGTAGCCCTTTCCGCGGCAATGCCCGGATTGGCCGGAGCGATATTTCGAAAGGGAAGCGCCGTTTCGCTCTTGCGCTCCCGGACCGCGGATCGCAAGGACGGCGATGACGGAAATCCCGAGCAAGATCAAAACGCGGCGCAGGGAGATCACGTGCTGCTCCTGAAGCTGTTCAACCTGATTGCGGAAGAGATGGGACCCGCACTGCTGCGAAGCGGAGTTTCGCTCAGGAGGACCGAGTTGGAGACATTTCTGGAGTACCGGCGTGAACTGATCGAGACCTCGATGCTCAGGGCCGAGCTGGACGGAATGGAAATTGACCTCGCCGTCTTGTTCAAGAAGGGTTTTGCGCCGGCCGAGCTGGTTTACCTGCGGGTGATGTGATGGGAGCGGGGGCTTTGGAATGAAGCTGGGTGAACTTTCGCGCCCCATCGATTACGCCGGGGCATCGCGCGCGGTGATCGAGGACGAACCGCTCCTGGAGTGGGCGCGGGAAAACGGTCTCTCGCCCCGGGAAGCCCAGGTCGCAGCCATCGAGGAAGAGATCATTCCTTTGCGTTATCTGAAGAATTTCACGGCCCTGAGTTTTGCCGGGCAGTTGCGCCTGTGCCGGAGCAAGGTATTCATCTGCGGTTGCGGCGGCCTCGGCGGGACGCTCGTCGATCTTCTCTCCCGTGCCGGAGTGGGCTATCTGCGTCTTGTGGACCGCGATGTCTTCACTCCATCCAACCTGAACCGGCAGTGCCTCGTCGATACACGGCAGATGTCGAAGTCGAAGGCAAGTGTTGCGTTCGAGCGTGTTATAGCCGTCAATCCTTTCGTCGAAGTCGACGCGAGGCCGGTTCACCTGGATTCGGGCAACGCGGAAGCGCTTGCGGCCGGAGTGGATCTTGTTCTGGATGCAATGGACAATATCGGGGGGCGTTTTGCGCTTGCGGAAGCGGCCGCGAGGCTGCGAATCCCGTTTATCCATGCGGCGGCGGCCGGATGGTGGGGGCAGGTGAGCACGTTCCAGCCCGCTCCGTTTCCGGACTCGCCGGACTCGGATTCGAATTCGGGATCGGGATCGGGAGGAGCCGGATTGAGCAGGATTTACGGCTCGCGGCGTATGACGGATATGTCGGAGGAGGCCGTCGGAGTCCTGGGACCGGCCGTCGCGGTGATCGGGAGTCTCCAGGCGTGTGAAGCACTGCGTATTCTCTCGGGCGGACGACCCTCCTACGAGAACCGGCTCCTCTACTTTGACGGTGAAACCGGACGAACGGAATTGTTGCCGCTTTAGGTTTGGGGATTTCGGTCCCTTCGGAGGAGCGGTCTTGTGGACGAGGAGGCGCGTATGGCGATCAAGTTGATGCTGGCGGCGAGTTTGAGGAAATATGTCCCCGGCTATGACGGGGGCGCGGGCCATGAGGTGCGGGTCGAGCCGGGGGCTACCGTTCGAGATCTTGCACGGCTGGTCGGCATTCCGGAGGAGGAAACGAAGCTCATAATGGTCGACGGCGTAGGGGCCGGGTGGGAAACGGTCCTTGAGGGGAATGAGCGGGTAGGTTTGTTTCCGCCGGTGGGTGGGGGGTAAAGACAAGCTTGGCAGCAGCAATTCCAGATCATATATGTTTCAAGACTTCTGGAGTCATTAATATGGCTGGAGCTATGATGATAAAAAAAATCGTCCTAACGACCTTAAAGAGTTCTTTGATAAAATCTTTATAAGGTCTTTAAGGTCGTCCGGCCTGAGCGGGTGCGTGGTGGAAAGCCCTTTCTTGAGCCGCGCCACACGCAGCACGCGGCTGTCGGTGTCCACTTGGGACAGCTCAAGGCCGCACGCCTCCGACACGCGCAAGCCGTGCCGGAACTTGAGAAGCAAAAGGTATCGGTCGCGGACCTCGTTCCGGCTTCCCTTGGTCGCGGTCATGAGTTTGTCCACTTCGGCGCCGGTGAGGCGCTTACGTTCCTTCATGGCGCCTATACCAACTCAAGCCGAAGTTCACGCCCAACAATCGCGGCGGCGCGTTGGAGCGTCTCAATAGTCACGTTGCCCTTTGCCTTAAGAAGCCGGTCAACCTGAGCGCGACTTGTATGCATCCGCTCGGCCATTTCCGTTTTGGTGATGCCCTGCTTGCGCATTTCTTCCGCGATCTGCCACATGATCACGCGCGTAACCGCTTCCGCCTTCGCGGCTTTGTAAATGCCTTCCTCGTCCAGGAAGTCATCAAGCGTTGATCCCCAATGCTGGTTTTTCTCGTTCATGTTGTCATCTCCTTCATTCGTTTTCGCGCCAGGTCAATTTCATTTTGGGGTGTCTTTCTGTGTTTTTTAAATGAAGCCGTGCAAAAGGCCGATGCGGCCCTCATGCACGCAAAAGAGAAGGCGCGCGATACGACGGCTTGGCAGGCTGCTGCGCACTTCCCACAAGCCGCCCCCAAGCGAGCGGCACAACGGCAAACCGACCGGCCAACCTACTTGCAACGTGGCGAGGTCAATCCCGATTGTGCGCCGGTCATCCTCAGGCAAACTCCTGAGCCAATCCCTGACCGGTTCAACGCCGGTCGCGGTACGATAGAAGACAACGGGAATTTCACTCAGGTGCTTGCCAAGCATAAAGAACCCCTCAAAAGGAAATGTACCATATAAAGTACATCCGTGCAAGAAGTAAGTTCTCTTTCGTGCCCCTTCATCGTTTTCTTTAATGTTTTTGGGGTGTGATTCACGACCATTGGTTGAGATAGGATTTGAAAAGAGGGGGCAGGCAGGGGGGCGTGATTATCCTTCTTGAAGGAAACCAGGAGGGTAGAGCTTCAAGGGAGGTAATCGTCATGCAGGCAGACTATGAGGATCTGATCGAGAAAGTGGGCCGCGAAATCGCAGAGGCCGTTTTGGATAGGGAAGGTGAATCCTGCACCCAAAAAATTACTTCCGTTTCCATCAGATATCCCGCGTTGTTCAATTCATTTGTTTGCATGTCTGCTCATTGCCGGCACGCTCACCAATTTCCGTTTCAATCCACGATCCCATGCCGGAAGCGACTACCCTGACAGCAGATCTGTAATATCAGGAATAGTAGACCATGCTCCGGCTCAAGCAAGCGGGAAAGGCCTCTTGTTGGAATCGAGCCCGGTTCGGCAATAATTCCGTTTTCTCCTTCTTGCCCGTCTTTCTTATCCGTGCTATGGATTTCGGTCGAGCCGGCAGCTTATACTTCTTTGAGAAGTTCCCTTTCCGGGAGCATTCTCGGGAGCAATGCCCGGCTGAATATCGGTCGAGAGCTGAAGGCGAAACACCCGGTTTCCCGGGAGTACGGTAATGGACCTCAACGCCGGGTTCGGGACCCGGAACTCACAACCCGTAACCCGCAACTCTACGCAACCCATGGAGAATCGTTGCATGTCGACATCACAGTCGGAGTTGGATAGTCTGCTGAGCCGCATCGAGGAGAAATACCCTATCGAGATTGTTCCCCTGGCGATAGGCGAGAAGATCCTGAAGATTCTGCAGATCAAGAATTATGAACAGCACTTCGAGGAACTCATTGAGAAAAAAGGCGCTAAATTCAATGAACTGCCCTTTTGGGCAAAGGTTTGGGATTCGAGCTTCATCCTGTCACTGTTCCTGGGGAAACAGCCTGTACAGCCATGGCAAACCATTCTGGAGATAGGTGGGGGAACGGGAGTGGTGGGGATTTATGCCGCGCTTTGCGGTCACAAAGTGGTTGTAACGGATGTCGTCGAAGACGCGCTCCTGTTTGCCCGCGCCAACGCACTGCTCAATGACTGCCCCGGTGTGGAGGTGAGGAAGCTGAATTGGAGCCGCCCGGACCTGACGCAACGCTACGAAGTCATTGTGGGGGCCGAGGTCATCTACGACCGGGAATCGTATCCCGCTCTCGTCGAATTTTTTCATGGGGCGCTGGCTCCGAATGGCACCATCTTTCTGTCCAAGAACGCCGGTTTGCCCACTCCCACCTTCTTCCCCGAGCTGACCAGGTACTTCAAATTCAAGCATAAGACTCAGCGGGTCTTTTCGGGGGGAGAGGCGCAGGAGATAACCCTGTACGCCATACGCCGCAAGGAGGAGTAGATCGGGAGTGGATATGTCGAAAGTGTCGGAAATAACGATTTCCTCTTCTGCCGGCGGACTATCGGCGGCGCTCCATCTTCCGGCGGTCCTTCCGGCTCCCGTGGTGGTTTGTTGCCACGGTCTGCTCAGTTCCAAATCGGGGACCAAGTATCTGCTCCTGGGGGAAAGGCTCAGTTCCGCGGGGATGACCGTCGTGCGATTCGATTTTGCGGGGTGCGGCGAAAGCACGACCCGGCCGGGGGAGACGCTTCTGGATACGAGGATGCGGGACCTTTACTCGGTGCTGGACTTTGTGGCCGGTCAGCCGTGGTTTGACGGAAACCTGGGGATCATGGGATCGAGCTTCGGGGGCTTTCTGGCCCTTCTGGCAGCCGGATCGGAAAAGTTTCCGGTCAAGTCCGTGGTCTGCTGGGCTACTCCCTTCGACCTCACGCGCGCTCGAGTGGACTTGAGAGACATCGAAGAACTCAAGAAGTTTTACCCACCCGGCTTTGAGTTGGGTGAGCCTCAGAACCTCGGGAATTTATCTCCTGTTCCCGGTGTGCTGATTCTTCATGGACAGCGGGATGAAGTTATTCCCTGGAGGGACGCCGAGGACATTTTCCGCCTCGCCGGGGAACCGCGGCGGCTCGTGCTGATGGAGAAAGGCGATCACCGGTTTCTCGACCAGGACCTGCGGGATTCGGCCATTGACCTCACCATTGAGTGGCTTTGCACTCATGTTCGGGCATAGTCCGCAAATCGTCCGCGCTTCCCCGAAAAGCCCATGGTGAACGCATGCCTTACTCCCCCGGGACATCTTGCGCTCCTCTCCTGCAAGAAAGGCTCTGCCGCCTTCTGTCCCGTGAGAAAGTAGACATTATCCGGTTATGATGAAACAACGCGTCATTTCCTGGGCTCTTTACGACTGGGCGAACTCCGCGTATGCCACATCGGTTATGGCGGGTTTTTTCCCCGTATTTTTCAAGAAGTACTGGGTCGCCGGTGCGGATGCTTCTGAGAGCACGTTTCAGTTGGGGATCGCGAATTCGGTTGCAAGCATGACGATCGCCGTTCTGGCGCCTTTTCTCGGGGCCATTGCCGACAAGGGAAGAGCGAAGAAGAGACTCCTGCTGTTTTTCGCCGCAATGGGAATATCCATGACGGGTTCATTTTACCTCGTCCCGATGGGTGGGTGGGAGATGGCCGTTGTATTGTACGTGCTTGCCACAACCGGATTTTCGTGTGGAAACGTGCTTTACGATTCGTTCATAATCAGTGTCGCGCCGGAAGAAAAAAGGGATTCGATATCGGCTCTGGGGTACTCCCTCGGTTATCTCGGCGGCGGACTGGCCCTTGCGCTAAATGTCCTGATGACCCGCATGCCGCATGCATTCGGTTTCGAGGATTCCAACGAGGCGATACGCTTCTCTTTCATTTGCGTTGCGGTATGGTGGACGTTGTTCGCACTGCCGCTCTTCCTGTTTCTGGATGAGCCGCATGTGAGCAGCAGGTCTCAGGGCAATCCCGTTGTTGCCGGATATCGGCAGATCGTCTCGACTTTGCGGAAGATGAGAAAACTCCGAGTGGTGGTTCTGTTCCTTGCGGGTTACTGGTTGTACATCGATGGGGTGGGCACGATCATACGGATGGCGCTGGATTATGGAATGTCTCTCGGCTTTGCTCCACAGAGCCTCCTTACGGCCTTATTGCTTACTCAGTTCGTCGGATTTCCGGCTACTGTCGCTTTTGGGAAGATCGGGGAGATATTCGGCGCCAAAAGAGGGATACTGCTTGGGTTGAGCGTCTACGTGGGGGTGGTCCTCTGGGCGTTCACCATGAACCGGGAATGGGAATTCCATGGCCTGGCCTTTACCATCGGGGTCGTGCAAGGTGGGGTGCAGTCACTCAGCCGGTCTCTCTATTCGAGAATCATTCCGGCGGACCATGCGGGCGAGTTCTTCGGTTTTTACAACCTTTTCGGAACGTTCGCCGCCATCATCGGTCCGGCGTTCATGGGTTGGGTGGGCTTCATAACCGGCAGTCCACGGTATTCCGTGCTTTCCATAGTGGTGTTGTTCGTCCTGGGCGCCGGCATCCTTTGCCTGGTGGACGAAAAGGAAGGCCGCAGACTGGCTGCCGGCATACAGGCGGAGGATTAGCCGCAAAGGCGGACAGGGTTTGAATCTTATCGCCGGGAGCGTTACTCCGGAGCATCCTTCTGTCCCGTCAGCGTTTGCGTGTACTCCCTTCGGACGCGGGAGGCCATGCCGTCGGCCTGCCGGATGGGTTCGGGGAGCCGGTAGCGCCCCAGGCACTGCTCCACCAGGATTCGGGAACTCTCCAGGTCGGCCATATGGCCGGGGGAAATGAAGATGGGTTTTACCCTGTCTCGCGTGCAGTAAACGTAGCCCACCACTTTGCGCCGGAAATGAAGAGGGGTGTAGTTGCCCCGTTTCAAATCCAGTTCCTCGTATTTGCCGCACAGCCGTGTCTTGGCGCAGCCGACGGTCGGGATGTTCAGTTTGAGCCCGAGGTGCGACGCCAGCCCTATCCCGCGTGGATGGGCGATTCCCTGCCCGTCGCAAAGGATGACGTCGGGGCGGTTGCTGAGCTTGTCGAAGGCTTCCATCAGCGGCGGCGCCTCGCGAAAGGAGAGCAGCCCCGGAATATAGGGAAAAGGAGTGCGGCGTATGACGTAGACGGTTTCCAGGGGTTCCAGGTCCGGCCAGCGAAAGGTGAGCATGACCGCCACCGATTCATCGGTCGTCCTGGAATATGCAATATCCGCCGCTCCCAGAATTTCGAACCGCTCGGGGAGCGGCTGAATCCTGAGTTGCGCGGCGAGTCGTTTTTGCAGCGCAACGGCTTCTTCCGGTGTGCAGTTCCATTCTTCCACGTTCGTTTGATCTTCCGATCTCGAATCCATCGATGCTCTCCGCCGGTTCGCATTGCCTTTAATCCATCTATCAGCTACCCTCAGAGTTATAATATAATCAAGAACGGCGGTCTTACGGTAATATTATATGCGATGCGCATGTGCGTGCGAGAACCCGCGGTTCACGGTCGCAACCCGCGGCTCGCAATCCGAAACCCGCAACTCGATCAACGGAGCGCTCAACGATTATGGTTTGCCTATCCGATATTCAAGATGCATACGGAAGCGTGAAGGACAGGGTCCTTCGCACTCCTCTCATATTCTCGCCCAACCTCAGCCAAAGGACCGGCGCACAGGTCTACCTGAAACTGGAAAACCTCCAGAGGACCGGCTCGTTCAAGCTGAGGGGGGCGACGTATAAAATCAGGAAGCACCTGCAGGAGATCGGTCCCGAGGGGGTTGTTGCGGCGTCCGCCGGGAATCATGCGCAGGGGGTGGCCCTGGCGGCGAGGGATGCGGGGCTTCCCGCAACCATCATTATGCCCGATTGGGCATCCATCAGCAAGCAGGAGGCCACGCGAAACTATGGCGGAGAAGTGATTCTCGCCGGGCAGAGCATGGAGGAGAGCATCGAGACGGCGCGGGAGTTGGCCCGCGCGGGCAGAACGTTCATCCATCCGTTCAATGATTCCGACATCATAGCGGGGCAGGGGACGATAGGGCTGGAGATACTGGAAGATCTTCCCGAGCCGGACCTGGTGATCGCGCCGATAGGCGGAGGCGGGCTGGTGAGCGGGATCGCGGTGGCGGTGAAATCGCTCAGACCGAAGACTCGAGTCGTGGGCGTTCAGGCAGCGGCATGCCCGTCGGCCTACCAGGCGCGACGGGAAAGGGAGGTGGTGAGAGTCGAAGCCCGCAGGTCCATTGCCGACGGCATCGCCTTGAAGGAAATCGGGGAAATAACGTTTCCCATCATTCAAGAAAATGTTGACGAGATCGTGCTGGTGGAGGAAGATCAGATCGCCGCGGCCATCCTGATGCTTCTGGAACGTAAGAAGATCCTGGCGGAGGGAGCCGGGGCGGTTTCGCTTGCGGCGCTGCTCGGAGGGGCCGTTGCAGTTCCCGCGGGTTCCAGGGTCGTGCTGGTAATCAGCGGGGGTAATGTGGACAGTCCGCTTCTCGACAGAATCATACGGCAGGGGCTGTTCAGAAAAGGGCGAATCATGCGTTTTTCGGTCCGGCTGGACGACGTTCCGGGAGCGCTGGCGAGGCTCCTGGCGCTCGTGGCCGCACAGCAGGCCAACGTCATCCATATCCATCACGACCGCATAGGACGTGATATGCCGGTCCACGGGAGTCGCGTGGAACTCGAGCTCGAGACGCGCGGGCCCGTTCACATCAAGCAACTCATGTCCATTCTGGAGGAAGCGGGCTATCAACTGGAAATGTAAGAGGTGGGGGTCATGAATTCGGTTGCCGAGAATGTTGCTGCCGTCAGGGAACAGATCGAGAGTGCGTGCCTGCGGGCGGGACGTGATCCCGCGAGCGTGCGCCTTGTGGGGGTCACCAAGACCGTTGACCCGAACCGGGTGCGGGAAGCGGTAAACGCCGGAGTGTCCATCCTGGGTGAGAACTACGTGCAGGAGGCCCTGGAGAAGATGGAAACGCTGGCGGACTTGCAGGTTTCCTGGCATTTCATCGGACACTTGCAGACCAACAAGGCCGGTACGGCGGTGCGGCGTTTCGACTGGATACACACGGTGGATCGGGAGAAGCTGGCGGTGGAACTGGACCGGCAGGCCTGCAAGCAGGGCAGGCGGTTACCCGTGTTGATAGAGGTGGAACTGGGAGGGGAGGCCACCAAGAGCGGCGTGGTCCCGGAAGAACTCCTCCCGCTCGCTCGCAGGATCGCCTCCCTGGACGGGCTCGAACTGCGGGGGCTCATGGCGCTCCCTCCATACCTGGATGCCGAGGAGGCGCGTCCGTACTTCAGGCAGCTTCGCGGCTTGCTGGACAGGGTTCGGGATACGGTTTCCGGGCCGGAGAGCGTCACGGAGCTTTCGATGGGGATGAGCCATGATTTCGAGGTGGCGATAGAGGAAGGGGCTACCCTGGTTCGGGTCGGCACGGCGCTCTTCGGGAGCCGTCCCGCGAGGTAGAAGTGTATGTTCCAACGGTTATGCACGCTAACGAAAAACCTGCTCAAACATCGAGAGGAGCCATGCCGATGACGCCTGGAAGAGTTAGAGTCCTTGTATCATCCCTCACTTTTGCTTTTTGCATGATTCTCGGGAATTCCGCGGGCTCGACAGCATCCGAAATCAAGATGCTGAAAGGCCAGACGGTCTATGTTCCGGCATATTCTCACATCTATCATGGGGACAGGGAGCGTCCGTTCTATTTGACGGTCACATTGAGCATTCGAAATACGGACCCGGATCATGCCGTTACCGTTGTTTTAGCTGATTATTATAATACAACCGGGGAACTGGTGAAAAGGTACGTGGAAAAAGAGACGAAAATCGGCGCCATGGCGTCCGTGGATTTTGTTGTAAGCGAATCGGATAAGAGCGGCGGGTCCGGCGCCAATTTTCTTGTCAAGTGGAAGTCGGATGCAAAGGTCACTGAGCCGGTTATCGAAACGGTGATGATCAGCACGGCGACCCAACAGGGAATATCCTTCACTTCCCGTGGAGTAGCTATCAAGGAAGAACAGTGAGGAAATGAGCGAAGGAGGTGAGTGGTTATGCGCCTGTGCATATAATGGTTGAGCTGCCGGAAGGGGTTTTTTCAGCCATCAGGAAGAGTCCGGCTGATTTTGTGAAGGAGATGCTGCCGGCTGCCGCGGTCAAGTGGTTACGAGATGGGGACCGTCTCACAAGCCAAGGCTGCCGAGATCGCCGGTATGAGCCGTGAGGAGTTCCTGCGGGTTCTCGAACGGTTTAGCGTCTCACCTTTTTAGACATCACCGGAAGAACTCGCCGAGGAACTCGAGGATGCCTGGAAAAGGGGTGATTACTACTTCTCCTCTGATCAGGCTCGCAAAGATCGGGCAAATCTCCTTGCTCCACGAGCTTTGCGAGGAAGCTGCAAGAAGCGAAAAGATTGACCGGGGAGCCTTGAACACGAAGCTCAAACCGGTTTTCAGAGGCAATCCTGCAAATTTAGAGATCGTATTACAATGAACGGTACAAAGATCATAGTCCGTAATCAGGGAGAATCGTGAGTGAAATGAGGGCTCACCACGGTATCCGGCCGGCCATGCCCTCCCTGTGGAAGAAGTCCCGGATGCACAGGCGCAGGTTTGTGTAGATTCCTTTCCGGCTGTTGGTCATGTAGATCCGGCGGCGGATGTGGAAAGTTTCGTCCGAGAGCCGCTCCACGGCGGGCAGGTCTTTATTCATATCTGCATTGTGTCTTGTCTCCAGGGCTTCCGTGAACAGCTCCACGATCTTGTCGCGCATGCGCAGTTCGGTGTCCACCAGGAAGACCGCCAGGTGCGGCTGGAGGTCCCGAAGGCGGTCCAGGAAGGCGGAGACGGCCTGGAGTTCCACTCCACGGGGAGGTGACGACTTCACTTCCACGTAGACCATGCGGTCGGCAAACGCGGCAATCACGTCATAGTCCCCGCCGTGCGCGGTCTGCCGGAGCCGCACGTTGAAGAGGGCGGGGGACAGGAATTCGCGCTCGAAAATCCGGCTGACGAACCACTCGAGGGTAAGCCCGAGGCTCGTCACGTGTTTCGGAACGAGTTCGTACGCTCCGCCGCCCGGCAGACGCACGACCTCCATTTCCGCAAGGGCCGCCATGTAGGATCGAACCGTCTTTTCGGAGCAGTATCGATTGAGAACTCCGAGCCCCGTACCCGTGGGGAACTGGAGGAGTTCCCTCAGGAACAGCCGGAAAGAGTAGCGTCGCATGAGATCGTAGAACCTGGCCGTCTGAACCGGGGATGCATTCACGGGCAGGATGACCCGCGCGCGTTCTCCGTGGGCGAAGACCGGGAGACCCCGCTGCGCGAGAAGGACTTCGACGGGATGCATTCCCGCGGCCCTCAGGGAGCGCCGTAGGGCGGCAACCTCCTCCCTGATTTCCCGCACCGCGGCTTTGAGGTTTTCGATCTCCCTCCTCAGGCCGCTGTCGCCGTCACTTCCCTCGTTATTCCTATCACCATCACTGGGCGGAAGCCGCATCGCGCACATCCCAGGCGGCCATATCGGTCAGGCACATACTGGCCGGTTGATCGATGTTGGCGCGTATTTCGTAGAGCCCGTCGGAAAATGAACTCTCCACCACGTAACCGAGTTTTTGAAAGAGCCCCAGCACGGCCGGCGTTGAAGTATAGGCTTTGAACTGGCGGATGGACCTGGTCCTGGCTATCTCCATCAGGTGGTGGAGGAGAAAGGAACCAACTCCGATCTGCCCGTAGTCGGGGTGAACGACGATATCGGCCTCCGCTATCATGGTCTCCACATCCAGTTGGTAGCCGCCCAGAGCCACGATCCGTTCGGTCCCGACCTCCCCGGTCACGCCGACGATGTTCATTACCCGATGGTAGTCGATGTTCACCATCCTCTGGGTATCGTAACGAGGGTAGACTTTCATGGTGGACAGAAACCGGACGTAGGCCTCCTCCCTGGGAAGCGAATAGAAGAACTCCTTGAGTCCCCTGTCGTCGGTGGGTTTGATGGGTCTGAAAAAGACGCTGACGTCGTCGTCGAAGATTTGGGCCATTTCCCATTCGGCCGGGTAGAGCGCACCGGAGGTGATGGACACCGGCCTGAGTTCGCTCTTGAGGTAATGGAGCCTTTCGGCGGCGAGCATCAGGTCTTCCCGGAAATCCGGATGGGCGATGCCGATGAGCGCAAGCGCCCGTTCGCGAATGCTCTTGCCCTGGAGCAGGGCGCTTCCGTATTCCGTCACGACGTACTGAACGCCGCCGCGCGTGGTCACCACGCCGCTTCCCTCGGCCAGGGTGGGCACGATGCGCGATTTCCGTCCGTCGATGGTCGTGGACGGCAGCACGACGATGGCCTTCCCGCCCCGCGAGCCTCTCGCACCCCGCAGGAAATCGACCGAGCCTCCGACGCCGCTGTAAATCTCGTATCCCACGGAATCGGCGCAGATTTGCCCCGTGAGATCCACCTCGAGGGCCGAATTGATGGTCACCATCCGTTCGTTCTTCGAGATGACCAGGTAGTTGTTGGTGTACTCGATGGGGTAGAAGGCAACCATCGGGTTATTGTCGACGAAATCGTAGAGTTTTCTCGTGCCGAGGCAGAAGCTCGCGACGATTCTTCCCGGATGGAGGGTCTTGCGCGCGTTGGTGATGACGCCCTCTTCCACCAGGGGGAGATAGGCGTCGGTCAACATATCCGTGTGAACGCCGAGGTCCTTTTTGTCGTGGAGCGCCGCGAGGACGGCGTTGGGAATGCTCCCGACGCCGAGGCGGATGGTCGAGCCGTCGTCGATGAGCCTGGCCGTGTGGACGCTGATGGCTTCCGCTATGTCGTTCATGAGGGGCGGCGGGAGTTCGAGCAACGGTTCCTCATGCTCGACGAAGACGTTTATGTCCCGTACGTGAATGAAGGAATCCCCGAGGGTCCTCGGCATCATCGGGTTCACCTGGGCGATGACGTAACGGGCGGTTTCAGCCGCGGTTTTGATGATGTCGACGGATATGCCGTAGCTGCAGTATCCGTGCTTGTCGGGCGGGGATACCTGTATGAGCGCCACGTCGATGGGCATGGTCCCGGAACGGAAAAGCGCCGGGATGTCCGCCAGGTTGATGGGCGTATAGTCGGCTCGCCCCTCGGCGACTGCTTCTCGGGACGCGGCAGCCACGAAGAATGACTTGAGCCTGCACCTGTCGTCGAAGGATGCTTCGGTATAGCGGCTCTTCCCGAGGCTGAGGATGTGCAGGATTTCCAGGTCCGCCAGTTCCTGAACCACCTTCTCCAGGGTCTGCACGAGGTGTTGGGGTTCGCTGCACCCGGAACCGATGAACACGCGGTTGCCGCGTTTCATGGGGCGCATGGCTTTTGGCGCCGTGTTCTTTCTGCTGCGGTAAAGAGATGCCCAGGTTGGGTCCGCCACGGTGGAAGGAATTTCCGGAACATTCATGGATTATCCTTTGCACGGCGTCGACCGGTCGTTTCGCGGTCGATCCGTTTTTCTCGGGAAGTCGAGGCCTTATGGGCCCGCTTCCCCTGAGCGACGAGAAGAGTGCGCCGATGCGCCGATCACAGGTTCCAATCTGTTATTCCGTCAGGATCAGCAGAATCTGTTCCATCGGTATCTATTGTATAGGGATTCGCTCTTCCCGCCAACAGGATAGATGATGGAGAGATGAATAAGGGGAGTCTTGCGCCGGGGGAGTGGACCATTTCGCGGGTGGTCGTGGCTTTCACACCACCCACCCGCGAAATGGTCTCACCTAAGTTCCGCGGAAAACCAACCACAACCCTCGAAACGGTTACGGTCGGATTCGTTTGAAGTCTACAGCCCGCGCGGCCGGACGCGTCGCGTGGCCGGACGGCGATTGAGGAGGAGAAAAGCGAGCAGCAGAACCAGTATGATCCCTCCCGCTATTCCGCCGACCAGCAGCCAGTTGATCTTGTGTATCTGAAGAATCGTATGCCAGCAACGCTTGAAGAATCCGGCCCGCGGTATTTCCTCTTTTGCCATGAGCGGGACGGTTTTCTTCGGCACGCCGTCCAGCAGGAGCGTAACATCGCCCATTTCCTGGCGCATCTGCACCGGGGCGGTAATATCCTGGGGTGCATGCACTTCCCACTTCACGGAGTTCTTCTGGGCTCGGGGCACGAGCAGGTTCACCCTGTCCGCCGGATAGAGATCGAGGCTGTCCTTCTCGCCCTTCCACACCTTGATGTTGGTCACGGCATCATTGGGAGTGAAGGGTTGGAGCAATGCGTAGTGATGGAACCCGTAGCTGAGGAGCTTTAATGCCTCGACTTCCCGCACGTGAGGGTTCTCGGCTCCCATGACGACGGCGAGCAGACGCATCCCTTCCTTTTGCGACGTGGCGGCAAGATGGTATCCGCCGGCGGTCACGAAGCCCGTCTTCAAGCCGTCGACGGTTTCATCCTTGAAGAGGAGGCGGTTTCTGTTGCCCTGGTTTATGTTGTTGTAGCTGTACTCACGCATGGAGTGGAAGCGGAGGGACTCGGGAAACCTCTGCAGGTAGGAGACCCCCAGTTTGGCCATATCCCTTGCAGAGGTAATCTGGCCGTCGGCGGGAAGGCCGTGAGGGTTCATGAAATGGCTGTTAGTCATGCCCAGTTCCTGGGCTTTGTTGTTCATTGCGGCCACGAAGGCGTCGACGCTGCCGTTCAGGTGCTCGGCCATGGCGACGCACGCGTCGTTACCCGAGACGACGGCAATGCCCTTGATGAGTTCCTCCACGGGGACCTTGCTCCCCACGTCCACGAACATCTTGGAGCCGCCGGTCGCCCAGGCCTCCTTGCTGATGTAGACCTCATCCTCCATGTGTATCAGTCCCTGTTGGAGCGCTTCGAAGACAAGGTAGAGCGTGAGCACCTTCGTAAACGACGCCGGTTCGATGCGGGCGTCCGCATCCTGTTCGAACAGCGTCTGCCCGGAGTACACCTCCATCAGGATGGCCTCTCGGGAGTTGGCATGGATAACGGCGTCCGATCCGGTATTCTTGCCGGCCGCCTTTGTCCCGGAGTGGGCGGCATCCTTCGGGGCGGCCGCATCCTGCTGGGACTCCGTTCTCTTCTTCGCGTTGTTCTTACCGCGGGCGGCTTCGGCCCCATGGAAGGCAGGAAGAGAAAGGGAACACATCAAAAACACGCCGAAAAAGAAAAGAATGGTTTTCTTTAGCATAGTACTTCTCTCGCGGCCTGAATGGGATTTTCTTACCTGTGCACCGGTCCCTGCGGGAAAGGAGAATCTGCTACTCCGGCCGGCAGATCCCGGGGGGCGACTCAGGACTTTGCAGTTGTCTGATACAGCCGATTTCCGACAGAACCCGAGAAGTGGAGAACAGGTCGTGGGAGGTCCCATACGGTTCCGCGGTCAATCGGTCAACCACACGCCATGAAAGGTGCATAGGGACAATTTCCATAGAAACGCCGCATTATTATCACATTCCAGGAGCAGGTAGCAACTTCTTTCGCGAACGCGTCCGGTCGGAGGGGCCGATTTCCTGTTTCGGTTCCTTCTTCGGTTTACATACACGGTTACGAAGCACGGGTTCACAATCCGCAAATCCTTATCTAACTCCATGCGCGCCGGTTACGGGCCATGGAGGCTGCAAGGCGGATTGCCTCCAGCAGGCTGCCCGGATCGGCTTTCCCCGTTCCGGCGATGTCGTATGCGGTGCCGTGGTCCACGGATGTGCGGATTATGGGAAGGCCCAGGCTTACGTTGACCGCATTTTCGAAGTGAACGAGCTTTATGGGTATGAGACCCTGGTCGTGGTACATGCAGACCACGACGTCGAATTCACCGTTATACGCGCGGTGGAACAGGGTATCGGGGGGATGGGGACCACTCACCCCGTATGTGCTCCCCTGGAAGGAATCCACAACGGGCTGAATCACTTCCAGTTCTTCCCTTCCGAAGAGGCCGCCCTCGCCCGAATGAGGGTTCAAGCCGGCGACGGCAAGGCGGGGGCGGTCGAGACCGAAATCCCTCAGGAGCGATTCCCCGGTGATGCGAATGGTTTTCTGGATGCGCTCCGGAGTGAGAAGTCCGGGAACGGCGGACAGCGCCTCATGAATCGTCACCAGGGTAACCCGCAGACGGGGGCCGGCGAGCATCATGACGACATCTTCGCTGCCGGTGAGGCTTTGGAGAAACTCCGTATGGCCGGGAAATGAGAACCCGTGCCGGTTCAGGTTTCCTTTGTGGATGGGGCACGTACAGACGGCGTCGACCTCTCCGGCCATGGCCATCCGTACGGCCGTCTCGATGTAGCTCACCACCGCGCGGCAGGCCGCTCCGGAAGGACTGCCGAAAGCGATGTCCGATGTGGAAAGACTCACCGTATCGATCAGGCGAAACTCCGCGAGATCGGAGGGCGACTTCCCGAGCAGATCCATCGCGCGCCTGAGCGCCAAGGGGTCTCCGACGATCACCGGTTCGCACGTCCGCGCCGTTTCCGGCGCGGCGAGCGCCTTGACGATTATCTCGGGCCCCACCCCCGACGGGTCGCCCATCGTGACGGCGATACGGGCCTTGCCTCTTTCAGGTTGAATCTCGGCTGACATCGGACAGGCTTTCTCCTCTTCCATGGCCGGGGCAGGCCGCGGCGCTTCCTCTTCTCACCCGACAACCAGCATCCGCTCCACGGCGGATAGGGCGCGAACGCGAATGTCTTCGGGCACGGTGATTCCGGGTTCCAGGGTTTCGAGCGCCCGGAGCACGAGTTCCGGAGTCGTCTTCTTCATGTCCTCGCAGATCATATTGCCGGATGCCGGATAGAACCGCTTGCCCGGATTCTGCTTTTGCAGCGGGTGGATGATCCCCGATTCCGTGCCGATGATGAACTCCTTGTGAGAACTCTCCCGCACGAAGCGAAGCATCCCGGATGTGCTCTCGATTGCGTCGGCCAGGTCCAGCACCTCCGGCGGGCACTCGGGATGGGCGAGGAATAGGGCGCCGGGGTGTTCCCGCTTTCGCTCCCGCACCTCCAGGGGGTTCAAATTATGGTGGATCGGGCAGTAGCCGCGCCAGTGGAGGACCTTCTTCCCGGTATGGCGCGCGGTGTACATCGCAAGATTCCGGTCCGGAGCCATGAAGACGGTATCCGCTTCCGCGAAGGATTCCACTACCTTGATGGAATTGGCGGAAGTGCAGCAAACCGTGCTCTCCGCCTTGACCGCCGCCGTGGAATTCACATAAGTGATGACCGGAACTCCGGGATGGTCTCTTCGTATGGCGGCCACATCCTCCGGTGTGATCATGTCGGCCATGGGGCAACCCGCGTTCGCGGCCGGCAGGAGCACCACCTTCCCGGGATTGAGTATCGCCGCCGTCTCCGCCATGAAGGCAACGCCGCAAAACACGATCACTTCCGCATCGGTGGATGCCGCCTTGCGGCTCAGCTCCAGCGAATCCCCCATCATGTCGGCGATGTCCTGGATCTCCGGGGACTGATAATTGTGAGCCAGAATTATGGCCCGTCTCTTCTGTTTCAGCTCCCGTACCCGGTTTGCGATCTCTTCGGTTTTCGTTTGCATTTCCGTGGGCATTCTTTCGCCTTGTCCTGTTGGAATGAAAATTCGTTATGCCGTTACGATGAGCACGAGGAAAACCCAGATCCCGCTACCGGGAGTTGATCTTCTGCTGTAGTTCCTGAATCTGAGATTGGCTCATTTGCCTTCCTTCCGGGTCCATGATCAGCGTGCCGGACGGCACGTCCAGTTGGAAGATGCGGGATTCAAGTCCCGGGGCGTCTTTTTGAGCTTCGATGGTGAGCCGGTTGACGTTTCCCATGGCGTCCCGCGTTTCAACGCTCACGATCCGGTAGTCCTGCAGGCTGATCCAGAGTCTCAGGGACTTGACGTGAGGGTCCTCCTTCTTTGGAACGAGGTTCAAAACGGCAGTGTTTTGTGTCGTCTCCCTGGAGTCGAGATTCACTTCGAACTGCTTTCTGAGTTCGAAGACCCCGTCGAAGAAGGTCCTCGCCAGTGGAGAGGCAAAGAAAGCTTCGCCTTCGAAGAGAGAAATCTGCTTCTCGGCGGGCACGTACATCCACGCGTACTGCCTGCTGGCCACGAACGTCTGCTTCTCGGGCGTTTCGTATTCCCATCGCATCTGTCGGGGTTTCTGATAGTAGAGCGTACCCGAAGCCTCGCTGGACAGTCCGCTGGCCGTCGCCGACATAGTCCGCTGGCGGAAGTGGGCCGTGTACGCTTTGATCTGCTGATAGTAGTTTTCCGTCCTATTCAGGATATCCTTGAGCGCCGGAGCCGGAGATTGCTCCGCATGCAACGGCGCGGGCGAGATCACGGCGGAAAAGAAACAGAAGACGAGCGCCGCCGAAACCGTGGACCATTTCAATAGATTCATTGGTAATTTAAATCTCGATTTTTTCATAGCTTCTTCACCCGAATGCTTTCTTCTTCGTCAGTTCACCTTGGGACCATATACCTCCCGCGGTTTCACGCCATCGGAGGGTCCCACGATTCCCTGCATCTCCATCACATCGATCATCCGGGCGGCCCGGTTGTAGCCCACGCGAAGCCGCCTCTGCAGCATCGAAATGGATGCCTGCCGCGTCTCCATGACCACCTGGACCGCCTGCTCGTACTTTTCGTCCAGATCGTCCTCACCGATGTCGTTGGAGGAGGAATCGTCCTGGAAGTTGACCCGCTCCCGAAGCGGGTCGCTCACGAGTTGCTGGGAGCGCCAGAACTGCGTAAGGCGCTGCACTTCGGCTTCGGATATGAACGCGCCGTGGATGCGTTGCAGCTTTGCCGTCCCCGGCGGGAGGAAGAGCATATCGCCCGCCCCCAGCAAATTCTCAGCTCCCATTGTATCAAGAATCGTGCGAGAGTCGATACGTGAAGAGACCTGGAATGAAATTCGAGTGGGAATATTCGCCTTGATGACGCCGGTAAGAACGTCGACCGACGGGCGCTGGGTGGCCAGAATGAGATGAATGCCCGCGGCGCGGGCCATCTGGGCGAGCCTCATGATCGACTCTTCGACCTCTCGCGACGCCACCATCATGAGGTCCGCCAGTTCATCGATGATGATCACCATGTAGGGCATATGGTGGTGCCGGAGTCCCGGGTCGGCGGGAACAACGTTTTCCTCTATCCCCCCGGTCTCAACGAATTCCGGTCCCGATTCCGGTCCGACTGCCTGCAGTCTATTCCTCGCTTCGTTCTCTTTGGCCAGGACGTTGTTATAGCTTTCGATGTTGCGCGCATTCTTGTCCGCAATGAGTTTGTAGCGCATCTCCATCTCCTGCACCGCCCAGCGCAGAGCTTTGGTCGCCAGTTTGGCGTCGGTGACCACGGGATGTATCAGGTGCGGAATGCCTTCGTAGCTGCTCAGTTCGATTCGCTTGGGATCGATGAGGAGAATGCGCATCTCGTTGGGAGTGTTGCGGTAGAGCAGGCTGCTCAGCACGGTGTTGATGCACACGCTTTTCCCGGTTCCCGTGGCGCCCGCGATGAGCAGGTGAGGCATTTTGGCCAGGTTCGCGGTTGCGGGACGCCCGGTGGTGTCCTTGCCCAGGGCGATGGTGAGCGGGGCCTTCGAGGACATGAAAACATCGCTTTCCAGAATGGTCCTGATGGACACCAGTTCCCGCTCCTTGTTGGGAATCTCGATTCCTATGGCGGCTTTGCCGGGAATGGGGGCCACCACGCGAATGCTTATGGCCCGAAGCGCCATGGCGAGGTCGTCGGTGAGGCTCACGATTCGGCTGATCTTAATGCCGGGGGCCGGGGTGTATTCATAGAGCGTGATTACCGGGCCGGGACATATGTCCGCCACCTGCCCCTGCACGCCGAAGTCCGCGAGTTTCTCCTCCAAAATTCTTGCGTTGCGTTCGAGAAGCTTTGGGTCGGGTCCCTTCGCATCCTCCTCATATGTGTCCAGGAGTCGCAGGTCGGGAACACTGTACTGTCCGGGGGAAGGAGGTTGAGGCGAGAAAAGCGCCGCGTCGTCGCCGCCCTGCTCCTTTTTGGCGATTCGAAGAACGGGGGCGGTCGGGGGACCCGACTCCTCCGCCATCTCCTTATCCTCCGGGAGAACGGGTTCGGAATCGACGCCTGCGTCGTCGTTCGGACCAGGACCGGATTCCGATTCGAGCGACGGCGCGTTCGTGTCCGTTACCGTCGACTGGGCGCGTAACCCCGCCTGTTTTCCGCATCGACCGTTGCCGCGCACGCGAGCGTCACGGCCGCGAGCGTCACGGCCGCGAACGTCGCGGACGCGAGCGTCATCTCCGAGGGCATCCCGATCTCCGGCGTCGGCCATGCCGTTCCCGTTGTCCGCCATGGGGAGGAAAGCCGCCGGCACGGTCTCCTCGCCTACCACGTCTTCTTCGCGAAGAAGCACTTCATCGCTTTCTCTCCGGCGCAAACCCCTGCGGCACAGATCTCCGCACCGGACCGCGCCTGAACGCACAAGCCTGCCTCCGGCCGTTCCGGCAGTGTGCAACGTAACGCTCAGCACGCGCAATATCAGGTCAAGGGCGGTCTGGAGGGAAAACGGCGTGGCGATCATAAGGCCTGTAAGAAGGGTCCCGGTGAGGAGGATGTAGGCTCCCAGGATATGAAGGTTCGATCGGAGAAAGTCGGCAAAGAGAGTTCCCATGAAACATCCCGTTCGGATTTTACAGCCGAAAAGGGTAATCTCGCCGGCAGGATGAGATATCAAAGGAGCCAGGCTCATGAGGCTTACCAGGATGAGCGCAATTCCGACGGACTGCATTCGCCCGTAGGGAAGAACGGGCAGGCCCCGCAAGAGCGCCCAGCTTATCCAGAAGCCCAACGGCGGGAGAAGGTAGGCTGTAATGCCGAAAACATACATGAGACCGAGAGCGAGAATAGCCCCGAAAGTCCCTATCCAGTTCGAGGGGGGCGTGAGCGCCGAACTGGTGAAAGGGGTGGGGTCCTTGGAATCGTAGGAAATAACACTGAAAAAAACGAGTAACGTTGCGACCAGGATACAAAGAGCGCCGATTTCGTGCTTCTTCCCCTCCACGGATATATCCCCCCCTTACGAAAGCAGGTCATATACAGCAATATACATCAGGATAGAGCATCTGGTTCATCATGGATGAATCGGATGTGGACCGGTCAAAATAATACCAGAAAACACCCTGATTGATTAGAGTAAATTGCTGTAACGCTTAGTCGTTGATTTTTAAGGGGAAATAGGTGCGCTGCTCGTGTATCTCGATGGCCGTGTCGCGAGTGGGGGCCGTAATCGCGTAAAGACGCCCCGCGGGCGAGGCTCAAAGAACGGCACGGCGCTCGCCCGCGGACGTTCGGGCTTTCAAATCATACCTCGATGATGATCGGATAGATCACGGGACGGCGCTCGAGCAGACGATTGAAGTGCCGCTTCAGGTCCCGGCGTATCTCCATCTGCAGGTCCGCGCACGTGAGTTCGAATCCCTGTTCGAGGAACCGGTCGAACACCTCCAGGACGATGCATTTGGCTTCATCCAGCAGTTCCGGCTTGTTCTCCTCCAGGATGAAGCCCCTGGTGATAATGTCGGGTCCGGTCAGGATCACTCTCGTTTCCTTGTCCACGACCAGCGACGCGATGACGAGTCCGTCCTCGGAAAGGTGCCGGCGGTCGCGCAAAACGATATTGCATACGTCTCCGACTCCCTTGCCGTCCACATAGGTGCGCCCGACATCGACGTTTTCCTCGATACGCGCCTCAACCAGGCCCGTCTCCTCATCCCGTCCGAAAGCGATCACGTTACCGTTTTCGGCCAGCAGGCATCGCTCGGGCGGAATCCCGGTGGACATCGCCAGTTGCCGATGCTTGACCAGGTGCCTGTACTCGCCGTGGATGGGAACGAAATAGCGGGGCTGCACGATATTGAGCATAAGCCTCAGCTCTCCCTGGTAGGCATGGCCGGAGACGTGGATGTCCCGCACCTGCTCGTGGATGACTTCGGCCCCCTGGCGGTAGAGGTGGTTGATGATGGTCTGGATGTTCCGCTCGTTGCCGGGGATGAACTTGGAGGAAAGGATGATGGTGTCTCCCGGCTTGATCTTGAGCTTCTTGTGGTCGTTGAAGGCCATTCGGGTGAGGGCGCTCATGGGTTCGCCCTGGCTTCCCGTCGTCAGGATGAGCACCTGCGAATCGGAGAGCTTGGGGAGGTCGTTCAGGTTGACCTCCTGGTCCGAAGGGAAGTCCACATACCCGAGTTCCCGGCCGATACGCACGTTGGTCAGCATGGACTTGCCGTTGAGGAGCACCTTGCGGTCGAATTCCTTCGCCAGCCGTATCACCTGCTGGATACGGTGCAGGTTGCTGGCGAAGACGGCAACGATGATGCGTCCCGTGCATTCGCGGAAGATCTCCCGGAGAGTGTTTCCCACATCCTTTTCCGAGAGAGTATGCCCTTCGCGCTCGACGTTCGTCGAGTCCGAAAAGAGGGCCAGAACGCCTTCCTCTCCGTATACGCTGAAGCGCGCCACGTCGAAGAGTTTGCAGTCGATGGGGGTCTCGTCGATCTTGAAGTCCCCCGAATGGATGATCGTGCCCAGGGGAGTGCGGATGGCCAGGCCGACTCCATCGGGAATACTATGGCACACCCGTATGAACTCGACCTCGAAAGGATCCATGGACACTTTGCAGCGCGGTTCGACCTCGATGAGCCGGGAGCGGTCGAGGAGACCGTGCTCTTTGAGTTTTTCCCGTATGAGCGCGATGGTGAGGGGGGTGGCATAGACGGGAATCTGGAATTCCCTGAGAAAAAACGGAATGGCCCCCACATGGTCTTCGTGGCCGTGCGTCACCACCAGGGCGCGCAGGCGGTCGCGATTCTCTCTCAGGTAGGTGAAGTCGGGAATGACGATGTCGATGCCGAGCATGTCTTCTTCCGGAAACATGAGTCCCGCATCGACCACTACGATGCCGTCCCCATATTCGACTACCATGAGATTGAGACCGATTTCACCCAGGCCGCCCAGGGGTATGACGCGCAAAGGATGAGAGGTGCGGCAATTGACGCATTCATTCATATTCGAACGGTTTCCTTGTGTAGTCGCTTCGGTATGGCCTCAAGGGGCGGGACTGCCCTGTCGGGAAGCAATCCCCCCTCGCTTTGCGGCAGGTGCGCCATGATGGAGTGGCGAACTTCGGAAATGAGAGCTCCACGGTCCTTATTCGTAAGGCCGGCCGTGGGGATGGGTTTGCCGACGGTAATCCGTATAACGCCCGGTGCGGGCGTCCAGCCGTGCCTGGGCATAATCCGGTATGAACCGGTTATGGTGACGGGGACTATGGGCTGCTTGGATTGCATCGCGAGTATGAAACCGCCCTTCTTGAAATCCTGCAGCATGCCGTCGCGGCTCCTGGTGCCCTCGGGGAATATGACTATGGATGTTCCGGTGCGCACCTGTTCGGAAGCCCGGCGGATGCTCATGAAGGCCTTTCGCCGGTCCCCGCGGTCGATGGGGATATATCCGATGGAATGCATCGCCAGGCCCAGAAACGGGATCCTGAACAACTCCTCCTTGGCGAGCCATCGGAATTGAACCGGCAGTCTCCCGAGGATGGCGAAAATATCGAACCATCCCTGGTGATTGGACGCATAAATATACGGATGCTCCGGTTCGATATTCTCCAGGCCTTCCACGCGCGCCTCGACTCCGGCTGCCCAAAGGTGCGCGTTTCCCCACATCCGCCCGCAGAGGTGAGCCAGGTCGGTTCTGCGGAAGAGAACTCCCATGACCGTCGCCATGGAACCGAAAAAAATGGTGAAAAAAAACAAACCGGCATAAAAAAGAAACACACGTATCGCTTGCACGTAAATCCTTGATCCTCAATTTCCCCGGCAGACCCCTGCCGGATTCCAAACCGCTCCGACGGGGAGAGGGGGCCCGCAATGAGTTTGGGTCGATAAGATCGCCCCGGACAGTCCCGCAAAAACCCCGCAAACTGCATGAGCGGATCTTCATTGGAATACAATGACTTATAATTCGGGTGAAAGTGTAAACGCTTTCGCCTCCGGAGTCAATAATCGGACTTGAATGAATGCGTGAGAGTTGTTGCTGATAATCTGACGGATCGGTATTATGATTGCATTGACCGGAAGAGGCATAAAAGCGTATGATACGTGCTGATCCGGTTTGAAAGAAGGTGCTCGACGGCTTGGATTTGTGCATGGGATTGGGTGGCCACCCGACGAAACGAAAAGGAGAACCGTATGTATCTGCCGGATATCTATGAGAAATTTTCCGAAAAGTTCCCGAAAGTCCTTGAAGACTACCAAAAATTAGGCGCCGCATGCCGGAACGCGGGTCCCATTGAAGATAAGTTCCAGGACCTGATCAAGCTCGGGATCGCCATCGGCGCCAACTCCAGGGGCGCGGTGATGTCCCAGACCCGCAAAGCGCTTGCGCACGGGGCGACGCCCGAGGAAATCCACCATGTGCTGCTGTTGTCTCTGACGACCACGGGCTTTCCAAACATGGTGGCTGCAATGGGGTGGGTCAACGAGGTGTTCGGAAGCGAGGGCGCACCTGGCCGTACAGAGGAGAATCGGGATAAATAGGCTGAACGAGCAGGATATGAGTGAGAATAATGCCCGAAGCGATACCCCGCTGGTGCTCGTAGCCGACGATGATCCGGCTATCAGGATTCTTGCGCGGGCGAGCCTCGAGCGGATCGGCTTTTCCATCGTGGAAGCCGAGGACGGCGAACGGGCGCTCGCTCTGATTCGAAGCATGCAACCCGGTGTCGTGCTCCTGGATGTCGTGATGCCGAAGGGGGACGGCTTTTCCGTCTGCCGGGAATTGCGCGGAATCCCCGAGCACGAGCACACTCCCGTGCTCATGATGACGGGCCTGGATGACAACGACTCCATCAACCGCGCCTACGACGTGGGAGCAACGGATTTTATCACCAAGCCGATCAACTGGGTTATCCTGGGGCACCGGCTGAGATACATGTGGCGCGCGAGCCGTATGAACCGCAAGCTTGTCGAGAGCGAGGAGAAGTACCGCGCTCTCGTGGAAACGACCGGCACCGGTTACGTTATTCTCGATGAGACGGGTTGTGTACTGGATGCGAACAGGGAATACGTGCGGCTCACGGGGCATGTTGCGTTGGGGGAGATTCTCGGACGGAACGTGGCCGAATGGACTGCGCCCAACGGCTTCGGGGATGGTGTCGAAGAAGGCGGGAAACGCCTGCAACAGGGCCATGCCTGCAATTTCGAGGTGCTCTACAGAAATGCCGAGAAGACGTTCATCCCCATCGAGATCAACTCCACCGCCCTTCCGACGTCCGAGGGGGTGAGGATCATCTGCCTTTGCAGGGACATTACCGAACGCAAGCGAGCGGAAGAGGCGCTACGGGAAAGCGAGCGAAGGTTTCGCACGCTGCTGCAGTACGTGCCGACCGTCGCGGTGCAGGGATATGCGGCTGACGGCGCCGTTTCCTATTGGAACGAGGCCAGCGTCAAACTCTATGGATACACGTGTGAGGAGGCCTTGGGAAAGAATCTGCTGGAGTTGATCATTCCTCCGTTTATGAGGAGCGAGGCGCGGAAGGTGATTCGACGGATGGTCGATACCGGACGGCCCGAACCCGCTGCCGAGTTGCAGTTGATGCGGAAGGACGGTTCGTTGGTGCCGGTTTTTTCCAGCCACGCCGTCGTTCAGATACCCGGCCGGAGTCCCGAATTGTACTGCCTGGATATGGATCTGACCGAGATTAAGCATACCGAGGAGGAATTGCGCAGGGCCCGTGATGGACTGGAGAAAAAGGTCGAGGAGCGTACGACCGAGTTGATCGAGGCGAACAAGATGTTGACGGAGTCGCAAAAGCAACTGCGTGAGCTGTCTGCCAGGGTCCTCTCGACGCAGGAGGAGGAGAGAACGAGAATTGCGGGGGAACTCCACGACAGTATCGGCTCGCTGCTCAGCGCCATCAAGTTCGGAGTGGAGAATGCCGTCCAGCGGGCGGATGATCCGGATGCCCCAGTGTGCTCCGCGTTGAAGGAAGTTATCCCCCTGGTGCAGCAGTGCATCCAGGAAACCCAGCGGATGTACATGGATCTACGTCCTTCCATACTGGATGATCTGGGGATTGTGTCCACGATAAACTGGTTTTCCAGAAAATTCGAGGCCATGTGTTTCGGAATGCGCGTCGAGATGAAGGTGGGCATCCAGGAGGATGAGATTCCCGACCGGTTGAAGATCATCATTTTCCGGGTTATCCAGGAGTCTCTGAACAACGCGGCCAAACACAGCAGCGCCGACCGGGTGCTCCTGTCGCTCGTAAAGACGGAGGAGGAGAAGATAGAACTGATGATTGCCGATAACGGCAACGGGTTCGATTCCAGGTGTTCCAGTTGCGGCCTGGGACTTGTCAGCATGCAGGAAAGGGTGGATTCCTCGGGCGGCATCTTCTCGATCACTTCCATGAAAGACGCGGGAACGACGGTTCGGGCTTTATGGGACGCAGACAAACCGGCGCCGGGGGATGCGTCGTCATCCTGAAAATACCTCTCTCCTTTTCTTCATACCTTTGAGATTATGGTTTATACTCCGGCGCGCTCAAGCGGAAATTTATAAAAACGCCATTCTTAGGGACTGCCTTTCATCTCTATGTGGCTGCGTCCGAAGAGAACTGGAAATTCACCGCTCTTGATGCATTGAGGGCCGTCGAGCCCGGAATGAAAGTGATTGTCTCCCGCGGTCGTTGTGGTGAAGAGACCGTTTTCGAATATGTGAAGGGCGGGTTTTGCGGCATCATCCGTAAGCCCTGCAATATCTAGGGACCGGCCGGGCCGGCGGGCCGGCTGCCGCATGAAACAGTCGTTGAGTAAAAACATTGTTGTTCGTATCCCGATGGAGGATTTGCGATGCGTCTGGTTGTTTCCGCAATGGGGATCTTTCTTGTTCTTTCCGGTATGTCCATGTTCGAGTGTTTGCCCGCGCTCAGTGCTGACGGGGATGGAGGTGCGGTTTTCAGTTCCCTGAAGTGCGGCTTCTGCCATAAACCCGACCGGAAAGGCGCCGGTCCTTCATTGAAAGAGATTTCCGCGGCTTATGGCGGCAACAGCGAAAGCCTCCTGCGGTATTTCAAGGGAGACGCGCCGTCGATCATGGTATCCGAAAAGGCGGGTGTGATGCAATCCGCTCTGGTCAAGATCCGGGGATTGTCCGAACCGGAAATGAAGGCTCTTGCCGGTTTTCTTGTCCAGCAGGAGTAGGCGCTTGCGGGTTGCGGGTTGCGGGTTGCGGGTTGCGGGTTGCGGGTTGCGGGTTGGGGGTTGCGGGTTGCGGGTTGGGGGTTGCGGGTTG